>JAFSGD010000010.1 GCA_017434845.1 Clostridia bacterium
ATTCTTATGGCAGGTCTCGACGGTATCAAAAACAAAATCGACCCCCATGCAAACGGCTGGGGTCCCTATGATATGAACCTTTATAATCTTCCCGAGGAAGAAAAGGCAAAGCTTCAGGGTCTTCCCGTTTCGCTTGATGAAGCGCTCGATTGCCTTGAAAAGGATAACGCATATCTCACCGAGGGCGGCGTTTTCCCCGAAGAGCTGCTTCGCAATTTCATCAAAACAAAGCGCGACGAGTGCCGCCGGCTTGCCGCGATACCTCATCCCGCCGAGTTCGATAAATATTATAATCTTTAATATCAAATGCGCGTCGGCTATTTGTTTACAAACAAGGTGATTGACAATAAGCTTATTTGGGTGTATAATCAAAACAGAAACTAAAAATGAAAGGAAACACAAAAAATGGGAAAATTCGTTGTTAAAGAAACCGCAACCGGCTTCAAATTCGATCTTAAGGCTACCAACGGTCAGGTTATCGCAACCTCAGAGGTTTACACTACAAAGGCTGCCTGCCTTAACGGCATCGAAAGCGTAAAAACAAACTGCGTCGGCGGTGTAGAGGATCAAACCGTTGAGGGCTTCGAAACCGTAAAGCATCCTAAGTTTGAAATGTATGTTGACAAAGCAGGTGAATACCGCTTCCGCCTTAAAGCAAAGAACGGCGAAGTTATTGCTGTTTCCGAGGGATATAAGGCAAAAGACAGCTGCGAAAACGGCATCGAAAGCGTTAAAAAGAACGCTCCCGAAGCAGAAATCGAAGAATAAATCATTGCGCTTGAAAAACAGAGCAGACTTTCGGTCTGCTCTGTTTTGGTATATGCGAAAAGCCGTTGCGCAAAAGTAAATATTATGTTAGAATTATCTTGAAAAAGCGAGGTGAGACGCGTGTATTATCTTCAAAACCGTTGGAAACTTAAAAATGACAGCTTGTTATATTTCGGCTTGCGCAACACTCCTAATATGCTGAAAAACACCGTTAAGCTTTCAAAAAAGCAGAAAGCAATAATTGAAACGCTTCCGCGCACGCTCAATGAGCACGAAATCAAACTTCTCGAAAATCTTGTGGGCGATCAGGTCGTTAAAGCAGAAAGCCTGCGCAAAACGCCGAAATGTCTTTCGGAAGCACGGTTTTGCAAAAGCTGTTGCGCAAATGATTTTATCATTCCGGGCATTGAATTCGACGAATCGGGCAACTGTCCGATGTGCCAAACCCGTGAAAACACAAAGATGCTGAAAAGCCTCGTTCCGCTTGTTGATGATATACCTCGCTCAAAGCGCTCGCGCTTCGACGTTGCACTCTTTTACACGGGCGGTAAGGATTCAACCTTTATGCTTTATTATCTTTCAAAGGTTAAAAAGCTTCGCGTTCTTGCGCTGACGTGGGAAATTCCGTTCATGTCCGAAAGCGCAAAGAAAAGCATCGAAAACGCAAAAGAATCGTTCGGAACCGTCGAGTTTATTTCGCGTTCGGTCAGCAAAAACGATCTCGGACGTGTTTATAAAAGGCTTTATGCATTAAGCGGAAACACCTGTGCCTGCCCGTCGCTTGCTTATTTGTTGTTTTATCCCGAGCTCGTGTCGAATAAGGTTGCGTATTTTATCGCGGGCAATGAGCCCGTTCAGGCGTTGGGGCTTTATTATAATCGCATAGCACCGAAAATTGCATATTCGTTTTCCGAAAACCGCTTTTTGTCGTTTTTGCTTAACCTATCAAGAATTTTAACTCTTCGTCCGCCGTTAAAAAAGGGGCAGTTTCAAACTCTTTTAACAATGAAACAGCTTGCCTATGGCGATAACCCTTTGAAACAGCTCGGCGGTTATCAAAACGAACTTGTTTCCAACGTTGTTAAAGCAATACACTCGGTTCCCGAATTTCTTCCTCCGCTGAAAAAAGCGATAAGAAGCTCGTCGCGTTCGGGCAATATTCCTGCGTTCGTTCATTTCGATATGAATAAGATCAGCGGCGGCGAATACGATTGGAATAAGGTAAAAGAGATACTTATAAAAGAGTGCGGCTGGGTTGCGCCGAGCGACGATAAAAAGGCGTTACATACAAGCTGTAATATCGAAAAATGTAAGGATCACACGCAGTTCATAAGGTTTTATAACTGCGAAACGGTTATGATACCGTTCAGCGCGCTTGAGTTTTCGTTGGCGAGCCGTAATTGCGGCAGAACAAAAGAGGAAATGCTTTATGAAATGGAGCATCTTCTTGGGTTTTCGCTTGAGGAAATACCCGAGTGTGCCTTAATGAAAGAGTTTTTGAGGGATAACGCATGATATCGGTATTTTATTTTTCGGGAAACGGGCATAGCCGCACTGTTGCCGAATATATTGCAAAAGAGCTTAACTGCGATTGCGTTGATATCTGTGTGCCCGAATCATCCGTGCAATCGTTTGAAACCGCAGTTGCGGTCTTTCCGGTTTACTGCCAAAATATTCCCAAGCCCGTAAAGGCTTTTTTAAAGATGCTTGATGCGAAAAACGTCGCTTTACTTGCAACCTATGGAAAGATCTCGTGCGGCAACGTGCTCTTCGAGGCAGAAAAGCTCGTAAAGGGCAGGGTTATCGCAGGCGCTTACGTGCCGACAGGTCATTCGTTTCTTAACGGAAAAGCCGAGTTCGATAAGAATGCGCTTTTAATGCTGTGCGAACGAATAAAATCCCCGATCGCGATAACTGTTCCGAAAAGAACGAAGCATGTTTTCGCCAACCTTTTTCCCGCCTGGCGAAGCCGCATCGGCGTTAGAATAAAAAAGAACGGTTCCTGCGACGGTTGCGGAATGTGCGATGCGGTTTGCCCGATGAACGCGATGCATCTCGGAACGCCGAATTCAAAGTGCATTCGCTGCCTTAAATGCGTTTCTGCCTGCCCGCAAAAAGCACTTAAGTTTGAAAATTCATTTGTGTTAAATAAGTATTTGATGGGTCATTGTTTCGATGAGCTTATCGTTTATTTGTAAAAGCGTTAAATAAGTGCGGGGAAACATTTCACAGCAAAGCTATTTCACTTGCCCGAAGGGCAAATTTCGTTGAAAAAAGCACTTGCACGAGCAAGTGCTTTTTTCTGGCAGGGATGGCTGGAATCGAACCAGCGAGGTGCCAGAGTCAAAGTCTGGTGCCTTAACCGCTTGGCTACATCCCTGTATTAAACTGTTGCACGGCGTTTCGCCGAGCATCAATAGATTATAACCCGAAAAATTCGATTTGTCAACCGCTTTGTTAACAAAATATCGATTTGGCGGCATTCAATTTCAGAATATCTCTTGAAAAAAGTGAACATTTACATTATAATAAACTGATTACGTTTTTTATAAGGGGATTCTTATGAGAAAGTGGAATTTTTATACTACCAACGAAATAAAACCGAGCGGTTGGCTTAAAAAGCAGCTCGAGATTCAGGCGGCGGGTCTTAACGGCAACCTTCACAAGATCTGGCCCGACATTCGCGACAGCGCGTGGATCGGCGGAACAAGCGAGGGCTGGGAGCGCGTTCCCTATTGGCTCGACGGCTTCGTTCCCTTGGCGTATCTGCTTGAGGATGAAGAGCTTATCGCAACCGCGAAAAAATATATGGATGCGATCGTTTCGTTCCAAAAGGAAGACGGTTGGCTTTGCCCCTGCGACGATGATAAACGTGCAACCTACGATACCTGGGCGGTGCTTTTGCTTTCGAAGGTGTTAACCGTTTATTATGAATGCTCGAAAGACGAAAAGATTCCCGATGTTCTTTATAAAATGCTTAAAAACTATTATCAGCTTTTAAAGGACGGAAGCATCAAGCTTTTCGAGTGGGGTAAATACCGCTGGTACGAGGGCTTTATTGCTATCGAATTCCTTTATAAGCGCTGTAACGAGGAATGGCTTTTAGAGCTTGCAAGGCTTCTTAAAGAGCAGGGAATGGATTACCACACCGTTTACGACCTTTGGAAGCGTCCGCTTAATATTTGGAAGCTCGACACTCATATAGTTAACGTTAACATGACGTTTAAGCACGAGGCGGTATCCTGCGATCTTCTCGGCGAGGAATACACCAACGATGCCGAGGAAATGCACGCGTTCCTTACGAAATATAACGGAATGGCAACCGGCGCCTTCACGGGCGACGAATGCCTTTCGGGCGTTAGCCCCATTCAAGGCGCCGAGCTTTGCTCGGTGGTTGAGCTTATGTATTGCTACGAGCACCTTTTTGCTTATTCGGGCGATAATAAGTGGGCAGAACGCCTTGAGATGCTTGCCTTCAACGCGCTTCCCGCGGCAATCAGCGATGATATGTGGTCGCATCAGTATGATCAGCAAAGCAATCAGATCGCTTGTATGCGCTTCCCGGGCAGACCTATATTCAGAACCAACAACTATGAGGCAAACGTTTTCGGTCTCGAGCCCAACTTCGGCTGCTGCACCGCAAACTTCGGTCAGGGCTGGCCCAAGCTTGCCGTTTCGGCGTTTATGCATAGCGAAAACACGGTTATAAACGTGCTTCCCATTCCCACCGAATTCAAAACCGAAAATAAACGCATCAGCATCGAAACCGACTATCCCTTCAACAACAGCTTTAAATATACCGTTGAGGCTAAAGAGGGCTTCTGCTTCAAGATCCGTGTTCCTTCGTTCGCAAAGAACCTTTGTGTTGACGGAAAAGCGGTTGAAGCCGATGAGCTTTGCTTCGATATCGCCGCAGGCGAAAAGAGGGAAATAACCGTTTCTTATAACGTTGTTCCCGAATATGAAAAGCGCCCCTATGACCTCAATACCGTTAAGTATGGCTCGCTTCTCTTCTCACTTCCCATAAAATACCGCAAGAATATGATCGAATATGAGCTTAACGGCGTTGAAAGAAAGTTCCCCTATTGCGATTATGAATATATTCCCGAATCGGATTGGAACTTTGCTTATTGCGGCGACGGTTTAACCGTTGAACCGCGCGAAATAAGCGATATTCCTTTCTCGTCTCAAAACCCGCCGCTTGTTATAAAAACCAACGTTCAAAAGATCGATTGGGGCTGTCAGGACGGCTATGAGATCGTTTGCGCCAAGATTCCCGAATCCCGCAAGGCGATCGGCGAAAAGCAGGAAATTGAGCTTCATCCTTATGGGTGCGCTAAGCTCCGCATGACCGAACTCCCCTTTGTAGAGTAACGGAAACTCGTTATTTACGCTCTTGAAAAAGCATTTTAAAATATGCCTTCCAAACAAAAATGGGAGGCATATTTTTTAAGGAATAATTTTTATTGTATTTTTCAAGAGCTTGAAAGAAAAACATCGACTGCCCTACATTTGTAGGGCGACGCTCGTTTTTCTTTCAAACTAACGAGTTTCTCGGCTTCTCCAAATAAGCGTTATTTACGCTCTTGAAAAAAGATTGTAAAAAAACAAACAAGCTTCTCAAAAATTCGGGAAGCTTGTTTTGTTAAGAAATAATCATTAAAAAGTTTTGGGGAAGAGAGCATGAGAGACCACCTTTTTCAAAAGGGGGTCTCTCATAAAACATAAAAATCAAAAAATAAAACACAAAACACAATCATTCGGGTTGAACGAGCGCGCGAAGCGAATCCATTCGGGCATCAAGCTCGGCGCTAAGCTCGGCGCAACGAAGAAGCTCGGCTTTCATGCTGTCGTCGAATTCATAATCCTTTTTATAACGAAGCTGGTGCTCCAAGCTCGCCCAAGAATCCATCGCAATGGTGCGAAGCTGTATTTCAACCTTCATAAGCCGCTTCTCGTGCGCAAGAAATATCGGAACCGTAACGATCAAATGCAGGCTTCGGTATCCGTTCGGCTTGGGGGATTTGATATAATCCTTTTTCTGAACGAGGGTTATATCGTCCTGCTTTAAAAGCGCATCGGCAATGCGGTAAACGTCCTCGGGGAACGAGCATATAACGCGCACACCCGCAATGTCGTTAAGGTTTTCTTCAATTGCCGAGGCAGAAAGCGGAAGCCCAAGCTTTGAAAGCTTGTCTTTAATGCTCGGAAGCGATTTGAGCCTCGTTTTGATGCTGCTTATGGGATTGCGGTCGTATTGAAGCGAGAATTCCTCGTTAAGCACGTTAAGCTTTGTTTCGATCTCCATTATGGCACAGCGATAATAAGCCATAAGCTTCATAAAACGCTCCATATAGGGCTTGCCCCATTCGATAACGTCCTCCGAAAACGCCGCTTCAAGCTGTTTTTTTATTCTTTCTTCTGCTTTTGGTTCCATTAATGCTTTTATTCTTCCTTGGCTTTTTCGTCTTCCTTGGGTTCTTCGGCGGGTGCCTTCTTCTTCATGCCGCTTGCAATAACCGCGGCAATGTCGATAACCGCTTCAACAATAAGCGCAATACCCGTGAATTTCCAAAGGAATTCGGTGGTTTCAAAGGGAACGGCAAGAATTATAACGCCGAACGCAACCGAAAGAAGCGCACTTATCGCGGTGACAGCCCAGCCGTTCTTTTTAAGGCGAAGCATATCAACGGTTTTTTGGATCTTACCAAGACCCACAAACAAAATAGCAACGCCGTAAATAATTGTTAAAACAGGGAAAACCGAAACAAGCCATTCGGTTCTTATAAGGAAGAAAACTCCGGCAATAAGCGCAACAAGTCCTTTAAGAAGAAGCTGACCGAGCGAAGCCTCCAACGGCTCGGCACGGAAATACTTGATAACGCAAACAAGACCGTAAACCGCCAACGCCGCGCCAAGCGCCATTATAATGCCCGACGTGAACGAAACGGCGTCGATAAGAAGCAAAACACCAACGAGAATTTCGAACAGCGAAAGAATAATGCCGCCCGAGTATTTTTTCAAGGATTTCATTGATTTGCACCGCCTTTTGTTGTTTTATGACTTTATTATAATACCGTTTAAACGATTTAGCAACTGTTTTTGCTTTATTAATATGTTAAAAATCATGTAACAACTGCCTGTGTTGACAAAACCCCTTTAATATGGTAAAATAATAACGCAAGAAGCTTCAAACATTTTCTGCGGACACACGTTTATAAATTTATATAATGAGGTGTTTTTATGTTTAAGAAGAAGTTTGCATTGATTTTTGTATTGATCGCCGTTGCTTCGGCGCTGTTGCTTTCATCGTGCGGCTCGGATAAAGGGACTTACGATAACGCGCTCGGCGAAGAGATCTATGAATCGGGTGAGGGGAAAAATGATACTGCGGTCGGCACGACCGGCACCGCGGCAGAACTCAACCCCAACGGAAAGATCATTCGCAACGTTAATTTAAGAGGTGAAACAAAGGATTTTGATTCTGCGCTCGAATCGCTCAAAAGCAAAATATCCGAGCACGAGGGCTACGTTGAAAAATCAAGCGTAACCGGCGGCGAAAGCCTTAACTCAAATCGCAAAAGCTCGCGCAATGCCGTTTACACGATCCGTATTCCCGCAGAAAAGCTTGATGATTTTCTTGAAAAAACCGAGGGTATGCTTAATATTATTTCTTCCTCGGAAAGCACGACCGACGTAACGCTTGAATATTACGATATCGAATCGCGCATGAAAACGCTCGAGGCAAAGAAGGCGGCGCTTGAAAAAATGCTCGAACAGGCAACAAGCCTTTCCGATATCAGAACTATTCAGGATGATCTTTATGAGGTTATTGCCGATATCGAGGCATATCGTTCGAAGCTCAATCTTTTCGACAGTAAGGTCAGCTATTCAACGGTTGAGCTGACCATAATCGAGGTGGTTGAATATACCGAGGTTAAGGAAGAAGAGCCAAGCTTCGGCGAACGAATTTCCGAAACCTTTAAAGAAAGCTGGCAGGGCTTCTGGGAATTCTGTCAGGATTTTGCGGTGTTCCTTGTCGGCGCAATGCCCGCGATTTTGGTTTTGTTGCTTAACGGCGTTGCCGTGTTCCTTATAGTTTTCTTTGTAAAACGCAAAAACAAAAGAAGGGCGCAGCAAATCAAAAATAACGAAAATATGCTGAAATGATAAAAAATCAAGCTTCCCAAACGGGAAGCTTGATTTTTTTGAAGAAAAAGACCTTGTATTCTCGCAGAAATTTTCTAAATAACGTTGTTTCCGAAGCGCTTGATCTTTTTGGTGGTGGTTTTTTCAAACGCCTCCCAAACGATCTCGGTAATAATTATCTTCTTGTAGGTGGGAAGCTTTTCGTTGATTCTCGCAACAACTGCGGCAATCTCTTTTCTGATCTCTTCCTCGGTGGGCTTTTTCGCGTAGCGCTCCTTTATTTTATCAATGCAGGGATAAATCTTCGCTTTAATGGCGGTTTTGCCCTTAGCATCGGGAACACCCAAAACCACCGCTTCGGCAACAAAGCCCTCTTCGGTAAGGCGGTTTTCAAGCTCTTCGGGGTAGATATTCTTGCCGTTTTCGGCAACAATAACGTTTTTGCATCTTCCGGTAAGATATAAGAACCCGTCTTTGTCAAGCCTGCCGAGGTCGCCGGTGTGGAAATAACCGCCGCGCATCGTTCTTGCAGTTTCTTCGGGATCGTTGTAATAGCCGAGCATAATGTTGTCGCCCTTGGCGATAACCTCGCCTATGCCTTCTTCGTTGGGGTCTTCGATTTTTATTTCAACGCCGTGGATGGGCAAGCCGACTGCCGCCGCGTTCATATAAAAATCGTTGTTGCCCGCAAGCAGAGGCGAGCATTCGGTTAAACCATAGCCCTGATAGGTGGTTATTCCGAGCATACAGAAGGTTTCGATAACCTCGGGCTTTATCGGTGCGGCACCGACAATAAGCAATCTAAGCCTGCCGCCAAGCGATTTTTTAACCTTGCGCTTAACGATAAATCTAAGCGGTGCGGGCAAACGCTTTATCATTTCACCGACGGGAACGTCTTCGGCGGGAACAAACATTTTGGGAAGCGATTTTCTGAGCGTTGCGTCAATTCTTTTAAGAATGAATTCGAGCAACAACGGAACAACGATAAGAACGCTGGGTCTGTATTCACCGATGTTTTTCGAAACCTGACGCAAGCCTTCGCAATAAGAAATGCAGGCACCGCCCGAAAGCAAAAGCAGGTGGCCGAGTGTTGTTTCATAGGTGTGGTGCAGGGGAAGCACCGAAAGCGAATGAAGGGTCGGGTCGATCTTAACCATTCTTGCGGTGGAGTGTATGTTTGCACAGATGTTTTTCTGCGAAAGGCAAACGCCTTTCGAGTTGCCCGTTGTTCCCGAGGTGAAAATCAGAATGCTCATTTCCTCGGCATCGATCTTTATGGTGTCGATGCCCTTTTCGCCGTTTTCATATCTTTTTTTGCCGCTTTCAATAAGCGAAGATATCGCGGCAAATTCGCTTTCCGATTCCGAAATGCTGAATTTGGCAATGCCGTTAAGCTCGGGCATTTGCGAAAGAATCTCGCTGTCGGCGAATATTGCCGAGCCGTCAGCGGCATTAACGAAATCAAGCATATCCTCTGTTGAAAGCTCCTTGTCGATAGGAACGGCAACTCCGATGCACGCTGCGGCAAGATAGGCAAGTATCCAATAATAGCTGTTTGCGCCTATAACCGCAATGCGCTTGTTCATAAAACCGCGCGCAATCATCTCGGTGCAAAGCGCTTTGTATTCACGTTCAAGCTCGCGATAACTAACGGTTTTGCCTTTAAGCTCAAATGCAGGCAGGCTTTCATAACGCTTAGCGCTTCTGTAAACCAACTCGCGAAAATCACTTACGGGGTCGACGTTATGGCCTTTTTTGAGGAATTCCTCATATATACTCATAAATATATCCTTTCAAACAACGTTCGTGAAGTAATTATACACTACTTAACATCTAATTTCAATACCTAAACAAAATAATTTAAAAAATAATAACACATGGTTTTAAAAACCATATCAAAGAATGACTAATGTTATATAAAGGATAAAAAACTTAAAAAAACCTTAAATTTTAGCTTAATGCAATGATAGTTGTATTGATTTGTCGAAGAAAGGGTGGTATAATGTATTTTGTATGTTTATATATGAAAGATATACAGTTGTTTTTATAGGAGATTTATTATGATGTATATAGATCCCGGCACAGGCAGTATGCTCTTTGCCGTTCTTGTCGGCGTTCTCGGTGCAGGCGTTTATTCGGCCAAAACCTTTATGATGAAATTCCGCCAGCGTTTAAGCGGCGGCAAGGTTGAAATAAGCAACGAAAAGAAGCCGCTTGTTATTTTTTCCGATAACAAGCGCTATTGGTCGGTTTTCGAGCCGATCTGCCGCGAGCTTAACGAAAAGGGCTTCGAGGTGGCATATCTCACCGCGTCTGAAGACGACCCCGTTTTTAATTGCGGCTATAAGCACGTTAAGCCCGAGTTTATCGGAAGCGGAAATAAAATGTATGCAAAGCTGAATATGCTTAATGCAACCATGGTGCTTTCAACAACTCCCGGTCTCGACGTTTATCAGTGGAAGCGCTCTAAGAGCGTTGATTACTATATACATATTCCCCATGCCGCAAGCGAAATATGCCTCTACCGTATGTTCGGCATCGATTATTACGATTCTGTTCTGCTTTCGGGCGAATATCAGGCAAACGATATAAGAAACATGGAAAAGCTTCGCGGGCTTCCCACAAAGGAGCTTTATAAGATAGGCATTCCCTATATGGATGAAATGGCGGCAAGGCTTAAGCGCGAGGGCGATGCCCCCGAGCACGAACGAACCGTTCTTCTTGCGCCCTCGTGGGGCAAAAGCGCGCTGTTCGGCGTTTATGGCGGCAAAATAATCGATACCCTGCTCGAAACGGGCTATCACGTTATTGTTCGCCCCCACCCGCAATCGTTCACCTCGGAAAAGGAAATGATCGAGGGCTTGATGAAAAAATATCCCGAATCCGATAGGCTCGAATGGAACCGCGATCGCGATAATTTCGATGTTCTGCGTCGTTCGGATATTCTTATTTCGGATTTTTCGGGCGTTATTTTCGATTTCACTCTTATTTATGATAAGCCCGTTATATACACCGACCCCGATTTCGACCTCAGCCCCTATGATGCATGGTGGCTTAAAACACCGCTTTGGACTACCTCGGCTTTGCCGAGAATAGGTTGCCGTCTTACCGACGATAACATGAAAGACCTAAAATCGCTTATCGATAATTGTCTTTCCGACCCCAAATATGCGCTCGGCAGGCAAGAGGTTAAGGCAGAAACCTGGGAGCATTTCGGAAAAGGAACCGAAAGAGCTGTTGAATATATTCTTAACAAGTATAAAGAACTAACCAAGAAGGAGGCAAAATAGAATGTCGTTTTTCACAATATTGGAAACACTTCTCATCGGGCCGTTAAAGCTCGTTTTCGAGATTATTTTCCAAGCCTCCAACGATGTCGTTAACAACCCCGCGATCTCAATAATTATCCTAAGCCTTTTAATGAATATTCTTGTTTTGCCGCTTTATCGCCGCGCCGATGCCATGCAGGAGCAATCGCGCGATACCGAGGCAAAGCTTCGCGACGGTGTAGCGCATATTAAAAAGACCTTCTCCGGCGATGAGCGCATGATGATGCTTCAAACCTATTATCGCCAGAATAACTATAAGCCCACCCACGTTCTTAAGGGCTCGGTTTCGTTGCTTCTCGAGATTCCGTTCTTTATGGCGGCTTATCAGTTCCTTTCAAGTCTTAACACCCTTTCGGGCGCATCCTTCGGCCCTATAACCGACCTTGGCGCTCCCGATGGGCTTTTGGTTATCGGCGGTGTTGCAATAAACCTTCTCCCGATAATAATGACACTCGTTAACGTTATCTCCAGCGCGCTTTATCTTAAAGGCTTTCCGCTTAAGACCAAGCTCCAGCTTTACGGTATGGCGCTGTTTTTCCTCGTTTTTCTTTATACCTCGCCCTCGGGTCTTGTGTTCTATTGGACTCTTAACAACCTATTCTCGCTTGCAAAGAATATTTTCTATAAGCTCAAAAACCCCAAGCTTGGTATTGCCGTTTTAACCTTTGTTGCGGGAATCGCGTCGATCATCGGCTCGTTTTTCACTCAAAACGACGAAAATACGCTTATTTCTTCTTGGATGCTTGGCATCGGAATCGCGCTTTTGCTTCCTTTGGCGTTTTATTTCTTGAAATCCAAGGTTAAATATGAGCCCAAGCCCTTTAAAACCGCGCCCAATAAAAAGCTGTTTCTTTCCGCGGCGCTGTTTTTAACCGCTTTCATCGGTCTTCTCATTCCCTCAAACTTTATTGCGGCTTCCCCTCAGGAATACGTTGATATAACCTATTTCCACCATCCGCTTTGGTTTCTTGTAAGCTCTGTCGCGCTTGCGGCGGGAACCTTTCTTATTTGGGCAAACGTTTTTTATTGGCTTGCCAGTCAACGCGGAAAGGTGATTTTCGAGCGCGTGCTTTGCATTTGCTGCGGCGGTGCCGTTGTAAACTATATGTTCTTCGGAACCGATCTCGGCATTATTTCCAACCAGCTCAAATACGATAACGGGCTCAAATTTTCCGAGCTTGAGATCGCAATAAACATAATCGTCATCCTTGCGGTTGCGGCGATAATGTTTTTTGTCGTTACAAAATGGCTGCGTTCCACCAACACGGTCGTTCTTATTGCCGCGGTTGCCGTTTTCGCCATGTCGGGCGTTAACGTTTTCAACATAACCCGTTCGGTAAGCGATATCAGCGTTCAGCAAAACGAGGGCTTCCCGAGATTTCAGCTCAGCAAAGAGGGAAAGAACGTTGTTGTAATAATGCTCGACCGCGCAATGGGCGAATACGTGCCCTTTATCTTCAATGAGGTTGAAGGACTTGAAGAAAAATACGACGGCTTCACCTTCTATAACAACACTCTTTCCTATGGCGGCCACACCAATATGGGTGTTCCCGCGCTTATGGGCGGATATGAATACACCCCCGTTGAGCTCAACAAGCGCGATACGGAATCGCTTAAGGATAAGCACAACGAATCGCTTAAGGTAATGCCTGTCCTCTTCTCCCAAAACGGCTTTAACGTTACTGTTTGCGATGCCCCCTATGCAAACTATAAAACCATACCCGACCTTTCTATCTATGACGATTACCCCGAAATAAACACCTATCATACCGAGGGCGTGTTCGGCAACTCGGATATGAAGCAGGCTTATATCGATAATAACCATCGCAATTTCTTCTGCTTCTCGGTTATGAAATCGCTTCCGCTTTTCGCGCAATACGGTGTTTACAGCGGCGGCGACTATAACCGTGCGTTCAGCAATGCTTATTCGGGCTATACCGCAACAAGCATGACGACCTCGGTTGGCTATAACAATAATTTTATGGAACCTTTCGAGGTTTTGCGCGGTCTTAACGTAATGGGAGAGATCAGCGACGAGAAATCCGATAACTTCTTCTTCCTTTATAACGATGCGCCTCATGAGCCCATGATGATGCAAGAGCCCGAGTTCGTTCCCATGGATAAGGTTGATAATACCGAATACGAGGCATCAAACCCCGATCGCTTCACTTTAAACGGCAGAACCTTAAACATAACCACCGAGGAACAGCTCATTCACTATCAGTCCAATGCGGCAACGCTCGTTCAGCTCGGCAAATGGTTCGATTATCTCCGCGAGAACGGTGTTTATGATAACACCAAAATAATCCTCGTTGCCGATCACGGCTATTATCTCTATCAAACTCCCGAGCTCACCGTTGAATTCGGCGGCTATCGCGACGATATGGCAAACTATTTTCCCTTGCTTCTCGTTAAGGATTTCAACAGCAAGGGCTTTAAGACCTCGGATGAATTCATGACGAACGCCGACGTTCCCGTTATCGCAACAAACGGAACCATCGCTGATCCGATCAACCCCTTCACCGGAAACCCCATCAACAGCGATGAAAAGACTGCACACGATCAGTTCGTTCTTCTCTCGCGCGATTGGAACGTAAAGAACAATAATGGCAACACCTATAACGCAGGCCGTTGGGCAGCTGTATCCAACAACATTTGGGATAAGCTTGACTGGCAAGTATATAACAAAAAGGTGGTTCTTAAGGAACATAAACTGCCTTAAAAGGAAAAAACAAATGGGATATAAGGTTGATAATGCAATAATAATGGCGGCGGGAACTGCCAGCCGCTTTGCTCCGCTTTCCTATGAACGCCCCAAGGCGCTTATTGAGGTTAAGGGTGAAATTCTTATCGAACGCCAGATACGTCAGCTTCGCGAGGCGGGCGTTGAACAAATAATTATCGTTGTGGGATATATGAAAGAGCAATTCATGTATCTTCGCGATAAATTCGGGGTTGAAATAATCGAAAACAACGATTATCTCACTCGCAACAATAATTCAAGCATCTACGTTGCGAAGGAATATATCAAAAACACCTATATCTGCTCTTCCGATAACTATTTTTCCGAAAACCCCTTCGAATCCGAGGTCGATTGCGCCTATTACGCCGCGGTTTATGCCGATGGCGAAACAAAGGAATGGTGCATGACCGAGGATGAAGATGGCTTTATCAACAGCGTAACCGTCGGCGGAAGCAACGCTTGGTTTATGCTCGGCCACACGTTTTGGAGTGAGGAATTCAGCAAACGGTTCCTTGAAATTCTCGAATCTGTTTATGAGCTTCCCGAAACCGCAAATCTTCTTTGGGAATCGATATATATGGCGCATCTCGATAAGCTTAAGATGAAGATACGCAAGTATAGCGAAAGCGTTATTTTCGAATTCGATACGCTCGATGAACTTCGCGGTTTCGACGAAAGCTATATAAGCAATACCCGTTCGGCAATTCTTAAGTCGATCGCTTGCGAGCTTGCCTGCGAAGAATCGGATATAACCGAGGTAACAGCCTGCAAAACGCTTGATAATTCCGCATCGGGAATGCGCTTTAAGGCAAACGGAAAATATTATGAATATACCTATAACATAAAAAAACTTAAGGAGGTTTAACGTTGAAAGATATTATCGAAAAAGACCTGCAACCTATAAAAAATCTTCTTTCTAACGTTCTCGGTGTCGATTCTTATAAAAAAATCGAAAGAATGGGCGGATTAACGAATCACACCTACCACGTAACTCTTGAAAACGGCGGGGAATACGTTGTTCGAATTCCCGGCGAGGGAACCGAACAGCTTATCGTTCGAAGCGACGAAAAGGTAAGCACCAAGCTTGCCTGCGATCTCGGCATAGATGCAAAGCTTCTTTATTTCGGCTCTGACGGCTCGAAGGTAACCGAGTTTATACCCAACGCCATCACCATGTCGGCAGAAACTCTTTGCGATCCTCGCCATATTCGCCAAATTGCCGAAATATATAAGAAGATCCATTCCTGCGGCGTTGATACCGGCGTTCCCTTCGAGGTGTTCGATATGGCGGCAGGCTATGAAAAGATCATAAGCGAAATGAACGTTCCCATGTTTGATGATTATGCCGAAAGCAAGTCAAAGGTAATGGCGATAAAATCCGAGATCGACAGCCTTGTCAATGCACCCAAGGTTCCCTGCCATAACGATCCGCTTTGCGAAAACTGGGTCGAGGGCAACGGAAGAATGTATCTTATCGATTGGGAATATGCGGGCATGAACGACGGAATGTGGGACGTTGCCGACGTTTCTATCGAGGCGGGCTTCGATGAAGAAAGCGACAGATTGCTTCTTGCCGAATATCTCGGCAAAGAGGTCGGCGTTACCGAAATGAAGCATTTCCTTGCAAGCAAGATCTACGTTGATTATCTTTGGACACTTTGGGCAAAGGCAAGAGTTCCCTATGACGGACAACCCATGGAGGATTGGGCGGTTGAACGCTATGCAAGACTCAAGGGGAATATAAAGGCATTTGAAATGCTCGAAAACAAGGAGGATAACTAATGTTTGCCGGTATTATAGCAGGTATAACCTGGGCAATTGAAACAGCTCTTTTGTGGGGCGCACTTTCTCTTTCGCCGTTAAGCGAAGCGGCGTTTCTTGCACCCTTGGTTGCAACCTTTTTGCACGACCTCTGCTCTGCAATATTTGCAACCGGATATAATGGTGTAAGAGGCAACTTAAAAAAGGTTTGGCAGGCTTTCAACACCAAAAGCGGCCGTTGGGTAGTTATAGCCGCAATAATCGGCGGTCCTATCGGTATGACGGGCTACGTTATGTGTCTTAACTATATGGGAATAATGGGCGCTGTTGCAAGCGCTGTGTTCCCTGCGATAGGAACCGTTCTTGCCTATTTCTTCCTTAAAGAAAAGATGAAATGGCACCAGTGGATATTCCTTATCATAACCCTTGGCGGTGTGTTTGCACTCGGCATAACTCCCGATATGGCAACCGGAAATTTCTGGCTCGGTCTTATCGGTGCGTTGATGTGCGCATTTGGCTGGGGCATCGAAGCTGTAATTCTTGCAAAGAGCATGAAGGATGGCGAAGTAACCGACGAGCAGGCGCTTCAGATACGCCAGACGACCTCTGCGTTGTTCAACGGCATTATTATGATCCCGCTTGTAAGCCTTTGCACGGGCAACCACGATATTTTAGAGGGCTGGAAATTCACGGTAAGCCTTTTTGATAACACAGGCTGGATCCTTCCTGCAATTGTTATCGCGGGCTTGTTCGCAACCGTTTCTTATCTGTTCTATTATAAAGCCATTAACCAGATCGGTGCGGCAAAGGCAATGGCGCTCAACGTAACCTACGTTGCTTGGGGCATTGTTTTCAGCATTCCCGTTAATATGTGGCTTTTCCAAACTCCGTTCAAAGAAACGCTTCCCACGCTCTTTGCGGTAATTTGCTCGGTTGTGGTTCTGATTTGCGGTATTTTCGCGGCTGCCGATTATAAGGAAATCTTTAAAAAGAAATAATACTTAAAAGTTTTTGAAGAGAGAGTATGAGAGAGAAGCTTTTTCTAAAAAGTTTCCCTCTCATAAAAAAATAAATAATCAATTAAAAGAAAAAAGCACCCGTTTGGGTGCTTTTAATTTACTTTTTAGGCGTATACCTCATTTCGTTGACCGCATAAACGGTAACGAAAGCTTTTGGATCAATGTTTTTAACAAACTCCATAAGTCTGCGGTATTCCTGCTTGTCAACGATAACCACAACCTCGCGCCTCGGTGTTTTGTCATAAGCACCGATAATGTCGCTTATCGTTGCACCGCTGTGAAGATCGTGCAATACGAATTCAACTATCTCGTCAAGATGCTCCGAAATAACGCAAACGCGTCGCTTTATGTTCAAGCCGAAAATAAAATGGTCAACTATCATTCCGCCGAAATAGGTTCCGAGCACGCTCAAAACAACTATCTTAGTGTCATAGCATAAAGCCGACGTGAGCGCAACCGCAATTCCCGCCGAAGACATAGCCTTGCCGATATCCATTTTAAGATACTTGTTCATTATCTTGGCAACTATGTCAAGACCGCCCGAGGATGCGTTGTGGGAAAACAGTATCGAAAGACCAACCCCCACAACAAGAATGTAACAAATAACGTCAAGCAGGGGATCTTCGGTTATAGATTGAAAATTCGGGAATATGATCTCGAAAACGCCCATAATGATCGGCATAAGCACCGAGCAATAAATCGTTTTCGCGCCGAATTCCTTGCCGACGAGTATAAAACCGATAATCAACAAAAAAACGTTCATTATCAGCGTTATTGCCGAAACGGGAAGCGGAATAAAGTTTGCAAGCACCATAGCAAGCGCCGCGCCGCTGCCTACCGAAACGTGGCTCGGCATCATAAAAAAGAACACTGCCGCCGCAACTATTGCGGTTCCGAGAGTTATTAAAGAAAACTCTTTTATTGCGTTTTTGAGCTTCATATTCAAAGACCTCATTTTGTTTATCCGCAATAATTATACACGTTTCGGAGAAAAAGTCCATAGTTATTTTCAAAGAAACAAAATTTGTTGAAATAATTGCGATAATGTGTTAAAATCGGTTCGATACGATATTTCAACAGCTTAAGAAAACGGCAGAAAGGTATGCTTTAATATGTATAGATCGAAAATGATGATAGTTATGCGCCGCGATCTGAAAATGCGAAAGGGCAAAATCGCCGCACAAGCGGGGCACGCCGCTATCGAGGCGGTTCTTATGGCGTTGGCAAAGGAAGAACGGTTAACCGATTTGCATTTAACCGCAAACGGAATTATGCTTGATACGGCAGATAAGCCCATAACTCCGCTTTCCGATTGGTTTAAATACGGTTGCGCCAAGGTTTGTGTTTACGTTGACTCCGAGGAAGAGCTAACGGCGATCGCCGATAAAGCCGAAGAAAAGGGAATTCTTGTTGCCGTTATAACCGATGCGGGAATGACGGAATTCCACGGCATCCCCACCAAAACCTGCCTTGCGTTCGAGCCTCTCCCTGCAGAGACCGCCGATAGCATAACGGGCGATTTTCCGTTATATTAAGTAACAAAAATTACGAAATAACGAACAAATATTAAATAAACGTTGATATTTGTCGCAATATCTTGTGAAATATAAACAGAATATTAATTAATAAGGAGACACACACGAAATCTGCGGCAAAAGTATTCATCATTCTCAGCATGGTATGTTGCTTCTGGTGCATTCTTCCTCTTGTTTTCGGTATCATCACCCTCAAGAAGATGAAGAACAACACCCTCACCACCGGTAACAAGGTTTGCACTCTTATATTCTGCAACGTTATCGCAGGCATCCTTCTTCTTTGCGCGAAGGACTAATTTAAGTAAAAAACCGCCTGCATGGGCGGTTTTTTATTGCCTATTTTTATAAACGAGTTCGAATTCCTCGCAAACTACCTTCATATTCTCGTCGAAGCAAAGACCGACGGCTTCGAGCTCCTCGGTGAAAAATTGCTCGTGCACCCTTCGCCAATAAGAAAGCGTGCGGTCGCCCTCACCCTCGCGGTATGCGTGCTCCTCGCTTACCTCGCAAAAGGGAACAACGTAAACCTTCGAGGTTTTTATAATGCAAACCGCGTTTTCGTTTGAGTCGAGAATAATATCATATTTTCCGTCAACCGTCGGCAAAAGCTCGTTTTCGAGCTCATAAAGCAAAAACGCCGAAGAGGTTGCGGTTTTGATTCCGTTTTTCACAAGCTCGGCAAGCTCGTCGGCATCGCAACCGAAAGCCCATGCCTCATAGCTTGCGTTTTTTATTCCGAATTTTTCCGAAAACTCTGCCCATAATTCCGTATCGGTCATTTCATCACCTTTAAATAAGCCCCGTGCTTTAGGCACGGGGCGTGTTTTTGTTTAATAAAGCTTTGCGCCGGCAGGAATGCGGTTGCTGACCATAAGAAGATTAAGCTTTTCTGAGCCCTCTTCGGTGTGAACTGCCGAAAGAAGCATTCCGTTGGATTCAATGCCCATCATTGCTCTCGGAGGAAGATTGGTGATTGCAATAAGCGTTTTGCCAACCAATTCCTCGGGCTCGTAATAAGCGTGAATACCGCTGAGAATTATTCTGTCGTTACCTGTGCCGTCATCAAGAGTGAATTTAAGAAGCTTCTTTGATTTCGGAACAGCCTCGCAACCCTTAACCTTAACGGCTCTGAAATCGCACTTGCTGAAGCTCTCGAAATCAACGGCATCTGCAAACAAAGGCTCTATCTCAACCTTGGAGAAGTCTAACTCTTCAACCTCTTCGATCTCATTCGCAACGGGAGCCGCGCTCTCTTTCTTTGCGGGATCAAGGCTCTTCATCGTCGGGACCTTTGGCGGTATAGGTACAAACACTTACATAACCGTTCAAAGGTTTAACTTTCCAAGGTTATTTGCCGAATCATTTTTACACCCGTTTACACTACTGCTCATAACTTTTCGGAGAAATGGCGTAGCAATTGGCGTAATTTGGCGTAGTAGATCAGACAATGTTTTCTTTGAAGTATTCTCCCAATGCACCGAATTCTTTATGCTTCAAATCTTTGGTCACGTCGCAATAAATATCCATAGTCGTACTGATGTCGGCATGACCTAACACACTCTGGATAACTTTAATATTCACTCTAGCTTCACAAAGTCTGGTTGTGAAGGTGTGTCTCAAAGTATGGCAGCTAAAGGGTGGCAGCAGCACCGGATCATCTTCCTCTTTCAGCAATACCTCATCATTACAATCACGGATGATACGGCGGATCGCCTTATTCAGCGTTCCCTGATGCTGTACATCACCAAATCGATTGATAAAGATGAAATCGGTATAGCAATCTACCATTGCCTTGCAAGTCAGCTCCGCTTCTTCTTGATACTGTTTTTCCTGCAGGAACGCATCCTTTACAAAATCCAACATTGGAATCGTACGCTCGCCGGCTTTGGTTTTGGGAGTATTGATTGCGAAGGAACAGCCTTTGCCATCACCACGATTGTAATAGATCAATGTGTGATTTATATCAATCGTTCCCTCATCCAAATCAATATCGCACCACCGCAGACCGATAACTTCGCCCACACGCATCCCCGTTCCAAGCATAACAGCAAACACAGGATACCAATGGTTGTACTGAGGATGATTTTTCAGAAAGTTGATGAACAACGCCTGTTCGGCAACGGTTAGTGCTTTACGCTTTTCAACTTCAAAGTTATGGGATTGTTTGAGTTCCCTTAGCATCTTATCGGTTGGATTGAGCCGAATGTAACCATCATCCACCGCCAGATCAAACACCTGATGTAAAACAGTATGCACATTATCAATCGTAGCTATGGTCAGTATTCTTTCATCTGCAAGTCGGTTATAAAAACGCTTAACATCTGACTTTCTCACATTGGTAATACGAAGTTTTCCGAATGTTGAGCGTACAAACATATTGTACATATATTTGTAGTTCTGAAATGTATTGTGCTTTAAGCCGCGCTTCAAATCGCACCACAAATCAAATACATCGTTCACCGTAATCAGTTTAATCTCGGTCTTTATTCCGTCTCGCTTATCAAGAACAATCTGCTCTTCCTTTTCACGGAGTGCTTCAAGTGTACTTGCGTAGATGGCATGCCGTTTGCCGTCAGGGGTACTCCAACGATAATCATAAATACCGTCAGCCCTTTGGGATTCACCTTTGCGTAATGTAACTCTGTCCCTGTCTAATCTCCTATTTTTACCTTTACCTTTCTTTGTAGTCATAATCATAGCTCCTTTCAATTCATAAAACTGAAAAGAACCCCGATTTGAGTATATTATAACATGGTCTGGAGTCTCAAATCAAGGGTTCTGTTCAATTATCTGTCGTTATACCGAGAATTGTTTTTCGAGATATTCTTCAAATTTCTTTCGTTTAATTAGCCTTTTGGTTCCGATCCACAAGACAAAACAGCAGTCATCTTTATCCGTCATTTTACGTAATTTGTGGATGCCGATACCGAAATAAGCGGCTGCTTCTTCAATCGTCAAATTGCTTTTCTCCCAAATAGGCACTTCTTTCATCGCATCACCCCTTTCTTAAATGTTGATGTCCAATTTACGAATCCTTCAAAAACTCGGAATAAAACTTCTTGATGTCATTACGGTGATGTCCCATACGCTCGCTCATCTCCTTGTCGATCTGGCGTTCAGTCATACCGCCTTCTGCAATCAAGCGGCGGCGATTCTCCTGAAAGTACAGGTGTCTAAGCCCGTGCCAGGACGGTCTTTTAATTCTGGGTTTACAGTCAGGGGAAACATAATCACACC
>JAFSGD010000011.1 GCA_017434845.1 Clostridia bacterium
ATGCGCCTTCGGCAACAAGTCTTAAGATATCGCGCTTGTTGTTGATAGCGTTAAGGTCGAGAATAGCGCGCTGATAATCGGCGTCAACCGAGGTGGATTTGTTGTAGATGGTTCTTGCGTTAACGAGAACGTCGGGCTCGCCAACATAGGTGAAGTAGCCTGCGAGCTCGTTGATAATAGCGCCGAGGCTTTCTTTATACTGCTTCATGCTGGAACGCGAAACCGCCATAACAACGTCGGAAACGGCTCTGCCCTGATTATATACGTTACCGCCGGTTGCGGTATACATTGCGGTGGATCCGCCGCCGTCCATACGAACAACGTTGTTACAGCCTGCATTGATAAGAACCTGTGCAACGTTCTGAAGGTCGTAGCAGTCGGTTTCGGAGCTGATGAAGAGAACGTGGGTTCCGTCGGGCTTGAAGCCAACTGCGGTCCAGCCTCTGTAAAGACCGTTAACCGCGTGGGTACCGATGGTGCTGTTGGTGAGAGTGAGGTTTACGCCATCCTGAACGAGAACGCCGGGAACGCTGAGACCGCCAACACAGTTTTCAACGTAGGGCTTAGCCTCGGCATTGGTCTCGCGTGCGGTAACCTTAATGGTTTCGCCTACCGAAATATTGGAAACGATATATTCATACTGAGAACCGGTGGGAAGCCAAAGAACGAACTGGTTCGAGCCTACAGAGCAACCGTAGGAGTTGGTGTTGATCTGTGCAACCTCGCCTATAAGGTCTCTGCCGACGAAGAGCTCGGTGCCGCCGACCTTGTTACAAATAATTTCGGTGCCTGCGGTTGTGGAATCGCATACAGTTCCGCAGAAGGAGTCGTAATACATAAAGCAACCGTAGGTGGTGCTGCTCTTCTTGTTGATGTTCTGAATGGTACGGGTGTAAACTGCGCCGTCAACGGTGAGGTCGAAGGTGATCGCAGAGGATACTACCTTGAAGGTACCGTCGGAATCAAAGGTAAGCATGGGACCTGCATACATATCGGATGCGCAGGCAACCTTACCTTCGATGATGGTATCGCCGGAGTGTGTACCGGTAGCCATATCGAAGAAGCCGCCGTTGATAAGGCCTGCAACGTCATAGCCGTATCTGCTGCCGGTAGCCTGGGTGTAGTGGGAGCTCATCTGCGATGCAGTGCCCGCCCAACCCATAAAGGGCATGGTGATATAATCACAGTAGTTGGGGTTATAAGCAAGAGTCCAAGCGTTGGACGTACCGCCATCGCCTGCGGCGGTGTGCTTCTGATAGGTTACGCCGGTTTTAACGGTAGATGTTGTGGTGGGCGACATGGTTGCCGCAGTTGCAACAAGGCAGGTTGCCGACAACATTACCAAAGCCAACGCAAGCGCAAGAATGCGCGAAGAAAGCTTCTTCATAAGATATTTCTCCTTATATTATATTTATAGTGATACCATTATAACTTCCCTTTCCCGAATTGTCAATCGCTTTTTAATAATTTAACCACATTTGCCAAACTTCTGCTTTGGTTTTTGTTCAAAAAGCAACATTCAATGCCTTGTTAACCTATTTATATATCGCGCGTGATATTAATATAAATATGAAATAACTATTGATTTTCGGAAACGTGTTTGCTATAATGTAAATGAAAAAATTTGCAAAAAACTAAAAATGCGGGAGAAACAAAAATGAAAGCTATTATTAACGGCAAAATCATTTTAAAGGATCGCATTGTTGAAAACTCTGCGCTTCTTTATTCCGACGTTATCGAGGGAATCGTTCCCAACGATAAGGTTCCCGAAGGCGCCGAGATCATCGATGCAAAGGGCGGCTACGTTGCCCCCGGTCTTATCGATATACATATCCACGGCTACCTCGGAAAAGACGTTTGCGACGGCGAAGAAGAAAGCATTCGCACCATTTCCAAGGGTCTTATCGCCAACGGCGTTACCGGCTATCTGCCCACCACGATGACCGTTGACATGAAGGTTATCAAAAAGGCTCTTGAGGTTTGCCGCGCGCTTAAGGAAGAAAGCAAGAGCTGGGAAGGCTCGACCATTCTCGGTGTTCACGCCGAGGGTCCCTTTATCAGCATGGCAAAGAAGGGCGCTCAGAACCCCGATTATATTCTTAAGCCCGATGCAAAATTCGTTAAGGAATATGCCGATATAATTCGCATAATTTCGCTTGCGCCCGAAGAAGACACCGAAAACTTCGATGCTATCCGCGAAATCCGCCGCGATACCGACGTTATCATGTCGATCGGCCACACCAGCGCCGATTATGATACCGCTATGAGATCCACTCAGGTCGGTATGCGCCACGTAACCCACCTTTTCAACGCTATGACCGCGCTTGCACACCGCGCACCCGGCGTTGTTACCGCCGCTTTCAACAGCGACGTAAGCTGTGAGCTTATCGTTGACACCTTCCACGTCAACCCCGCCCTTTACGATATGCTTTGGAAGCTTAAGGGCAGAAAGCTCTGCTTTATCACCGACTGTCTCCCCGCGGGCGGTCTCCCCTACGGAGAATACACCCTCGGCGGAAACAAGATCATCTACCGCGATATCGTTTGCCGCCTCGAAGACGGCACCGTTGCGGGCAGTGTTCTTGCGCTCAACAAGGGCGTTTGGAATGTTTACACCAACTCTACCATTCCTCTTTGGGAATGCGTTAACGGTGCATCGCTCAACCCCGCAACAACGCTTGGCATAGATGACAAGAAGGGCTCAATCGAAGTCGGCAAGGATGCCGATATTATAATCACCGACAACGAATTTAACGTAGAAAAAACAATTATCGGAGGTAACACCAGATATGAAGCTTAAAGTTCAGGCAAAGCTTGACCCCCAGTTCGCTCCCCTTTCGATCGTTTGCCGCGAAATGCGCGAGGCAACCAAGGAAGACGGACAAGACCTTGTTATCGGCGTTGAAAGAAACAAGGGCTACACCACCGTTTATAAGACCCGCGTTTTCAAGGACGGCACCGGCCACGATGAAGAAAACTTTGACTTTATCGAAAGAATGGTTAAGGCTCTTCTTTGGGTTGCAGGCGGTTTCAAGGTAATTATCGCAGGCAGCGAGGTTATCGGCAACAAGATCAAGGAAGCTTATTCCGATGGCGGCACACGTGATTTCGACGTTCACTTTATGGAACGCGTTTACGAACGCCCCTTCGAAGTAGAGGTTCGCTCTATCGAAAACGCTCCCGTTGAAATTTCGGGCGCGGCTCCCGTTGGCAGACACTTGGACGGCTGCCGTATCGGCTTCGACGCAGGCGGATCCGACAGAAAGGTTTCGGCTGTTATCGACGGCGAAAGCGTTTACTCCGAAGAAGTTGTTTGGTTCCCCAAGATCAACTCCGACCCCGATTATCACTATCAGGGAATTCTCGAGGCTATGAAGACCGCGGCATCCAAAATGCCCCGCGTTGACGGCATCGGCATTTCCAGCGCCGGCGTTTACGTTGACAACAGAATCATGGTTGCTTCGCTCTTCCTTAAGGTCAGCGACGAGGATTTTGATAAAAAGGTTAAGAACATGTATATCGACGTTTGCAAGGAGATCGGCGAAAACATTCCGATCGAGGTTGCAAACGACGGCGACGTTACCGCACTTGCAGGCGCAATGAACCTTAACGACAACTCGGTTCTCGGCGTTGCAATGGGCACCTCCGAAGCAGTTGGCTACGTTGACCCCGACGGAAACATCACCGGCTGGCTCAACGAGCTCGCATTCGCTCCCGTTGATTTCTGCAAGAACGCAATGGTTGACGAATGGTCGGGCGACTATGGCTGCGGCGTTAAATATTTCTCGCAGGACGGCGTTATCAAGCTTGCTCCCTTCGCAGGCATCGAGCTCGATGAAAGCCTCTCTCCCGCAGAAAAGCTTAAGGTCGTTCAGGGTCTTATGAAAGAAGGCGACGAGCGCGCTGCCGCTATTTATGACACCATCGGTGCATATTTCGGCTATGCTATCGCGTTCTATTCCGAATTCTATGATATCAAGCACGTTCTCATCATGGGCCGTGTAACCTCCGGCGACGGCGGCGTTATTCTTCTCGAGCGCGCTCAGGAAGTTCTTGATAAGGAATTCCCCGAGCTTGCAAAGAAGATCCAGCTTCACATTCCCGACGAAAAATCCCGCCGCGTCGGTCAGTCCGTTGCAGCGGCAAGCCTTCCCAAGATCAACTAATATTTCGGCATAAAAAAATCCCTCTCGTTACGTTAATAACGAGAGGGATTTTTGTTGGAAATGAATAATGAAGCACGCAAGCGTCCTCGGGGAGAAATCAAAAGCATCTTCCCTTTCTTTCGTTGCGGCAGTTTTCGGTTCTTCCGCAACGATAGCAAAGCTCGTTTTCGCATTCGCCCTTTTCGAAAAACGAAACGATGTTTGCGCAGGTCGTTTCGGCAATGTTGGCAAGCGCCTCTTCGGTTAAAAACGCCTGATGCGAGGTAACCAACACGTTGGGCATGGTTATAAGACGGGCGAGGGTGTCGTCATCCATAATATGTCCCGAGAAATCCTCGAAGAAGATGTCCGATTCCTCTTCGTAAACGTCAAGGCAGGCGGCACCGACCTTACGCGATTTTATGCCCGCAAGCAAAGCCTCGGCATCGATCAGCGCGCCGCGCGAGGTGTTGATTATAACAACGCCCTTTTTCATGCCCTCGATCGCGCTTGCATCGATAAGATGCCGGGTTTCTTCGGTTAGCGGGCAATGAAGCGAGATTATATCGCTTTCGGCAAGCAGGCGATTCAGCTCAACGTATTCAAAATCGGCATCGGGTGCGGGGAATTTGTCATAGGCAAGCACCCTCATTCCGAATCCGCGGCAGATATTTATAAAAACTCTGCCGATGCGGCCGGTTCCGATAACGCCGACGGTTTTGCCGTGAAGATCAAAGCCGGTCAGCCCCGAAAGGCTGAAGTTATGGTCTTTGGTTCTTATATAAGCCTTGTGAATACGCCTTATCGACGTTAACAGCATTGCCATGGCGTGCTCGGCAACTGCATAGGGCGAATAGGCGGGAACGTGAAAGACGTGAAGCTTTCCGAACGCGTGCTTAACGTCAACGTTATTGTAGCCCGCACAGCGCAAAGCAACGGCTTTAACGCCAAGCGCGTGCAAACGGTCGATAACCTCTGCGTTAACGGTATCGTTAACGAAAACGCAAACCCCATCGCAGCCTGCCGCAAGGCTTGCGGTATCGGCGTTGAGCTTGGTCTCGAAAAACTTAAATTCTATTTCGGCATCTTTGCCGAACCGCTCGAACGAGGGGATATCATAGGGTTTGGTGTCGAAAAATGCAAATTTCATAATTTTCCCTCCGATTTATTATTCCTCTGTTCAATCTGCTTATACCACAATTAACCTTATAATTGCGTTGCACAAGCAACGGTCGGAATGCCGATTTTTAAATCGTGTAGGTTCCGAGGCAATGGCGCTTAATAAGCGAATATTCGCTTGCATCGATCTTGCCGTTGCCGTTTATGTCGCCTCGGGTTATTTGCTCGGGGTTGAGCGTAAGCGTTTTAAGGCAATGACGCTTGGCGAGCGCATAATCCTGCGCATCGATCTTGCCGTTGCCGTTAACGTCGCCCTTGGAAACTACCACGTAAGCGAATTTGTTGTCAACAAGAGTATAGGCATCGAAGTCGGGTGTATCTTCGATATCGTAAATTAAAAATCCGTTATCGTAATTAAAGCCGAAAATGTGGTAGGCATAATAATATGAAAGGTTGGGCGTATATATCTTGGTCGATTTCTTGGTTTTAACGTCCAGGCGATAGATGGAATCGGGCGAATTGTAATACAAATAGGTTCCGTCGGTTGCGAGACGGGTGTAGTTGTCGTTCCAGGTGTAGCCCGTTCCGTAGTTTTCGGCGGGCCAGGCAAACGAAACGTCGGCGATAACGGCTTTATCGCTCAGGCGGCGTATCTTTGCGGTTTTGCTTCCGGCGGTCTGTTCAACGTAATAGATCTCATTGCCGACAAGCGTGAACGCCGAGGTGTAATCCTTCCAATACATATTTTCATAGGTGGAATACTTTGCGGGAGTGTCATAATCGTTGGCGGTGTGGCCGCTTTCAACTATGCCCGCGTTCGAGCGCAGGAAGTTATCGTGATTTACTCTTCCGTTCATATCCCAAACGGCATCGTCCCAGGTTACGTCAACGTGATAGGGCTTTCCGCCGATATAAACGATGTTCCATGCGTGGTCAAGCTTAACCGAATTGACGACGTAGCTGTCGATGCCGACCTCGTTCAAAAGCATTTTATATGCAACCGAATAGCCTTGGCAAACGGCAACCCTATCGACAAAAACGCCGTAAATGGTATAAACGTTGTATTTGCTCTTGTCGGCAATAAAGTTTGCATAATCGTATTCGCAATAAAGCGCAAGACGGTCGTGAAGAAGCAATGCCTTTTCAACCTCGGAAAGCTTTGAATTGCCCTTTATTCCGCGAACCAGCTTTTCAACGGCATTCTTGCATTTTTGAAGCCCTTCCTGTTGCTGCTTTGCCGTGAAGATATATTCCACCTCGACTTCAACCATTCTGTTGGTGTCGGTGTAATAATAAAACTGCATGGTTTCGGTGTTGACGTGGAACATATCGTACATTTCATCGCGAATGAATTCGGCAACCGCGTCAATATACTTAACGTCCAGCTTGAACTTGCTGATATCTATTTTTTTCTTGCAGGAAGAAAAGCCCTTTCGCAAGACCTTTTCGAGCTCGGTCATGTTAACCTTCGAGGCAAGCTCCTCCTGCTCTTGCATACTGCTTGAGGGAACGGCACTCGGGGCTGTGGCGGCAACGCCGCCGTCGATCGCCGAAGCCGAGCTTGAAAGAATGCAGAAAACGCTTGAAAGAAGCGCAACGCAAAGAATCAACGCGGTTAGTTTGTTTTTCATAAATGAACCCCCTTTTTATTAAGAAGGACCGCCGAGAAGATCGACGGTCCGACGTTTATCGGCTAAGAAATCGTATAGGTGCCGAGAACCGAGCGCTTGATAAGCATATAGTCAACCGCTTCCACCTCGCCGTTACCGTCGATATCGCCCGCTTTTTTCTGAACGGAATCGAGCTCATAGGTACCG
Organism: Clostridia bacterium; assembly: GCA_017434845.1. Lineage (GTDB taxonomy): Bacteria > Bacillota > Clostridia > Oscillospirales > CAG-382 > Coliplasma. The sequence goes on from JAFSGD010000011.1 coordinate 7,082, forward strand.
AGGACAGAGCGCTTTGCTATCATATAGTCAACCGCTTCCACCTCGCCGTTGCCGTCGAGATCGCCGAGAACGTAAAGCACGTAGCCGCAGGAATCGCAAAGCGAATCGCCGTTTTCATCGGTGTGAGTGCCGTAATTATCGGTGAGGTCGCATCCGCAGGTTGCGTTCTGCCAATGCGCTTCGTCGTTATAAGACCAAACGGTGCTGTAGGTGTGGCCGCTTGCCTCAACCGCAACCGAGCTCTTGTCGGTTATCTTGGTTGTTGCCGAGGAATCGGAATACCAATTATCGCAATGACTGCAGGTATAATAAGCGGTGTTGCCGTCTTCGGTGCAGGTTGCGGGGTCGGCGGGAACAAGAGTCAGGTTATGAACAACGGGGTTTGCGGAATAGGTATAGCCATAACCGTTACCGTAGCAATAGTTGCTCGAGAAGGTGCCGTTTGAATATATGGGAACCTTAACGGGAAGAGTTCCCTGTGCGTCAAACACGCCGAAGGCAACCTCAACGCCTGCGATAATGTTGGGGCTTATTGCCTCGACGGTGTTGGTTACGCTGCCCGTGAGCGCCTCGGTAACGTCAACCGAAGAGCCCATGTCGCCGTAAACCGCCATAACCGCCTGCGATTGCCAATAATATTGGGTATCATAGGGCTTGTCGGTTGAAATGGTTATAAGCTTTTTGCCCTGATTATATGCATAATCGGCAAGCTTCATGTTTGTTGAATATTTCCAGTTGGAGCCCGAAACGTTGGATGCGCTCGAAACCGCAGAGGTTATAATAATCGTATCAGCCCATTGGATAGAGGATTGGAACGAGGATATCGAGGTATAGCTCTCGTAGGACATTATCTTAACCTCTGCCCCGTCGGGAATAACGCCCGCGGCTTTGGCGCGGTTCCAGCCCATTGCCATAAGCGCCTTGCCGTCGGAATAAGCTGAAAGCATAAGTATCTTGCTCGAGGAGGTGGGCTTGAGAGGAAGCGTGTTATCGGCGTTTTTGGTAACGGTAACAGCGGCGGCAGCCATTCTTCTTTCAAGCTCGCGGTTTTCTGCCGAGCCAACGGTTGCCTTTGCTTTTGCAAGCGAAAAATCGCTTTCCTTCCAATCGAGAATGCCGCGGTTTTCCTTAACGGTAAGAATTCTGGTTACGGCATCGTTAATTCTCGAAAGAGGAATGGTGCCGTTGTTAACGGCAGAAACGATTCCGTCGATAACGCCGCTAAGGGTCGTCATATCGTCGGCATCGTAAAGCGAAACGGGCATACAGATCATATCAACGCCCGCATTGATGGCATTGATGCAAGCCTGAGTCTGTGTCCAATAGCTTGCGATAGCCGACATATTCATCGCGTCGGTTACAACGATGCCCTCGAATCCCATGTCTTCCTTGAGAATGCCGGTGATGATATCGTCCGACATGGTTGCGGGAAGCGATTCGTAAGAGCCGGTCTTGGAAGAATAAATAGTATCGCTTTCAAGCTGAGGATAAAGGATATGGGCGGTCATTATCATTTCAACGCCCTGCTCGATAGCGATCTCATAGGGCTTGAGCTCGCAAGCCTTAACCTGAGCGAGAGTTTTGTTAACGGTGGGAAGACCATAGTGCGAGTCGGTTGCGGTATCGCCGTGGCCGGGGAAATGCTTTGCACAGCCGATAACGTTATAGTCCTTAAGACCCTGAATGGTTGCCGAAGCCATGTTGCCGACAAGGTCGGGATCGTCGCCGTAGGAGCGAAGACCGATAACGGGGTTGTTTGCGTTATTGTTAACGTCAACAACGGGCGCAAGAACCGAGTTTATACCGAGCGAGGAAAGCTCGCTGCCGATGATATGGCCCGAATCGAGCGCATATTTGGTATCGTGGGTCGCACCGATAGCCATGTTGCCGGGAAGTGCGGTGCCGGTCTGCAAGCGATAAACGATGCCGCCTTCCTGGTCGCAGGTGATTATCATGGGAATACCGCCATCGGAAATTGCGGCGTTCTGCATTGCCATGGTAAGATTATAAGATTGCTCGGTGGTGGAAAGGTTTTGCTTAAAATAGATTATCGCACCGAAATCGTTGTTTTTAATGATGTTTCTTACTTCATCGTTCATAACGGTGAAGCCGGTTGAGGTCGTGTTCCAATAGCGGAAATCGACCATCATCATCTGCGTGATCTTCTGGCGCAGAGTCATCGAGTTCAAAAGGCTTTGCACTCTTGTGCTCGGTGCCGAAGCGGTTGCGGGCACGAACAGACAGACTGTCATGATCAAAGCAAGCAAAAGTGCCAAAATTTTCCGATTCATGTTGTTTCATACTCCTGTTTTTCTGATTTTTTTACACACAGAATCATTATACATGGAAATATATGTTTACGCAAGCGATTTTTGGCGTTTTTATTAAAATATTTTTCACAATTTCTGCTTTTTTGTGATCTTTATACATTAACACAATCGAATATTTTTCTTTTTGCCTCTATTTATCTTCATAATATTATTGCAATGGCGCTTTCGGGATGGTATAATCCGTTAGAGGAGTGATTTTTATGAGCATTCGCGGAGACAAAACCCACGAGCACATTCTTGCGGTTGCAAGGCGGCTTTTTGCCGAATCGGGCTTTTCCGAAATTTCGATAAAGGACGTTGCCGAGGCCTGCGGAATATCGCGCGGGGGGCTTTATCGCCATTTTTCTTCAACCGGCGAAATGTTTGCCGAAATAATCGAAAACGAGCAGCAACGCGCGCTTAAATCGCTTGCCGATGCGCGTGCCGACAAAATACCCGCCGAAAAGATCTTGAAAACCTTTATAAAAAGGCGAATCAAGGGCGCGACCGACAAGGCGCAATGCATTGATAACGCCATTTCGGAATATGCCGCAAACGACCCGCGCGGAAAAGAGCTTCTTATAAAGCGCGCCGAGGCTTCCGTTGAGATCTTAACCGATATGATAAACGCCTGCAACGATGAAAACGCCCTCTCCCGCCCCGATGCAGCGAATATTGCGCGCCACGTTATTTGGACGATAGAAGGAATGGCGAAGCATAACGCGCTTATTCCGCTGACCGAAGAGGAGGTTTCGGTTCAGACCGAGATAATTTTTTCGATTTTGGGAAAAAACTGAAAAAACACTCGACAAAAGGCTTGTTCGGTATTATAATGTTTCGAACTGACGATTCGGAACGAAGGAGTTATTTTGAAAAGCAACTATAAATATAAAGAATATCTCGCAAACGTTTTCCCCTGCATTTATTTCGGCTTGATCTGCGGCTCGGTTACGGGCGCATTCATATTTTTGTTCAAGCTTGCCGCAAAAAAAGCGGAATCTGCCTCGAGGGCGGTTTATTCGCTTGCAAGCGGAAAGCCGCTTTATATTGCGGCGGTGTTTGTCGGTCTTGTTGCATTTGCGGTTGCAATGTATTTTCTGCACAAGCGCGTTCCCGAGGCAAAGGGCGGCGGTATTCCGCGAAGCGAGGGCGTTTTGCGCGGCGTGCTTTCATTCCGTTGGTTTAAAACGCTTGTCGGAACCTTTTTCGGAAGCATGATAAGCTATCTTTGCGGGCTTCCCGTGGGAAGCGAGGGCCCCGCTGTGCTTATGGGCACGGCGTTGGGCGGAATGTGCGGCAAAATATCGAAAAACCGCACAACCTGGAGCCGCTACGTTATGACAGGCGGCGCGGGCGCGGGCTTTGCCGTTGCAACCGGCGCTCCGTTTTCGGGCATTCTTTTTGCGCTTGAAGAGATCCACAAGCGCTTCACGCCCATGCTGGTTATTATGGTTTCGGTCTCGGTGGTTTCGGCTTCGGCGGTTAACGAGCTTCTCTGCTCGGTTTTCGGCATGAGCCCTTCGCTTTTTGCCTTCGAGCCCTTGGCTGAATTCGAGCTGAAGCATTCGGGCTATCTTATTCTGCTTGGCGTTATAATTGCGCTTGCGGTCGGAGTTTTCGATGGCTCGCTTTGGCTTTTCAACCGTTTTTCTTCAAAAATAAACAAATATCTGCCCGGCCCCTCAAAGCTTGTTTTGCTGTTTGCGCTAACCGGAATTCTCGGCTTTGTTTTCCCCGATGCGCTTTACAGCGGCCACGACGTTATTCATCATTTCGCCGAGCACGAGGGCGCACTCGGCTTGCTTTTTGCGTTGTTTGCGGTTAGGCTTTTGCTAATGCTTTTCGTTACCGACAGCGGCGCAACGGGCGGCATATTTATTCCCACCCTTGCGATAGGCGCGCTGGTTGGCGCGGTTGCCGCAAAGCTTCTTGTTTTTATGGGAATGCCCGAGCAAAGCTATGCCGCGATCGTTCTGCTCGGAACCTGCGGCTTTATCGGCGGAACCCTGCGCGCGCCTTTAACGGCGGCGGTGCTTTTCGTTGAGCTTACGGGTCAGTTCCAAAGCCTTTTGTTCGTTGCGTTGGTTATTTTCACGGTTAACTTCATAACCGAAATTTTCAACCTTACGCCCTTTTACGACCGCGCGCTCGAAAGCATGGAGCACGCGCAAAACAAGGGCAGGCAGCCCACCATTGCCTGCTTTGAAATGCGGGTTTCGCACGGGGCGTTCGTTGTGGGCAAAACCGTTCGCGATATTATGTGGCCCTCAAGCTCGGTCGTTATAAGCGTTAAACGCGCCGACGAAAGCCGCATCGACATGGATCACGACGGCGAAAAACGCCTTTATGCCGAGGATACGCTTGTTGTTCGCGCAAAGTATTTTGACGAAAACGAGGTCCGCTCGCTTCTTGCGGGTCTTATCGGAAACAAAGATATAGCAAGAATTGAATAGAAAATCACAATTCCTTATAAAAAAAGAAATCAAGCTTCAAAAGCATAATGAAGCTTGATTTTTGTTATATTGATTCTTTCAAGGGCGTAAAGAACGAGTTTATATCGGTCTGAAACGGCGTGAATGAATCACGCCGTTATTTGTTGTTTTTCGTTATAACCCAATAAAGAAAACAAGCAACGAAAATTCATAAAATGTTATTGACTTTTTACGCGCAACGAGTAAAATGTTAGGGTGCTAATAATTAGGAGGCTAACTATTTATGAAGCGTGAAAACACTATCGGGTTTAAGGTGAGAACGCTTTCGGTTGCGATGCGGCGCGCGCTGGGTATCGGCAGAAGCGACGGCGGCTGCACGGGAACACACGGCTGGGTTATCGGTTATCTTTATGACAACCGCGAAAAAGCCGTTTACCAGCGCGATATCGAAAAGCAGTTTTCGGTGCGCCGACCTACGATGACGGCGATTTTGCAATTAATGGAAAAGAACGGGCTTTTGGAAAGAATGCGCGACGAAAGCGATGCAAGGCTTAAGCGAATTCGCCTTACACCGCTTGCACTTGAAATTCATGAAAGGCACGAGCGCGATATAGAGGCTTTCGAGACCCGCATACGCGAGGGAATCAGCGAAGAGGAGCTTGATGCCTTCTTCGCAACGCTTGATAAGCTTTCGGCAAACGTTGCAACCGCCGAAAACGAAAGGCTTGAAAAGGAGAAACAATAATGCTAAAGAAGCTTGCAAAAAGTATTAAGGGCTATGTCGGCCATTCGGTCGCCTCGCCTTTGCTTATTATGGGCGAGGTGGTTATGGAGGTTATCATCCCCATTCTGCTTGCCCTGCTTATCAACTGCATCGATCCAACCTCGGGCAATTCCGAGCAGAGCACAAACTTCATAAGCCGCTTTTTCGAAAGCCTTATCGGCAAGCCCGAAAGCGCGGCGGATATGCGCTACGTTCTTATTATCGGCGGCTTGATCGCGGCTTGCGCCGTTGTTTCGCTGTTTTTCGGCGCGGCGGCGGGCAGAAGTGCGGCTATCGCTTCAACCGGCTTTGCCAAAAATTTGCGCGCAAGCCTTTTCGAGCGTATTTCGCATTTTTCGTTCAGAAATATTGATAAGTTTTCAACATCAAGCCTCGTAACAAGACTAACCACCGACGTTAACAGACTTCAGGAAGCCTACCATATGATAATACGCACGGCGGTTCGCAGTCCTTCGATGATGATCTTTTCGCTTACGATGGCGTTCACGATAAATTCGAAGCTTGCGCTTATCTTCCTTGCGGCTGTGCCCGTGCTTGTGGGCGGCTTAACGCTGATAATGCTTAAGGCACACCCCATCTTCAAGCGTATGTTCAAGCGCTATGATAAGCTTAACCGCGTTGTGCAGGAGAACCTGCGCGGAATTCGCGTTGTTAAAGCGTTTGTGCGCGAGGAAGAAGAGATAGAAAAGTTCAACGAATCCTCGGGCGAGATCTATGAAGACAGCGTTAAGGCGGAAAAGATACTTTCGTTCAATATGCCGCTTATGCAGATTACCGTTTATGCCTGCATCTTGCTGGTTTGCTGGTTCGGCGCAAGCATTATAGTTAACTATAACGTTGCGGGCATAGGCGAAAGCTTAACAACGGGCGAGCTTACCGCGCTTTTGAACTATACGATGCAGATATTAATGTCGCTTATGATGCTTTCGATGATTTTCGTAACGGTCGTTATGTCGCGCGCGTCGGCAGAGCGAATTTGCGAAATTCTTGATGAAAGCTCAACCATTCAAAGCCCCGAAAGCAACGCCGTTTTAAGCGTTGATAACGGCAGCATCGAGTTTAAAAACGTTTATTTTGCCTACCACGAGGGCAAAAACGTTCTCAAAAACGTTAATTTCAGCATAAAGTCGGGCGAAACGATCGGCATTATCGGCGGAACGGGCAGCTCGAAATCAACGCTCGTTCAGCTTATTCCCCGCCTTTACGACAGCGTTTCGGGCGAGGTTTTGGTTGGCGGCAGAAACGTTCGCGATTATGATATAAAGGCGCTTCGCGATTCGGTTTCGATGGTTTTGCAAAAGAACGTTCTTTTCTCGGGAACGATAAAGGATAATTTGCGTTGGGGCAACGAAAACGCCACCGACGAGGAAATGAAGCAGGCTTGCATTGCCGCCTGCGCCGATGAATTTATAAGCGGGTTCCCCGATGGCTACGATACGTTTATCGAGCAGGGCGGAACCAACGTTTCGGGCGGACAGAAGCAAAGGCTTTGCATTGCGCGCGCCCTGCTTAAGAAGCCGAAGATTATTATTATGGACGACTCGACCAGCGCGGTTGACACCAAAACCGATTATATGCTTCGCGAAACTATGGCAAACTCGATACCCGACACAACCAAGCTTATTATCGCGCAGAGAATATCTTCGGTGCAGGCGTGCGACCGAATAATCGTTATCGACAACGGCGAGATAAACGGGATCGGAACCCACGACGAGCTGTTAAAGACCAATGATATCTACCGCGAGGTTTATGAATCGCAGGTGAAAGGAGATGACAGGCAATGAGCAACGAAAAAGAAAGAAATTCGCCCCCAATGCGCCCCGGAAAAGGCGTTAGGGTTCCCGGGCAGAAGCCCGATGCAAAAACCATAAAGCGCACGCTTTCATATCTTGTTGCTTATAAATGGCGCTTGCTTTTGGTTGTTGCCTGCATTATCTTCAGCGCGCTTGCGGGCGTTTACGGCTCAAAATTCCTGCAAACGCTTATCGACGGCTATATAAAGCCGCTTATCGAGGCAAAAAGCACCGATATGTCGGGGCTGTTGAAAGAGATTATAATTCTCGCCTGCGTTTACGTGCTCGGCGCGCTGTCAACGTTCACCTATAACAGAATAATGGTCGGCGTTTCGCAATCGGTTTTAAAGGACATTCGCGATACGATGTTCGCCAAGATGCAAAAGCTTCCCATCAAGTATTTCGACACGCACTCCTTCGGCGATACGATGAGCCGCTATACCAACGATACCGATACCATGCGAATGATGATATCGCAAAGCCTGCCGCATATTTTCTCTTCGCTTTGCACGGTGGTTGCGGTGTTCTTTGCAATGCTTACAACAAGCGCTTGGCTAACGCTTTTCGTTGTTGTTTTTGCTCTTTTGACCATGCTTTTGGTTAAATCGATCGGCAGCAAAAGCGGCAAGTTCTTCCTGCGCCAGCAAAAATCGGTCGGCGAGGTTAACGGATATATAGAAGAGATGATAAACGGTCAGAAGGTGGTTCAGGTCTTCTGCCGCGAGGAAAAGACCAAGCGGGAATTTAACAAGCTTAACGATGAGCTTTGCGAGAACGCCAAAAACGCAAATATTTTCGCGAACATTCTCGGCCCCGTTTCGAACAATCTCGGCCATTTGCAATATATTCTCGTTGCAACGCTCGGCGCGCTGTTGGTTATAACGACCGAAAGCCTGACCGCAGGCGGCTTGGTTGCGTTTTTGCAGCTTTCGAAGAACTTTACCAACCCGATAAATCAGGTTACACAGCAGCTTAACGCCGTTATAATGGCGCTTGCGGGCGCAAAGCGTATTTTTGAGCTTATGGACGAAGAGCCCGAAGCCGACGACGGCTACGTTACGCTTGTTAACGCCAAGCGCAACGAAAACGGCGAGCTTGAGGAAACCGACGAAAGAACGGGCATTTGGGCTTGGAAGCACCCCCACGGCGACGGAACGCTTACCTATACCGAGCTTAAGGGCGACGTTAGGATGGTTGAGGTCGATTTCGGCTATGAGCCCGAAAAGACGGTTCTGCACGACGTTACGCTTTATGCCGAGCCGGGACAAAAGGTTGCGTTCGTTGGCGCGACCGGCGCGGGCAAAACCACGATAACCAATCTTATCAACCGTTTTTATGATATTGCCGACGGCAAAATCCGCTATGACGGAATAAATATTAACAAAATCAAGAAATCCGACCTGCGCCGCTCGCTCGGAATGGTGCTTCAGGACACGCATTTGTTTACCGGCACGGTTATGGAAAACATTCGCTACGGCAGGCTTGATGCGACCGATGAGGAATGCATTGCCGCGGCGAAGCTTGCCAACGCCGATGGCTTTATAAGCCTTCTGCCCGAGGGCTATAACACGCTTCTGTCGGGCGACGGCTCGGGATTATCGCAGGGACAGCGCCAGCTTCTTGCCATTGCGCGCGCCGCTGTTGCCGATCCGCCCGTTATGATTCTTGATGAGGCGACCTCGAGCATAGATACCCGAACCGAAGCGATAGTTCAAAAGGGCATGGACAGCTTGATGAAGGGCAGAACCGTTTTCGTTATCGCACACCGCCTTTCAACCGTTCGCAATTCGAACGTTATCATGGTGCTTTCGCAGGGCAGAATAATCGAGCGCGGCGACCACGAAAAGCTTATTGCCGAAAAGGGTCAGTATTATAAGCTTTATACGGGCGCCTTCGAGCTTGAATAGCTCGGCGGTTTAAAACAATAAGGTCTGTTTTCAATAAAAAGCGGTGCGGTTTCAATGAACCGCACCGTTTTGTTATTCGTTTTATTTCTTCATCCAGGTGGAGGGCGAAAGAGCGATTATCATGGGGAATATTTCCAATCTGCCGAAAAGCATTGCGAACGAGAATACTATTTTCGAAAACGCAGTATATTCGCCGAAGCCGCCCATCGGGCCGACGGTTGCAAAGCCGGGGCCGACGTTGTTGAAGGTTGTTAAAACGGCGGTTACGTTCGATTCGAAGCCAAAGGGCTCGAAGCATATAACCAAAAACGCCGCAAATATACAAAACGCATAAACCGCGAAATAGGTTGCAACCGAAGAAAGAGTGCCGTCTTCAACCGCCTTGCCCTCGAATTTTACCGAGGTTACGGCACGGGGGTGAAGCATTTTTTTGATCTCACGCAGGATAAGCTTAAACAAAATTACCGCACGCGATACCTTTAAACCGCCCGCGGTTGAGCCCGCACAGCCGCCAAGGCACATAAGCAGAAGCAAAATTCCCTTTGAAAGATGAGGCCAAACGTTGAAATCGGTGGTTGTATAGCCCGTAGTTGTAATGATCGATGAGACTTGAAACGATGCGTGGCGCAGGGAATCGTTGAAATTATCATAAATCGGAAGAATATTGAAGGTTATTACAACGATCGAAACGGCAACCATGCCGAGATATGCCCAAAGCTCGGTGCTTTTTAAAACCGACCGGAAGCGGCGAATGAGCAACAGATAATAAAGATTGAAGTTCACGCCGAAAATGAGCATGAAAACCGTTATAACTATTTGCGAATAGTTGCTGTAGCCCGCAATGCTGTTGGATTTAATGCCAAAGCCGCCCGTGCCCGCTGTTCCGAATGAATGAATCAGGCTGTCGAAAAACGGCATTCCGCCGGCACAAAGCATAATTATCTGAATAACGGTCAGAACGATATATATAAGATAAAGTATCTTTGCGGTGTCGCTTGCGCGCGGAACGAGTTTGCCGACAATCGGACCCGGCATTTCGGCGCGCATTATATGAATTGAACGGTCGGACATATTGCGCACTATTGCCATAACGAACACAAGAACGCCCATGCCGCCAACCCAATGGCTGAAGCTTCGCCAAAAAAGCGCACCGTGGCTTAAACGCTCAACGTTGGGCAAAACCGAAGCGCCCGTTGTTGTAAAGCCGCTTACTATTTCGAAAAACGCATCGAAATAGTTGGGTATATCGCCGCTTATAACAAACGGCAATGCGCCCACAACCGACATGCCGACCCAAGCCAACGCAACTATTGCAAAGCCTTCTTTTGCATATATAACCTTGTTTTTTGTTCGGCACAAAAGCGCAACAAGCGTTCCGAAAAGCGCGCTTCCGCCCGCAACCGAAAGAAACGTAAGCAGAACGCGCGTTTCGCCGTAAACAAGCGAAGTAAGCGCAGGAAGCAGAAGAAGCAATGCTTCAACCTGCAATATTCTGCCGAACAGGTAAAAAACCATTTTTCGATTCATAACAAAAACCTTTTATTTAAAGCTTTTTAAACAAGAATATCAGAAAGGTCGGTCATTCCGCGGTCGGAAGCGATTACAACAACGCGATCACCCGCGTTGATCACGTCATCGCCCGAGGGAATCATTGCGCGCCTGCCGCGAATTATGCCCGCAACGAGAATTCCCTTTTTAAGCGAAAGCTCTTTAAGCGGGGTCTTCAAGCCCTTGAACTCGGGGCTTACGCTGAATTCAAGCGCTTCGACGTTGCCGTCCATAAGAGTATAAAGCGTTTCGACGTTGCTTCCGAGCGAGTTATGAAGCGCACGCGCATATCGCGAAAGAACGTCGGTAACGATCTTTTGGGGCGAAAGAATGGTATCGAGCCCAAGGTTTTTTGCCATGCCGGCAAGCTCGCCGCGGTTTACCTTTGCGATAACCTTCGGAACGTTTTGCGCTTGAGCAAATATCGAAATAAGAATGTTGAGCTCATCGATTCCCGTCAGCGCAACGAACGCATCGACGGAATCAATGCCCTCCTCCAAAAGAAGCTCCTGCTCGGCACCGTCGCCGCAAATAACCACCGCCTCGGGAAGCTCGCCGGCAAAGGCTTTACAGCGCTTGGGGTCTTTATCAATAATTTTAACGCTTGCACCGCCTGCAATAAGGCGTTTTGCGAGATAATAGCTTATTCTGCTTGCGCCGAGGATTATAACGCTTTTCGCCTGTTTTTTAACCAAGCCGAGCATTTTCAAAAGCTTTTGAAGCTCGGATTGCGAAGCGGTCAAGCCGATTTTATCGCCGCTTTTCAAAACGAAATTACCGTCGGGAATATAACATTCCGCGCCGCGCTGAACGGCGCAAATAAGGAATTTTGCGTTATATTTACGGCGAAGCTCGATAAGGCTCATTCCGTCCAGCGGCGAATTCTGCTGTTTAAGCGGTATTTCAACCATTTCAAGATTTCCGCGCGAGAAGCTTTCGATGTTTGCCGCGGCGGGAAGCCTTAGAATATTGAAAAGCTCCTTTGCTGCCATCCATTCGGGATTTATCGAAACCGAAAGCTCAAGCTGTTGGCGCATAAATCCAAGGCTTTTATCGTTATATTCGGGATTTCTTATTCGGGCAATGGTGTTTTTCGCCCCCATGCGCGCGGCGATAAAACAGCTTAGCATATTAAATTCATCCGAACCGGTAACCGAAACCACAAGCTCAGCAGAGGCAACGCCCGCCTCGTCAAGCGTTTCGCAATCGGCACCGTTGCCGCAAACGCACATTACGTCATAAATATTGCCGACTTCTTCGATAACGGTGCGCGAACCATCAATGACAACAACGTCATGCCCCTCTTTTACAAGGCTGGATATTATCGACATACCGATCTTTCCGCATCCGACAACCAAAATTTTCATAACAATCTCCCGAAGCATATTCGAATTGCAAACATTATATCACCGATTCGCTATCATTTCAACTAAAAATTAACAAAACACCCTCTCGAACGCTTGAAGTTGACGTTTGGGAGGGTGTTTTAACCGTATTTTTACCGTTTATCAGCCGTAGATATTATAAGTTCCGAGAACGTGGCGCTTTGCAAGCGCATAGTCAACGGTATCATAGCCTCCGTTACCGTTAATGTCGGCGGCTATTTCGCTTGCGCCCGAGGGTTTATAGGTTCCGAGGCAGCTTCGCTTTATAAGCGCATAGTCAACGGCTGTTATGTCGCCGTCGCGGTTAATGTCGCCGATGCGCGCAACCGTGAAGGTTCTTGTTCCGTTGGTTAAGGTCATTCCCGTTGCAACGGCTTGGGGCTCGGAAACAACGCTGCCGTTCTTTTGAACGTTGCTTCCCGAAAGAAGCGAAACGAGCTCGGTTACCGAAAGCGGCTTCACGCCGTTACCGATAACAACGTAATCCTCGGCTTCATCATAGATGACCATGCCGTTATCAAGAAGCTTTGAATGGTCGGAAAGCGAACGTAACGAGGAAAATAACACGCCGCGCATATCGATAACGAGACGATCCTTTAAGCTTCCGCTTGCAAGTGAATCGATCTTGGTTTTGAGCGAAATCAAGGTGTTATAAGCGTTGCCCGCACCGTTTTCTTCAACTTCTTCAAAGGCTTTGTCGATAAGCGCCAAAAGTGACGAAGCATCGGAATTGCTTATGTTTCCGCCCGAAAGCGCCGCAGAAACGCGGTAGGACAAGCGATTCAGCCAAGCGGTCGCGGTGGAAACGTTATCAACAGAGGGAACCACCGTGCGCTCGATAAACAGCGATTCGGCCAAAACCTCGCCGCAGCCCTTGTTAAGAAAGGCTGTTGCTTCGAAATAAACCACGCCGCCGCAGCCAACCTCGCGCATTTCAACCGTTTGACGCGCCATATCGGCGGCGACGAAATCGGTCATGAATGCGCCCAAGCCGGGAACCACCATGCAACCGTCACCCGCAAGCTCAACAAACTGCGCCATGGTGGAAGCATAGCCTTCGCCGTAAGCCATGGGATGAAGAACGTCCAGCCAGCCGTTTTCAAGCCAAGGCGTGCTGTTTTGATAAAGGGTTGAATATGCGGAGTCGGGATCGGGGCCGACGTCAGCGGAAAGCAGAACGTCGGGCGCGACCTTATCGATAACGTTGCGCATCTTCTCGACAAATTCGGTTACCTGCGAGGCGCGGAACGCCGTCCAATCGCTCCAATAGGAGGCTCTTGTGTTATAAGTGATGCTGTTACCGTTATATTGGGGATAATTCTGCTTGAATTCGGCAATGGTTTCAGAATCATAGCCGTAATCGTCGGTGCTCGTTCTGTCGCGATAGCGAATGTAATCGAGCTGGAATCCGTCGATATCATAATTTTCGAGCAGGTGGGTGTAGGTTTCGATAAGGAAATCCTGAACCTCGTCAAGCGCGGGATTCAAGAACACCATGCCCGCGGTTTCGGTGGAATAAATCGTGCTTCCGTTGTTGGTTACCGCACACCATTCGGGCTTTTTATAGGCGGGGCTTAATTCCCAATTTGCAATGTTTGACGAGCAGGAATAGAACACGGGCATCCAGCAATGAAGCTCCATGCCGTATTCGTGGCAAACGTCGACGTATGCGCCGAGAACGTCAAAGCCGTTGAAATCGGGGTTGTGCTCGAAAAGACTGCCTTCGGCCGTGGGGTATATCATGGTGCCCCAATACATCGTTTCGACCGAAACCATATTGATTCCCGAATCGTAAAGCTGTTTGATAAAGCTTCTTACCTCGGTAAGAGAGGTTTGGGTAGGTCGCACCCAAACGCCGCGGTATTCCGAAACGGGCTTATCGCTGAACATGGTTGAAGCGATCTCGTATTCGGCAATAAGCTTTTCGGCGGAATTGCGGTTGAAGCTTCCGTTTGCCGCATAATAGGTCGATTCGGCAGAAGCAAGGCGGTTTTCGGCAAGCTCAGAGCAAAGATAGCCGTTGTTGTATGCCTCTTGCTTTGCGGCAAGCGCGGCGTTTCGCGCGGCGTCAACCGAAATCGCAAGTGTTGTTGTGTTATAAGAGAAGGTTATAACCTTGGTTCTGGTGTCATAGCTGACCTGAAGACCCACCGTTACGTGGGAGGTGAGCCATTCGCCTGCGGTTCCGTGGCCGGAAATAACGAAGCTGTTATTTGCCGTGGGAATGGTGTTATTATTGCCGCCGACCGAGGTTACATAGCCGCCGGTTACAACTACCTCATAGCCGTAAACGTTGGTTCCCGTCGTTGAGCCCGCGCGGGTATAGATTATCATTTGGTCTGTACCGCGCGAAGAGTTCACGGCGTTATAGCTGCAGGTATAGCTGCCCGAAGAGGCATCGTCGGTAACGGTTATAACACCGTAATCGTTATAGTAAACGTAAGAACCGATGGGAATATTTTCGGTTATCCAAGAACCCATTTGCGAGGTTTCGGAATTATGTCCCGAGATAACGAAACCGTTTGAGGGAATCGTTGAGTTTCCTGTATTGTATTTGGTTGCAACGTTATCAACGACAACCACCTCTTGACCCCATTCGTTGGTTCCCGTAGCCGAGCCCATGCCGGGGGTGTAGATAATAAGCTGTCCGCTTCCGCGAACGGTATCGATGCCATCGGCGGTAACAACGGTTGTGTTAGCCGCCGATGCGGCAAGGGGTATTACCGTGAGAATAAAAACTGCGACGAGAAATACCGAAGCAATTTTTTTAAGCATTCGTTCTACCCTTGCCTTTCTTAAGGTTAACGATAACGATAACCGCGATTATTGCAATGGCCGCAACAGCCGCAACGATTCCGAGAACGATCCAAAGGGTGTTGCCGCCGTTTTCGTCAACAACAGAGGAATCGCTCGAAGCTTCTGTGTTTTCGGAGGAATCGCCCGAAACGACAGCGCTTTCGTCGGAAGAAGAGGAATCATTCGAGCTATCTTCTGAGGCATCGTTCGAGGTATCTTCAGAGGCATCGCTCGAGGTATCTTCGGAGGTATCCTCGGAGGTGTCGCCCGAAACGTCGGGATCAACGATGGGTTCATCGGGAACCTCGGGAATATCCGAAAGGTCAAGCTCTTTGTTCGAAACCGAATAAGCCTTGATTATCCAAGCAAGATCGGCAAGAAGAACCTTCTTTGCGGCATTTTTAAGGTCTGCCTTGTTAACGGCATCAACCGCCGCATTGTATTTTGCGATGCTGAAATCCTTGTCGGTGAAGGTTGCCGAAAGCGCATCGAGCGCGGAAACGACCTTTCCGGCGTTAGCAGACGAGATTCCCTTGAGCGAGATCATAACGTCGTTGATTCTGCCCTTGGTGTATTCAACCTTTGCCTTCGCCGCCTTTGCCTTATCAAGTGCGGGGGTTATTGCTTTGTTGCGGTAAACGCCCTTAAGCAAATATTCGCCGGTTTTCTTTTTAATATAGGCGCTTGCCTCGAAATATACCGAGCCGTCGGCGTAAACCGAGTTGTTATAGTTTGCCTGATCCTCCATTATCTGAGGGGTAAGCTCTTCCATGAAGATACCCAAGCCGACCGCAACGTAAGCCTTATCGCCTGCACGGTCAACCTGTGCCTTAATGGAATTTTCGTGGCCGTAGCCATAAGACATTGGGAACAGAATATCGAGCCAGCCGTTTTCAAGCCAGGTCATATAATCCTGATAGTTTTTGCTCTTTGCGTCCTTGGGATCGGGAACAACGTCGGCGCCGAGAAGAACGTTGGGTCTGGTTTCGCCGATAAGTTTCTTAACGCGGGAAACGAACTGGGTTATATAGTTACTGCGGAAGTTTACCCAATCGTTCCAATAAGAAGCCTTGGTGTCATAGGTGGGGCGAACGCCGTATTTTTCTTCGAACTCGTCGAGCGCGGTCTTGCTGTAGCCGTAGTCGATTTCGGCGCTTCTGTCGTAATAACGGATATAGTCGAGCTGGAAGCCGTCGATATCATAGGTTTCGAGAATGTATTTATAGGACTGGAGAAGGAAATCGCTTGCCTCTTTGTTTGCGGGGTCAAGCATCATAAAGCCGTTGGAATTGTCTAACGGAGCGCCCTTGTTGGGAACGCTTAACCATTCGGGCTTTTTAGAAGCAACGCTGAGCGCCTTGTTCGAGCCGCCCGCATCGCCGACGTAATAGATAGGAAGCCAAATGTGAAGCTCCATATCGCGCTTATGGCAGGAATCGATATAGCTTTGAAGCATATCGAAATGCTTGAATTTGGGGTTGGTCGAGAAGAGACTGTCCTTCGGCATGGGCATTATCATCGTGCTGTCGTAAAGGGTCTCTATACAAAGGGTGTTTATGCCGAGGTCATAAAGCTTCTGAACGTAGGCATCAACCTCTGATGCGCTGGTTTGGGTAGGTCTTATCCAAACGCCGCGGTATTCAACGGTCTTGCTTTCGCAAAGAATATGGTTAAGGTCGTTTATCTGTTTTTCGATATTTGCGCAGGCAGAACCGAGCGCATCGGCATCCTTGCTCTTTTCATAAGCGGATTTTGCCTTTTTGATTGCGGATTCGATCTTATCAAGACCCGATTTTGCCGCTTTTACGTCGATATAGCTGTAATTATCAACAGCAGTGTCGTAAAGCGCCTTTGAATTCTTGAAAAGGGTTTCAACGCCCGAAAGCGCCGAGCCTTCATCATATTTGAAAACGAGCTTCTTGGTGTTTTTGTCATAGCTTGCGGACATGCCGAGGCGAACGTTGGTTTGGAACCATTCAACCTTAGCGCCGTGAGCCGAAACGACAAAGCTTCCCTTATCATAGGGAACGCGGTTGTTGTTATCGCCCATTGCGGTTACAACGCCTGCGGTGCAAACGATTTCATAGCCCCACTCGTTTGTGCCGGTGAGCATGCCGATTTCGTTATAGATAACAACGGTGTCGGCATAACGCACATCGTTAATGGCATCAAAGGTGGTTTCGAGGCTGTAATAAAGGCTTTCTTCGATAGGCTCATCGGAAACGGTAACGATTCCGCTTGCGTTATAATAAACGTAATCGCCGATCTGAATGTTTTGCTTTATCCATTCGCCCATGCGCTTTCCGCCCTCTGTTTGATCGTGGCCGGAAAGCACGAAGCCGTTTGCGGGGATTGCCGCGCCGCCGCTGGAAAACTTGGTGGCAACGTTATTTTCGATAATAACCTCATAGCCCCACTGGTTTGTGCCGGTGGTTGCGCCGTTATCGGGAGTGTAAATAATAAGCTGGCCCTCTCCGCGAACGCAGTTAAAACCATCGGCTTTGATCGTTACAGGCTCTGCCGCAGACGGAAAAACAAGCATAGGCACCACGAAAAGCAGAGCGAGAAGCACCGCGAGCGATCTATAGATCTTATTCATTGAAAAAATACTTCCTTTCGGTCAAATACTATTTGTCGAGGTCCTCGATCATTTGGTCCATCGCGGTCTGAGCAGAAGAAAGGTTTGCTTCAAAACGGGATGCGATATTGGTATCGAGCTGGGTATACTGGCCGAGAAGGCTGCCCCAATTGAATGCCGCGCCGAGATCGAAGGTTCTGGAAGCGAAGATAAGGTCGAGCATCTCGCCCGATTCGTCATCGCGCGAATCGCGGTATTTAAGCTGGATATCATAATATGCGGGAGTTACGTAGTTTTTCGATTGTTCGCCGAGCGCCGAAACGATAAGGCCGATATCGTCAACGTTTTCTGCGCCAACGGGAATATACATTATGGTAGAGTTGCCCTGAGAAACGGTGTGGTAGTATCTTTCCTGGGTCTCATAATATTTGGGAACGGGAAGAATGCCGAATTCATCATCCATTACGCGGAAGGAAGCGGCATGAATAAGGCCGCACATATAGAAGAGCTCTCTGCCCTCGATAAATGCCTTGTGAACGGTTGCTTCCCAAACGTTGGGGTTTGTGCCCGTGTACTTGTTGCTGTAGGGAGGTGCATTTGCAACCATAACGGTGCTGTTGTCGTTATAGAACTCGATAGCGTCGGAAAGAATGGTGTAGGTTGCCTCGGGCTCTTGCTCTGCAACGAGATAGGGAAGGTCGTTATCATCCTTGCCGGCGATCTTCTGACCTGCGGCAACGAGGTGAACGTAGAGGTTGTAGGTCTCGGTGCCGAATGCCCAACGGTCGAATTCGTCGATTACGTTGTCGCCGGTGATGTCAGCGGTTATACCGTTCGAGCAGATCTCAACGAGCTTGTCGAAGGTCCACTTATCGTCGCGAACGAGCTGATAGAAATCTTCTTCGATGCCGAGGGTGTTTTTGAGGGTTTTGTTAAAGAGAACGCACCAGGTTCCCTGATCGTCATAGGTGTTGATATCGCCGCAGGTGAAATAAACTCTGTTTCCGATCGAAAGGTCGGCAACGGCGTTCTGGTCCCACCAAGGTGCCGAAAGGTCGATGGTGGAGATCTCGGTGAGGTCCATTATCTGTTTTTCGGTTGCGAGGGGGGTTGAGGAGCTGATCGAATCGAAGCAGATATCATAATAGGGCATACCCGAGGTTACCTGATTGCGAATCGTTGTGGGAATGGGATCTGTGTTGGTCTTTTCGCCTACTATTGTGCAGTTGTAAGCACTTTCAACATAGTCGACAACAATCTTTTTGGCTTCGTCAACGGAAGAGGGGTTTTCCTCGGCATACATTACCTCACCGGTATAGCCGAGAATGGAGCCGGAAGCAAAATCCCAGCAAAGAATGCGGAATTCTCTGCCTTCCATATCCTTAACGGGAACGGTTATTTTGCTGACCTCTTCGGAAACTTCCTCGCTGCTTGTGCTTTCGGTGGTGTCGTCTTGGCAGGCGGCAAGGAACGGAACAAGGAGAACTAATGCGAGAATACAAACTAAAAACTTTTTCATCTGGCGGTCTTCCTTTCGTTTTTTTCAGAGTTTATTATTTTATTTTTATCAAACGTTAAAGCGGAACAAAACAACGTCGCCGTCGTTCATAACGTATTCCTTGCCTTCGCTTCGAACAAGGCCGGCTTCCTTGCAGGCAACCAGCGAGCCCTTTTCGATAAGAGCCTCGTAGGGAACGACCTCGGCGCGAATGAAACCGCGTTCGAAATCGGTGTGTATCTTACCTGCCGCGCCGGGCGCCTTGGTGCCGCGCTTTATTGTCCAAGCGCGAACCTCGGGCTCGCCTGCGGTTAAGAACGAAATCAAGCCGAGCAGAGCATAGGATGCGCGAATAAGCTTTGAAAGACCGGTTTCGCTGACACCGAGGTCTTCAAGATAAGCCTGCTGCTCTTCTTCGTCGAGGTCGCCGAGCGCGGCTTCGGTTTCGGCGCAAACGGCGATTATTTCCGCTTCTTCGCCCTCGATTGCCTTTTTAAGCATATTGAAATATTCGTTTTCTTCGTTGGGGCGCGCAAGGTCCTCTTCGGAAACGTTTGCACAATAGATAACCGGCTTGCCCGAAAGCAGGGGCACGGTTTTTAAAAGCTCGGCTTCGCTTTCGCTGAGCTTAACGTTTCTTGCCGAAACGCCCTTTGTCAGCTCGGCGCAAACCCTTTTAAGAACCTCGGCATCGGCAAGCGCGCTTTTATCGCCCTTGCCCTGCTTTGTAAGCTTATCTATCTGGCGCTCGAGCATTTCGATATCGGAAAGAATAAGCTCGGTGTTTATGGTTTCAACGTCGCGCGCGGGGTCAACCGAATCTTCAACGTGAATTATCTTGCTTCCGCCGAAGCAGCGAACCACGTGAACGATAGCGTCAACCTCGCGAATGTGCGAAAGAAATTTGTTGCCGAGGCCCTCGCCCTGAGCCGCGCCCTTAACCAAGCCCGCAATGTCAACGAATTCAACTGTTGCGCGGGTTAGCTTTTTGGGCTTATATATCTCGGCAAGGCGGTCGAGTCTTTCATCGGGAACGGGAACGACGCCAACGTTGGGGTCGATGGTGCAAAACGCATAGTTTGCGCTTTCGGCGCCCGCCTTGGTGAGCGCATTAAAGAGGGTGCTTTTGCCAACGTTTGGCAGCCCCACTATTCCAAGCTTCATAAGTTTCTCCTTAAATATGAACACCCATTGCGCCGTTTCAAAAGCGCAAAAAGTTATTTTTTTACCTATTAATTATACTGTATTGCGCCTAAATATGCAATATATAATTTATATTAATAATTTACACACAAAATTGTTTAACAAAAATATACAATATAAAACAAAATATCGGTTGACAAGCGGTTTAAAATATGGTATTATTTGTTTGCAAGATGAAATTAATGTTAAAAATATATTTGTTAAATAAAAGGAGAATCGGCATGACTACCAAAATACTCGTTATAGACGATGACGTTAATATCTGCGATCTGCTCTCGATGTATTTGCAAAAAGAGGGCTATGAGGTCCGCACCGCGAACGACGGCCTTGAGGGCATGACCGCTTTTCGTATGTATGAGCCCGACCTTGTTCTGCTCGACATTATGCTTCCCAAAAAAGACGGCTGGCAGATCTGCCGCGAGATCCGCGAGCATTCCTCCAAGCCTATCATTATGATAACCGCAAAGGGCGAGACCATCGATAAGGTGCTCGGCCTTGAGCTCGGCGCCGACGATTTCATCGTTAAGCCTCTTGATATGAAAGAGGTTTTCGCCCGCATAAAAGCGGTGCTTCGCCGCTATGCAAAGCACGACACCTCCGACGGCGAGCTTATTAAGTTTGACAATCTTGAAATTTCGCTTCAGAAATATGAGCTTCGCGTTCGCGGCAAGGTTGTCGACCTCCCCCCCAAGGAGCTAGAGCTCGTTTATTTCCTTGCTTCGAACTACAACCGCGTTTTCACGCGCGATCAGCTTCTTGATAAGGTTTGGGGCTTTGATTACCTCGGCGACAGCCGCACCGTTGACGTTCACATCAAGCGCCTGCGCGAAAAGCTCGAGGGCGCTTCGGAAAGCTGGAACCTCAAAACCATTTGGGGTGTGGGCTATAAATTCGAGGTTATCACCGAAAACTAAAATCAACGTTTCATTTTGTCCTTTCTATATTGTCCTTTCTACAATACTCCTTTCAGAAAAAGAGACCTGATCGTCGGGTCTTTTTTTCATGCCCGCGTGTTTTTTCGCAAGACTTCAAAAAACGGAATTTTCATCATATCTACCGCGAGCGGTTCTGTTTGTTCATAGCAAAAAGACATAAAAAACAAGAAACCGAAGCAAAATGCTTCGGTTTCTTTCCTTAAAAAGCTATTTGTTGTTTGTAAAAAGTACAGATACGCGTTTTATTTAATAACGTAAGTGCCCAGACAATGACGCTTAACAAGTGCATAGTCGGTTGCGTCGATCGCGCCCGTTTTGTTGATGTCGCCCGCGGTGATCTGGATGTCGCCGGGAGCATAAGTGCCGAGGCAGGCTCTCTTAACGAGCGCATAGTCGGTTGCATCTACCTCGCCGTTGCCATTGAGATCGCCTCTTACCGCAACGGTATAGGTCTTGCCGCCGAATTTAACGAGCATTCCGGTTGCAACCTTTTCGGTTGCCGCAACGTCGGCAGTGTCGGCCTTGTTGCGAAGCACGATCTCGCCCGCAAAGCTTGCAACGAAATCGGAAGCCTTGGTTTTTTCGAGAACGCCGAGAATGATCATGTTATCTTCATCAACGGTATAGCCCGAGCCTTCAGAGGGAACAAGGCTTTCCGCGGTGTAGGTGAAGGTGTAGGTCTTGCCGTTAACGAACGAGGTTTCGATATCTGCGCTCGCGCAGGTCATTCCCTCGATCTCGGGAACAGCAAGGGTTATGTGTGCGCCGACCTTGCCGGTGTAGGTAACGGTTTTGATGTTCTTTCCGGTGCTGTCAACGCAGTTAACCGTCATGGTTGCCTTGTTGATACCATCGTATTTCGCAAGAAGGTAATCGGAAATAAGCTCGGCAAAGCGGGTGTGGCCATAGGTGCTTTGGTGAATACCGTCGTTGGAAAGAAGGAACTCGGTGAGGGTTTCGAAATCGCATTCATAGTTGATGTCAACGAGGCCGCAGTTGTATTCGATAGCAACCTGACGCATAGCATCGCAGAAGGAATCCATGAAGCCATAGGAATAATCGAGACCGTATTCGCCGGGAGTGTAATATCCGCTTGCGGTGCAAACGGGGTTGGGAGTTACGAAAACAACGTCCTTGCCCGCATCGGTAAGGCTCTTTGCGAAATAAGCAAGGTTTGCACGGTAAACGTCGAGGCTGATGTTGGGTTTGCCGGTTGCGACAACGCCCGCCTGATCGTTCATACCGAAGCAGATGAGAACGATATCGGGGTCTTTTTCGAGAACGTCATCGGTAAAGCGAGCTTTTGCATGGTTGGTGTTGTTGCCGCCGACGCCCGCGTTGATAACCTCGGTGCCGATATAGCCGTAAAGCATACTTACGTAGCCGGTTCTTGCAGTGAGGCTGTCGCCGAACGCAATAACCTTTTTGTTAACGAGCGAGGAGTTCATTGCGGTCTCGCTAAGGCATTTAACGGTATAGCGGTTGATCATGCTTGCGGTATAGTTGGTGCCGACAGCATAGATCCAAAGGGTATAGTTGCCGCCAACCGAAAGAATGCTTGAGGGAATGGTGTAGCTGTTGGTTGAAACAAGGGCGGGCTTAACGAGAAGCTTGCCGTCGGAAACGGCAGAAGCATCGTTGATGGCGATCATATAGCCGCTTGCGCCGCTGATAGAATCCCAAGTGAGAGTTACGCCCGAATCGGTGGTGTTGATATAGCCGTTTGCGCCCTGGTTGACCTCGGGAGCGGTAAGACGGGGCTTGGTATAGTTGGGTGTGTATGCGGTTCGGCTTTCATCGGGAACGTTAGCGCGAATGAGGGGGTTGGAGCCGAGAGTTCCGTTTTCGAGATTGATGTCGTAAAGCCAGCATTTTGTGCCGATCTTAAGGTTGTTTATCGCGGTGTTGTTCTGATAGCAATCGAGCAGAGCGAAGCCGTTTTCGGGAATTATGGGTTGCTTGGGCGCATTGTTGCCTGCCTGGCGGCTTGCGCTTTTAACAACATAGCAGCCCGAGTTGTCATCCCAATCGAAAACAACGGTGAACCACCATTCGAAGTTTCCGCCTGCGGTATAGTTAACGTAATCGCCGTGGCTGTCGGTCATGATGATCGACTTGCCGGTGTTATAGTTGATGTTGTTGATAAGGTTGGGAACGATATCAATGGAAAGAAGATGCTCTTCTTCGGGGTTGTATGCCTCCATGCCGTCGATGGGAGAGCCGATCTTAATAAAGGAATCGGAAACGAAATCGGAAGCATACCAGCTCTTGCCGTTGTTTTGGATAACGCCGTTTGCAAGGTCGGTTCCGTAAAGATATGCGGTGTCGCCCACCTTTAAGCTGTTAACGTAGGTGTGCGAATCGATAACGGGCTGATTTTTATAGTTGATGCCGCCCGATGCCGAATAGTCGTTACCTATACAAATGCCGTAAACAAAGCCGGTGTCGGGGATTTCAAGCGAGGATTTATCATAATTGTTTGCGTTGGTTTGAATATTGATAACCTTATAAACCTTCGCATCGGCATCCCAATCGAAAATAACGGTTTTCCACCAAGCGAACGTGCCGAGTGTGCCGAGCAGAGAATAGAGCTCGCCCGAGCAGATTATCGCCGCGCCCTCATAGCCGGGTGCAACGTTGATGTGGGTGATGGTAAGCTTTTGGTCGCTTGAGCCGTAAGCAAGGCTTGTTAGGGGAATTGCGGTAACAAGCATTGCCGTCGCAAGCAAAACAGCGGAGATTCGTGAAAACTTTTTCATAATATGCTCCTTCTTTTTTATTATAAAAAAATTATAGCACAGCTTTTCTTAAATATCAACAAAAATTATCGCAAAAAAGAAGCTCCCGAAGGAACAAATCCTTCGAGAGCCTTGAAAATCAATCGCCGTAAATCTTAGACCACAGATAATCTCTGTTCTTCTTTTCATCAAATACGATAACCGACATTCCGCGTTTTCTGTCGAGCTTATAAGAGCCCGAGCAGGGTACACGGCAGCTTACGATATCGTAGGAAACGTAATCGACGGCCTCAAACACCATCATTTTAAGCATATCCTTGGGCATATTCGTAACAACGTAGGGAAGAACGCATTTCAAAAGCTCGTGAAGCTCGGAAAGGCTGCTGCCCTTGCAGTTGGTTACAAACTGGCTGAGAAGATCGCGCTGGTGAAGCGTTCTTGTAAAGTCGCTTCCCGCAAAGTTACGGTTACGGGCATATTTAAGCGCAACTGTGCCGTCGATATGAATAACGTGTGTTCCGTCAATAGCCTCGGCCTTGGTAAGACCCTTAAGCTCATCGTATTTTTTGAAATAATCGTAGTTGTTTTTGTTGATCGTAAGGTCTATACCGCCGATGCTGTCGACCGCCAGCCTGAACGAAGAGAAGTTAACACGGGCATAATAATCAACCTGAATGCCGAAGTTTTCTTTGATCGTCTTCATCAAAAGCTTGGGGCCGCCCGCCGAGTGCGCGGCGTTGAGGCGGTTATCCTTATAGCCCGGTATTCTAACGTAGAGGTCGCGCATCAGCGAGGAGAAAACGATTCTCTTTTTAGTCGTGTTTATCGACATGATTATCATCGTGTCGCTTCTGCCGGTGCCTTTGTTGAAGGTATCGGCGCCGATAAGCAGAACGTTGATGACCTCGGAATCGTAATCATAGTTGATCTCGCTGTCATCGAAAAGACCCGAAAGAATGGTATCATCGGGCTCGAAGGGCTTTTGGGTGGGCTTTTTGCTGGTTTCGCCCGAGGAATCATCCTTGCTCGTATCGGGCTTTTTGCTGGTTTCGCCAACCGAGCTGTCGCCCGAGGCTTCGTCGGAGGTTTCATCCGAAACGTCCTCGGAGCCTTCGGTCGAGGAATCATCGGAGATTTCATCCGAAACGTCGCTTGAGGGGAAGCTTACGTCGCCGACAGATTCATCCCATTCCTCTTCGGGATCGGAAAAATCGAGGTCGTAGCTGATGTCCTCGTCGATGCCCCAGCTGGGATCATCGATGTTCTCGCCCGACCATTCCTCTTCGCCGGTATCGTAAGAAATGTAATCAAGCATATGGTCGATATAGTAGTTAATGCCTATTACCGCAGCGGCAACAAGGGCAAGCAGAACGCCGAAAACGATGCAAAGGGTTATAATAACCTTTTTCTTTTTCGGCATTTTGGGCTTGGGCTGTTTGGTTTCAGCCGAAGCCTCTATTTCCTTTTCAGGCTTGTTATCCATAATATCTCTCCCGATATTTATTAGGCGGACATTGTTCGCCGATTGTGATTATATCACTGTAAATCGGGTTTGTCAAGGATTGCGGAAAAGCTTGGTTATTTGCCGCTTTTTATGTTATTTTCGGTCATATAATCGTCGATTTTGCATAATAAAACCGCGGTTTCGGCCTTTGTTAACACCGCCGAGATATCGACCGCGCCGTTATCGGTTTCGATAAGCCCTGCCGCAACAGCCGCCGCAACAGCCGAATGCATCGGCTCGCTTGAGTTTTCGGCAACCGGAAGCGAAAGCGCGTTTGAAGCCATAAGCACCGCCTCGCCGAGCGTTATTTCGGCTTCGGGCAGGAATTTTCCGTTGTCAAGCGCAATAAGCCCCTTGTCTGCCGCCGCGGCGATATAACCCTTAAGTCCCGATGAGAGCCCGCCGTCATCCGAAGCAACGCTGTCGGCAACTGCGGTTATGCCGTTATCATGCCCCGAAACCGACATAAGCATAACAAGAAACTCCATTCTCGAAACCTTTTTCTGCGGTTCGAAATAATAGCTTCCGTTTTCCTTTCGATAGATCATGGTGTTGTTTTCGCACATTCGGTGGGCATGAATGTGGTTAAGATCCTCCTGCATGTCGGCAAAATAGATTCCGCTTTCGTTTTCTTTAACCTCGATCGAAAGCGTTGCCCTTTCCGAAACGGCGCCGAAGCGGTCGGTTACGGTATAAACCATCTTATCGGTTCCGAAAAAGCCCTCGTTGGGCGAATAAACGATGCTTCCGTCGGCGTTAACGCTTATGAAGCCGTCGGCGGGATAAGTTATGACGTTAACGGTGAAATCATCGCCGTTGGGCTCGGTTATGGCAAGGCTTGCGTTGCAGGGAATGCCCTCAACGGTTGAAATACCGCTGTTTTTGGCAACGGGGGGCGAATTTACGCTTTCGGCAAAAACGATGTCGCATTCGATCTCCTTTTCTTTAAACGACGCGCTGTCGCAGGTGAAGCCGAAGCTTGCGCCCGTGCAGCCCGCGGCGGGAACGAATTTTAAATAGCCGAGCATTGCCGCGGGGATGGATTGGTCTTTAATAACCGCCTTTCCGTTATAAACCAGCGTGCCCGCGCCCTCGGGAATTGAGGTTACGGTTATGTAGGTCAGCTTTTCACCGAGCAGGCTTTCGAATTCCTCTTTGCTGAAGGCGGCGCTTTCGCCGCGCTCGCAATGCTTGTTAAGCTTTAACTGCTTTTGTATTACCGAAAACGCGGGCGGCAAGCCGCTTTCGGTTTGCTCGGTGCCGTTGCCCGAGCAGGCGGTTAAGGTGAACAGCAGCGCAGTTAACACCGCTAACACGGTTAATCGTTTCATATCGGTTCAAACCTTTCTTGATAAATCTGCTACAATATAATATTATTTGTTCGGCGTTAATATACGCTTCGCGCAAAAAATCTTGATAACACGGCGAATGTGTGATAAAATCAATGCAGAAACAAGAAACGGCGGTTATTTTTTATGAAAAACAAGTGCCTAACGGCAGTTAGCGGCGGCGTTGACAGCGCAACCGCTTTGCTTCTTATGAAAAACGCGGGCTTTGAGGTCGGCGGAATAACCATGATACAGTTCGGGCGCGAGCTGGTTCCCGATGCGTCAACGTCAGAGGCCGAGGCGGCAAAAGCGCTTTGCGAAAGGCTTTGCGTGCCGCATCAAACCGTTGACCTGCGTGAAAAATTCCGCGAAACCGTCGTTGCCGGTTTTATAAGGGCTTACGAAAACGGCGAGACCCCCAACCCCTGCGTTGTTTGCAACCGTTTTATAAAATTCGGCGCGCTTGCCGAAATCGCCTTCGAAAACGGCGCAAGCGCATATGCAACGGGGCATTACGTTCGCGTTAAGCCTTGCGGCGACAGAAAGCTGATCCTTCGCGCACGCGACAGCGAAAAGGACCAAAGCTATATGCTTTGGATGCTTACCCAAGAGCAGATAAAGAATTTTTATGCGCCGCTGGGCGAATATACGAAAAAAGAGGTTCGCGAAATTGCCGCCGAAAACGGAATCGCATCGGCAGACAAGCCCGACAGTCAGGATATTTGCTTTATTCCCAACGGCGATTACCGCGAATTTCTCGAAAGAGTTGCGCCCTGCAACGACCCTTCGGGCGATTTCGTTCATTTGAACGGTAAAATACTCGGAAAGCACAACGGTCAGCGGAGCTATACGGTCGGACAACGCAAGGGGCTCGGCATTGCATACAGCGAGCCGCTTTACGTTATCGGGCGCGATATGCAAAAAAACCGAATCATTCTCGGAAGCAATTCCGATCTTTTTAAAACCTCTTTCGTTTTGAAAAACGCCTCGTTTTCGGCTTGCGATATGCCGAGCGGCGATATGCATTGCCTTGCGCGCATCCGCTATCGCGCGCCGTTTGTTGATGCGCGCGTTATTCCGCTTGGCGATAACCGCCTGCTCGTTGAAACGGCAGAGCCGGTTCGCGCGGTAACGCCGGGGCAATCCTGCGTTTTCTATGACGGCGATGCCTTGCTCGGCGGAGGTATTATAGAATAACCATGCAGGAAAGCTATTATTCGCTCAACAGCTATTTAAAGCAGTGCTTCGGTGAAAAGGTCTATAAGATTTCGCTCGATTTGGGGCTTAGCTGTCCCAACCGCGACGGAACGCTCGACACGCGCGGATGCATATTCTGCAATAACGGAAGCTCGCACTTTGCCGCAAAGGGCTGTGATATTTCCGAGCAGATAGCGCGCGCAAGGGAGCTTATTTCGAAAAAGACCGATGCAAAGCTTTTTATCGCCTATTTTCAAAGCTTTACAAACACCTATGCGCCCGCAGAGCAACTTGAGCCGATCTTTAAAAGCGTTGCCGAACGGCAGGACATTGCCGCGCTTTCGATCGCAACCCGCCCCGATTGTCTGCCGAGCGATATATTGCAAATGCTTGAGCGGCTTGCCCGAATAAAGCCGATATTCGTAGAGCTCGGGCTTCAGACGGCAAACGAAAAAACGGCGGAATATATTCGCCGTTGCTATAAAAACGAGGTCTATTGCGATGCGGTCGCAAGGCTTAAGGCAATCGGAATAAACGTTGTAACCCACGTTATCATCGGGCTTCCGAACGAAACGAGGGAAGATATTCTTAAAACCGTTAAGCTTGCGGTCGATTCGGGAACGAACGGCATCAAGCTTCAGCTGCTTCATATTCTTCGCGGAACCGATCTTTATGACGATTACGTAAACGGCAAGGTGTTTCCGCTTTCGATAGAGGAATATATGGACATTCTTTTTGATTGCATCGAGCATCTGCCCGAAGAAACGGTCGTTCACCGCATAACCGGCGATGCACCCAAGGCACTTCTTGCCGAGCCGAAATGGAGCGCCGACAAGAAAACGGTTTTAAACACGATAAACCGCGAGCTTAAGGCGCGCGGTATCAGGCAAGGAAGGCTTTATAATGTTTGATTTTGTTATTTGGGATTTCGACGGTACGCTTTTCGACACATATCCCTTGATTGTGGAAACCTATATAAACGAGCTTGCGCTTTTGGGCATTAAGGAAAGCGACGAAAGGGTCGAACGTCTTGTGAGAACCTCGTTCGGCACGCTTCACCGCTATCTTTCCGAAAGCTATGGGCTCGGAAGCGAATTTTGGGAGAAATGCTCGAATTCGCGCCGAGGCGAAGAGCAAAAGCGCGCGTTTGCCTTCAAGGGCGCGTTCGGCTTGCTTTCGGATATTATCGCCCTTGGCGGAAGAAACGCAATTTACACCCACCGCGGTGCCTCTACCTTTTCTTTGCTTGAAAAGGCGGGAATGAAAAATCTGTTTTGCGATTTTGTTACCGAAGCCGATAATTTCCCACCGAAGCCCTCGCCCGATGCGGTCGAGGCGCTTATAGCGCGCAACGGTGCAAGCAAGGAGCGCGCGATCATGGTCGGCGATCGCGAGATCGACGTCGGCTCGGGAATCAACGCGGGCATAAATGCCTGCCTGTTCCGCGCGCTTTCGTTCGAAAACACCGAGGCGAACTTCACCGCGCGCGATTATGCCGAGCTCAGAAAAATCATTTTGGGGTGAACTATGAAATACTTTTTAATAGCCGCCGCGGTTTTGTTGGCGGCTGCGGCGTTTGGCTTCTTTTGGTTTGCGCGGTTTGCCTATAAAAAGGCGTTTTATCATCCGAAGGAAAAACGGGCGGATATTTTCACGCTTCCTCCGGGAAAGCACTATGAAGAAAAACGCGATTATATGCTTTCGCTTATCGAGGCGACGGTTGCGCTTGAATACGAGCGCGTTTCAACCGCCGCGCGCGACGGATTGAAGCTTAACGGAAACTATTACGAAAGCAAAAATGCAAACGAAAACGCGATATTGCAAATAGAGTTCCACGGCTATCGCGGAAGCGCCTACCGCGATTTTTGCGGCGGAACGCGAATTGCGCTTGAGGCGGGTTGCAACGTTCTTGCGGTTGAACAGCGCGCCAACGGCGAAAGCGAATCAAACACAATAACCTTCGGCATAAAAGAGCGCTTCGATTGCCTTTGCTGGATAGATTATGCCATAAAACGATTCGGAAGCGACGTCAGAATAATTCTTTCGGGCGTTTCGATGGGCGCGGCAACGGTTTTGATGGCGGCGGGCGAAGTTCTGCCCGAAAACGTTATCGGAATCATCGCCGACTGTCCCTATTCCTCGCCGCTTGATATTATCGAAAAGGTTGGCGGCGACATGGGCTTGCCGAAAAAGGCGGCAGGGCTTTTCAGCCTTATCGGCGCAAGGCTTTTCGGCGGATTCAACCTGCGCGAGAGCTCGGCGGTCGAGGCGGTTAAGAAAACCGACCTGCCCATACTTATTTTTCACAGCGAGGACGATAACTTCGTTCCCTGCGAAATGAGCCGAAGGATCGCAAAGGCGGGCAAAACGGTTCGGCTCGAAACCTTCCCCGAAGCCGCCCACGCGCTGAGCTTTATTAAGGATGAACCGCGCTATCGCGCTCTGCTTGCCGAGTTTTTATCGAATTTTTAAAATAAAAAACAGGAACGCTTGCGAGACTTCCCACAAGGAAGTCTCGCAGTTTTATTCGCCAAATATATTTGGCGAGTGATATTGCTTCGCAGTTATATTCGGCTAACGCCGAGTGGTATTGCCTTCGGCAGTTTGAGGCGAATAAAATAACACTGAAACCGTAAGGTTTCAATAACACTATTGCTTTGCAATAATATCACTCCGACGAAGTCGGAATAAAACTTGAATAATATAAACTGTTATGATATAATGGGTTTGGGCATAGCACAATAAAGCGTTTGTGCTTACAAATGCGATGCCGGTTCTTCTAAATCAGTTCGATAAATAAGAATTTTATGGAGGTAAAGATAAATGGCAATTCGACAAATGAGATATGATGGTGATGATGTGCTTCGTAAGAAGTGCAAAGAAGTAACAGAGGTAAACGATAGAATACGAATGTACTTGGACGATATGCTTGACACATTACACGCAACAGAAAACGGTGCAGCTCTTGCAGCGAACCAAGTGGGTATTTTGAGAAGATTGGTCGTAATCGACTATTGTGATATGGTTCTCAAACTCGTCAATCCTGTAATTATTGAAAAAAGCGGCACACAGGAATGTGTGGAGGCTTGCCTTAGTTTCCCCGGACGTTGTGCTAAAACAATTCGTCCTCAGAAAGTAACGGTAAAGGCGCTGAATGAAAAGGGTGAGGAAATTATCGTTGAGGGCGAGGATGAAATGGCAAAGTGCTTTTGCCACGAATTAGAACATCTTGACGGTAAAGTATTTCTTGATGATGCAGTTGAAGAATTATTTTACGAGGATTAAGAGGTACTAAAGCAAAGTGAAATTTCAGTTTGACGGAGAGACAAATTCCAATTTATCGAATAGTAAAAACACCGACAGATCTTAAAATCCGTCGGTGTTTTATTATCCTTATGAGAAGTAGCCATTTCGTTCCTGTTTTTTTATGCGTTTTTATTGTTGCGGGGTGTATAGCTCGATCCGTTCCTCGAAGCACAATCCCGAATGTCAACAAAATTCGGCAATATCAGCCGAAACAGCCCGAAAGAATGCTTAAAACGACCAAAACAACCGCGCTTCCCGCCGCGCCCTTGAGAAAACCGTTGATGAAGCCATCACGGTCATAAACTGTTTTTTTCGCCATTTTTACCATTTGTTTCATTTTCGATATCTCCTTTTAGTTTATGTTTTTCTTTGCTTTTGCAAGGCTATTATATCGCATTGCGTGTCCTATATTCAGTACATTGAACGCAAAATATCGAACAAATTTTCGTTTTTTCAAAAAACAATACCGCTCGAGAAGGGAGATTCAAGGCTCCTTTTTCGAACGGTATTTGTTTCGGCACGGATAAAATATTGAATAAAAATTATATTCACCGTGCAAAAGACAGTTTTAGGGCAAGAAATTTAAACTGATCTGTTGATTTTTTGTTCGGTTGAACGCTTTTTTATAAAAGCCTTTTGCTTTTTATTGAAAAGGTTTTATATATGATTCGGCGTTATACGACAGAAAAATCTGTTAACCGTTGAACGCGCAAGCGTTAAAACCGATTGAAGCTCTTGTGTTCTTAAACGAACACACAAGCGTTTAAAGGTCGTCGGCATCCTGAATCGGTTCACTGCCATCTCTCGACACACCCGTATACATACCGTTTGGATCGGTATCGGAGAACATATCGCAAGGCCTTGAGGTTTCGGCCGAAATGTCGATATAATTCAATCCGTTTTTGAAAATTGCGGGAGGTGTTGAGCGGTAGGGATGATAAAATCTGTCAACTCCGTTTATTCCGTTTGGAAAACGGTATTTTCTTTTTCTTCCCATATTATGCTCCTGTCTGAACGAAGCTTTTTCGTTCGAGAATATTATTGCCCCGAATTTGCCTTTTATGCCGCCTTTTTGTTGACAAATTAAGGAAAATGATTTATATTTGTTTTCAATAACCAAGCTTGGTCGGGCTTAATTATTACAAGGGCGGTGTTGATATGAGAGTTATCGGAATAGATTACGGCGACGCGCGCGTTGGCATTGCCGTCAGCGACGAAACCGGATTTCTCGCTTCGGCGGTTGCAACGCTTAACGTCAGCGGAATGCGCGATGCCTGCAAAAAAACGGCAGAAAAAATTAAAGAGCTCGGCGGAACGAAGATCGTTCTCGGGCTTCCCGTTAACATGGATGGCTCGCTTTCCTTCCGCGCCGAAAAAACAAACGCGTTCAAGCAAATGCTTTCCGAAGCAACCGGGCTCGAGATAGTGCTTGTCGACGAACGCCTTTCCACCGTTGAGGCATATACCTATCTTAATATAACCGATTTCAACGGCAAAAAGCGCAGAAGCGTTATCGATGCGCTTTCGGCACAAATAATTTTGCAATCTTATTTGGACGGTAACAAAAAATGAACGAAATTTTATGCTCGACGGGCGCGCTTATCGGCAGACCCAACGGCAGAGATTTTCGCCTTTTGGGCGAGCTTTCAAGGCAGATCCGCTACGACGGCTTTGAATTTATGATGTATAGCACCTGGCGCGAGCAGGTTGACGAGATAGCCGATTTTGTGAACGGTCTTTCGGTCAACGTTCCCGTCGTTCATTGCGAAAAGGGCGTTGGCGAGCTTATAAGCAAGGGCGAATTCAAAGAGGCGTTCGAGGTTTTTGAAATAAGCTGTAATATCGCAAACCGCCTCGGCGCGAAAAAAATGGTTGTTCACCTTTGGGGCGGCTTGGCTTCCGACGGTAATTTTGAAAACAACCTAAAGGGCTTTAAAGTGATTTCGCAAACGGCATCGGAGCGCGGAATCGAGCTTCTTGTCGAGAACATCGTTTGCAACAACCAAAACCCCATGGCGCGCTGGAGCGAGCTTCGCAAGGCTTTTCCCGACGTTAAATTCGTTTTCGATACGAAAATGGCGGAATTTCACGCTCAGCTTCCGCTTTTGTATTCAAAGGAATATGAATGGCTTTGGAAGGAAGAGCGAATAAAGCATATTCACGTTAACGATTATTCGGGCGGCTATATGGATTGGTCGCGGCTTAAAACCCTGCCCGTCGGCAAGGGGCAAATAAACTTTGCCGAGTTCTTCGCGTTTTTGCGCTCGGTCGGCTATTGCGGAAGCTTCACCGCCGAGGGAACGGCGTTTGATGAAAGCGGCGCGGTCGACACCGCCATGCTCGCCGAACAGCTTGCGCTTATAAAGAGCTTTTGATTGGATATAACGCCGAATCGGCGGAATTAAATTTTTGCCGATTCGGTTGACAATCGCAACGGAATGTAGTATAATACGCCTTG
Source organism: Clostridia bacterium (assembly GCA_017434845.1). Taxonomy (GTDB): domain Bacteria; phylum Bacillota; class Clostridia; order Oscillospirales; family CAG-382; genus Coliplasma. The sequence continues at coordinate 40,781 of JAFSGD010000011.1, forward strand.
CGCGCGGAATAACAATGAAATATCCGTGTGTGGCTCAGTTTGGGGAGTTTTTCCGAGCGCTGTCGGGGACAGATACAATTCGATATCTGGGTGTGGCTCAGTTTGGTAGAGCGCTTGGTTCGGGACCAAGAGGCCGGAGGTTCAAATCCTCTCACTCAGACCAAAACAAAAAAGCAGGCAATGCCTGCTTTTTGTTTTGCCATGCTTTGAAGCGTTGAAATCTTCGGCCGATTGTCCCGAACACGGGACCAAGGGCTTGCGAGAGAAAAACGCTTCGGGGATGCGTTTTTCGCGAAGCAAGCGGAACAAAGCAAGGAGCATCGCAAGTCGGCAACCGACGACGCGCGAGGCGACTATGCGACTTCCGCGGGCCGCGAGAGGTTCAAATCCTCTCACTCAGACCAAAACAAAAAAGCAGGCAATGCCTGCTTTTTGTTTTGCCATGCTTTGAAGCGTTGAAATCTTCGGCCGATTGTATGCGCGGCGCAAAAC
>JAFSGD010000012.1 GCA_017434845.1 Clostridia bacterium
CGGAGAATAAAGAAAGATGAAACAAAACGGAATCGAATTTGAAACATATTTTAAAAACTATCCCGACAGCGAGGGATATTACGGAAAATACGGTGGAGCATATATAAGCCCCGAGCTGAAAAGGGCGATGGAAGAAATAACGACAGCGTATTTCACTATATGCAAGTCAAGCAAATTCATAAGCGAGCTTCGCAGAATAAGAAAGGAATTTCAAGGCAGACCAACCCCTATTTCATATCTTGAAAGGCTTTCTAACTCGCTTGGTAACGTTCAGCTCTATGTAAAGCGCGAGGATCTGAACCACACGGGCGCGCATAAGCTCAATCACTGTATGGGCGAAGCCCTGCTTGCAAAGTTCATGGGCAAAAAGAAGGTAATAGCCGAAACGGGCGCAGGTCAGCACGGTGTTGCGCTTGCGACCGCGGCGGCGTATTTCGGCTTGGAATGCGATATCTATATGGGCTCGGTCGATATAAAGAAGCAGGCGCCCAACGTGGCAAGAATGAAAATATTGGGAGCAAACGTCGTAGAGGTAACCCACGGTCTTGCAACGCTTAAGGAAGCCGTGGATGCGGCATTCGAGGCATATGCCAAGGAATATAACGATGCAATATATTGCATCGGCTCGGTTCTCGGCCCTCATCCGTTCCCCATGATGGTTCGCGATTTCCAAAGCGTAGTCGGCATAGAGGCAAGAGCGCAGTTCGTTGAAATGACAGGCGAGCTTCCCGATGCGGTCGTAGCCTGCGTAGGCGGCGGCTCGAACGCAATGGGTATATTCTCGGGCTTCTTGAACGATCCGGTCGACATATACGGTGTTGAGCCTCTCGGCAGAGGCGAAAAGCTCGGCGACCACGCCGCAAGCTTAAAATACGGAACCGAAGGCATAATGCACGGCTTCAACAGCATAATGCTCAAGGACGAAAACGGAGAGCCTGCGCCCGTATATTCGGTTGCAAGCGGTCTCGACTATCCTTCATCGGGTCCCGAGCATGCGTTCCTGCACGATATCGGCAGAGTAAAATATGACGTCATAAACGACGAGGAGACCATAGATGCGTTCTTCCGTCTTTCTCGCCTTGAGGGTATAATTCCCGCAATCGAAAGCGCCCACGCCGTTGCATACGGCATCAAGCTTGCCAAAGAAATGGGCAAGGGCTCGATTCTTATCAACCTTTCGGGAAGAGGCGATAAGGATATGGATTACGTTATCGAAAACTTCGGTATAAGATAATTTCGCCATTACTAAAACAGAGGCTGCTTTTTTGCAGCCTCTTTCTCTTTAAGAAATAAACATCTGTGTCCAATATTTGCCTTCGGAAACATAACCGACACCGATTGTTGTAAACGAAGAGTTAAGAATATTAGCACGATGACCCGAAGAATTCATCCAAGCATCCATAACCGCTTCGGGCGTTAACTGACCTCTTGCAATGTTTTCGCCCGCGCTTCGATAGCTTATACCGAAGCTCTTCATCATTTGAAACGGTGAACCGTAAACAGGGCTTGTATGCGAAAAATACCTATTATCTTTCATATCCTGCGATTTATAACGCGCAACTCTGCTCAGCTCCCAATCATATTCGAGCGGCTTTAAACCGTTAGCGGCACGTTCCTTGTTAACAAGACGCACAACTTCTTTTTCAAACGCCGTAACCGAAGCATCGTTTGCGGGTATGTTAATGCTCTGCCCCGGATAAATCAGATCGGGGGTTGCGATCTGCGGATTTGCACTTTTGATCTCGCTGAGCCCTACTTGATATTTGACGGCAATTTTCCACAAGCTATCGCCCTTGGCGACCGTGTGAACAGTTGCCGCAGAAGCATTGAACGAAAACAGCGAAAACACAAATATTAAGCTTAATATAAACGTCGTGATTCTTTTCATGACTTCATTCTCCTTTTAATAATTATGTCAACCTTTTGACGATCGGATTATAACACTTAAAGAAGCAGAAATCAAATGTAATTGTTGGTAATTGTGTATACCTACAATACTAAGGTCAGCAAATCGTTAAGATCGGAAACCGAAAAATCGGGCATTATATCGGTATATTCGGTTCCCTTTCTGTTAACATGGCAGGTTTTTATCCCCACCTTCGACGGCCCGTAAACATCGTCTATGAGAGAATCACCCACAAACAACAGCTCGTTCTCCGAAATGTTCAAATCATTTAAAATAAATTCGTAAAATCGTCTGTCGGGTTTATATAGCCTCAACGTTTCCGACGTATATATACGTTTAAAGCTCATGCCGTTTTTGCTCAAGTTATTTTTCAAAGGCATATTGTCAGTATTTGATGCGACACAAACATCATACCTTTTCATAAGATATTCAACCGTTGATTTTGATTCGGGAAAAGCAGTTCTGTTATAAAATGAATCGGTCATTACGGTTATGTCTTTAATTGCATCGCCGTTGATAAGGAATTCATTGTACAATCGTTTTAACGCCAAAAGATACGATTCCTCTTCGGTAATAAAACCGTGCTCGGTTATATTCTCGCGATGATACTTTTTCCAAAGTGTGTAAAATTCTTTTGCGTCGATATCGTTTCGTTTTCTTTTGTTTAGAATAGTCTTAACCGCATCTATTGATCCCGTGCCGGTTGATATCAGCGTACCAAACACATCAAAAGCAACAGTCTTGATCATATTAATTCTCCGAATACATATTATAGCGTTATCATTCTCACATTATGTAAACTCAAGCAAAAACCGACAGAATGATTCTGTCGGTTTTTATGTATCTTATTTTGCGGGAATACCGCTGCTGATATTTCCCTTTTTTGCGTTATATTCCTCATCAGACATTTTCAAAACCTGAACACCGAGAATAATGCCTTTGATCACGTTAATGATGCCGATAACACCAAAGGTGATGAAGCCAAAGACGATTCTGAGAATGCCGGCTCTGATATGTCCCTGCATAAAGCAAGGTACACCGTAAGAATTGAATATAATGCACATAATGCCGAAAAGAACCTTATTGTCCATAATACTCTCCTTTATTCTTCACTAAAGCTGTCTTTTCCAACGCCGCAAAGAGGGCAAACGAAATCTTCGGGAAGGTCTTCAAATGCGGTTCCGGGAGCTATTCCGTTATCGGGATCTCCCAAAGCCTCGTCGTAAACCCAGCCGCAAGCGTCGCATACGTATTTTTTCATAAATATATCTCCTTTCTATATTATACAGTTTTATTCTATCGGTTCGAAATCGGAAGCGCCGTGCTTACACAACGGGCAAATGAAATCCTCGGGGAGAACGTCGCCTTCATAAACGTATCCGCAGATCTTGCAAACATAGCCCTTCTTGCCTTCGGTTTTGGGCTTAGGCTTAACGTTTGCCTGATAATAAGAATAAGTCATCGTTTCCCTCTCGGAAATAACTCTTGCTTCTGTTACCGAGCAGATAAACATTCCGTGGGTTTCAAGATCGATATACTGTTCAACCTTAAGAGACATAAAGGAATTGATATATCTGGGAAGGAACACAAGTCCGTTATCGGAGCGAAGAGGCTCGCAATCGGCAAACTTATCAACGTTTCTGCCGCTTACAAATCCGAATTTTTCAAACACCGCAAAAGGCGCATCGACCGTAAGGCAGTTAATATTCATTATTCCCGTTTGCTTTATGATATGATGAGAATAGTTATCTTTATTAATGGTAACCGCGATTCTGTTGGGAGTGTTGGTAACCTGTGTAACGGTATTTACGATAAGGCCGTTATCCTTTTTACCATCGTTAGAGGTAACGACATACAAGCCGTATCCGATATTAAACAGCGCGGTCAGATCGTTCTTGTTTGCGGTCGAATCCTGCTGTGCGAGATATTCCTTGCACAATTCATCGCAAAGCGCATTAAGCTGTGAAGTGCTGTCATCATTCAACGCCGACATTATCTTAACCTCGTTCTCGGCAAAGGTTAGGTTCTTGCTCTTCGAAAGCATTTCTTTCATTACCTTTGCGGCAAGAGGTGCCCAGCTGCCGTTTTCGATAAACGCAACGGTGCGGTTGGAATAGTTGCGTTCGGTTAAATGCTCGATGAAATCGCGCATGAACGGGAATATGCCCGCGTTATAGGTTGTTGTTGCAAGAACGAGCTTGCTGTAACGGAAAGCATCTTCAACAGCCTCAGCCATATCGCATCTCGCAAGATCGTTAACGACAACCTTGGGGCAACCGTTTGCTTTAAGCTTTTCCGCAAGCTGTAAAACCGCCTTTTTGGTGTTACCGTATACCGAAGTATATGCAATAACGATTCCCTCTTCCTCGGGCTGATAGCTCGACCAAATATTATAAAGGTTAAGATAATAGCCGAGGTTTTCGGTAAGAATGGGTCCGTGAAGCGGGCATATTACAGATATATCAAGCCCCGAGGCCTTTTTCAATAGATTTTGAACCTGAGCACCGTATTTGCCGACTATACCTATATAATAACGTCTTGCCTCACAAGCCCAATCCTCTTCAACGTCAAGCGCACCGAATTTACCGAATCCGTCGGCAGAGAACAAAACCTTATCGGTGCTGTCATAGGTAACGATAACCTCGGGCCAATGAACCATAGGCGCAGTTACGAAGGTTAAAACGTGCTTGCCGAGAGAAAGTGTATCACCCTCACCGACAACGATTTGAATATCGGAAAAATCGGTGCCGAAAAATTGTTTCATCATAGCAAATGCTTTTACCGAAGAAACGATTTTTGCATTCGGGTAAGCTTTTACAAAATTTGCAATGTTTGCGGAATGATCGGGCTCCATATGCTGAACCACAAGATAATCGGGCTTTCTGTCGCCGAGTGTATTTTGAATATTATCGAGCCATTCATGCGTGAAATTGGCATCAACTGTGTCCATAATCGCTATTCTGTCGTCAATAATGGCATAGGAATTATATGCCATTCCGTTAGGAACAACGTATTGCCCCTCAAAAAGATCGACCTTATGATCATTAACACCTATATATTTGATATCGTTAGTAATAAACACTTTTTCACCTCTAATTATTTAACAAGAATCTCTTTTATATTAATGTCTTCATCGAATATCACGATATCGGCATCATAGCCTTCTTTAAGTATACCCTTTTTTTCCAATCCCATAACTTTTGCGGGATTAACCGTCATCATTTTCACGGCACTGTATATCGGTATTCCGACATCATTCACACAAAACCTTATCAGACGGTCGGCTGTGGCGATGCTTCCCGCAAAGCCGCTTTCGTCCATAAGGCAAGCAACACCGTTTTTAATTTTGCAGGGTACGCCGCCGATAGATGATTCTTCGGCATCGATTCCGCAACAGCTCATCGCATCGGTAACAAGGCAGACAGCATCATCACCTTTGATTTTATAAAGCATTTTAAAAAGCTCTTTCGGTATATGGTGCCCATCGGCTATCGCCTCTACGACTATATCGTCATAAAGATATCCGCATTCAACGATCCCGAGCTTTCTATAGCCTTTTTCGCGAGTTATTGTTGAAACACAGGAATATAAATGCGTTATAAGCTTACAGCCCTTTTCGTAAACAGACATAACGTCTTCATATTTCGCATCGCTGTGCCCGATTGAAGAAACGATACCGTTCTCCGTTAAGCTTTCAACGAAACGTACGCTTCCTTCAAGCTCCGGCGCGAAGCTCCAACGCTTAATAATTCCTTTAAACTCATCGATAAGCTTTAGATATTCCGATTCGTTCGGAGGTGTTATGTAATCGGGGTTTTGCGCACCGCATTGCTTTTTGGAAAAATACGGTCCCTCGAGATGAACACCGGCAATGTGCGGAAGCATTCTCTTCGAGACAGCCGCTTCGGCAACCGCGCTTAACGCCTTTCTGAGCATTTCGTAGGAAGCCGAAAGTGTGGTGGGAAACATAGTTGTGGTTCCGTGGCTGTAATGATAATTTGCCGCTTTGATTATTGCATCAACATCACCGTCGGCAAAATCATTTCCCATTGCACCGTGAAGGTGCAAATCTATAAAGCCGGGCGAAACGTAGCACCCGCCTGCGTCGATCTCTTTATCGAACGGAAGCTCATCGTTGGTAACAGCGGTGATCATCCCATCCTTTGCATAAAGGCTTTTCCCTTTGATTGTTTCGTTTTCACCAATGATGATACCGTTTGAAATCTTCGTTATCAAAGCAGATCCTTTCCGCTGTCGCTATCGCAATACATGGTTGCATCATCATGCAATCTCATTATGGTTGCGGGACATTGCTCGCTGATTTCGCCGTTAACGGTTCTTTCAACCGCCCAAGCCTTCGTTGCGGCAGGAACGGTGCAAACAAGGTGCTTTGCACTTACAAGCGTTGGAATCGTTAAGGTGAGCGCGAACTGCGGAACCTTATCTATTGCAGAGAAGCAACCGTCGTTGACCTGCTGTTGGCGGCAAACGTCATCAAGCTTCACGGCTTTAACAAGTGCTTTATCGTTGAAATCGGCAACATGAGGGTCGTTAAATGCGATATGGCCGTTTTCGCCTATACCGAGAAGCACTATATCAACGGGATTTTTCTTCAAAAGAGCAGAATACCTTTCGCATTCCTTCTGCATATCTTCTGCCTGACCGTTAATATAATTAACACTCTTGAACGGAAGCTTGCCGAATATTTTATCCTTTAAAAAATTACCGAAGCCTTGAGGCGCATCCTTTTCCAATCCGATATATTCATCCATGTGGAACGCATTAACGCGTTCCCAATCGATCCCTTCGCAAGAAATCAGCTTTGCGAGGGTTTCGTTTTGAGATGGAGCGGCGGCAAAGATAACGTTTACCTCGGATTTTTCGTTGAGCGCATTTTTAATAAGCTCTGCGGCGCGATTGCCCGCGGCATTGCCCATTTCGGCTCTGGTATCATATATTTCTATATTAAGCTTGTCTTTCGTTATGGATTTCATGATCATATCCTCCGAAAATTTATTAAACACCCGAATAGGCAGAAAAGCCGCCGTCGACGGGAAGAACAACGCCCGTTATGAAGCTTGCCGCTTCGTTGTTCAACAGAAACAGCAACGCGCCGTCGAGCTCATGCGCTTCGCCGAAACGATTCATTGGTGTTGCCGCCAATATTTTTCCTGTCCTTGCAGTTGGGGTTCCGTCGTCATTGAACAGAAGCTTTGCGTTTTGCTTTGTGGAGAAAAAACCGGGCGCTATTGCGTTAACCCTTATGCCGACCTTGCTGAAATGAACCGCAAGCCATTGCGTGAAGTTTGAAATTGCGGCTTTAGCCCCCGAATAAGCGGGTATCTTAGTTAACGGAGTGAACGCGTTCATGCTTGAAATATTAATTATGTTGCATCCCTCTCTGCCGACCATCTGCTTTGCAAATGCTTGCGTGGGGATAAGAGTTCCGAGAAAATTAAGATTGAAAACAAAGCCGACGCCTTCGCTTTCGAGATCGAAAAAGCTTTTTGTATCGGAATCGATATCGCCAAGCTCATAATATTCTTTGTCGGTTGTTGCTCTTGCGTTGTTGCCTCCCGCACCGTTGATAAGAATATCGCATTTTCCAAGCTCGGCTTCTACGCTTTCGGCAACCGATTTGCAGATATCTTTATTAAGAACGTTGCATTCATATGCTCTTGCAACACCGCCTTCGGCTTCTATTTCCTCGGCAACGAGCTTTACTGCTTCAAAGTTAAGATCAAGCAACGCAACCCTTGCGCCCGCCCTTGCCAAAACCGTTGCAAATGCCGAGCAGAGAACGCCGCCCGCTCCGGTAACTACGGCAACCTTGCCCGAAAGATCGGTGTTGATGACGTTATTTTTCATTATGTTTATTCCCCTTTTCGCAAGCTTCAAACAAACCGTTTATATATGCCGCGCCCAATGCTCTGTCGTAAAGACCATAGCCGGGCTTACCGCTTTCTCCCCAAATCATTCTTCCGTGATCGGGGCGAACGTAACCGTCAAAGCCGGTTTCGACCAAAGCCTTAACGATCTCATACATATCCAAGCTTCCGCACTTTGAAATATGACCGCGTTCTTCAAAGCTGCCGTCTTCCATAAGCTGAACCTGCCTTATATGCATAAAGGCAATTCTGTTCATGGCGCTGTATTTACGAACCATTCGGGGAATATCGTTGAATTCGGCACAGCCGAGGCTTCCCGTACACAAGCACAGGCTGTTTGCCTCGCTGTTAACGATAGAAAGAAGACGGTCGAGATTATTTTCGTTTGTTATAATTCTCGGAATACCGAAAACAGGATAAGGCGGATCATCGGGATGAATTGCCATTCTGATACCGCATTCCTCGGCGACGGGAATTATTTTCTTGAGGAAGCATTCGAGGTTTTTCCACAGCCCCTCTTCGCCTATTGCGGAATAAGCGCTTATAAGCTCGCGAACCTCGCTTTGACTATAGCTTGCATCCCAACCCGGAAGATGAATATCATCCTTAAGCGGATCAAGACCTTTAAGCTGTTCCCAATACATAACAAGGCTTGTCGAACCGTCTTCGGCTTTTTTGTCAAGCTGAGTTCTTGTCCAATCGAAAACGGGCATGAAATTATAAGTAATGCATTTGATACCGTATTTTGCACATCGGCGAATGTTTTCGCAATAAACCTCGGTTAATCCCGCCGCTCTTTCGGTTCCGAGCTTAATTCCCTCGGGAACGGGCACGGATTCGACGATATCGAACAGCAAGCCGTTCGATTCAACCTGTTCCTTCAGCTTCGCAAGACTTTCTTCAGGCCAAACCTCACCCGGCTTCACATCGTAAACCGCGCTGACAACCGAACGCATATTGGGAATCTGTCTGATATACTCTAACGAGATAGGGTCTGTTTCGCCATACCAACGAAATGACATTTTCATAACGGCATCCCTCTTTACATGTTTGATTATTAATTTGCTAACAGTATACAATATTTTTTTTCGCTTGTAAAGAAAAAACATTAATTAGAACAGAAAAAATAAGTAATGAGCTTTCAAAATAATGGGTTTATTGTGTACTGCCGTTTATAAAAAATCCGCCGAATGAAACAAATCGTTTCGTTCGACGGAAATTTTATTCTTACGGTGTATTCAAATATGCTCCGAACGCGGAAGCGTTTTCCTCATTATATTTCAACCATCCGCTTGCAAGTGCATGCTTGACAATGTATCCGAGTGTATGACTCGTAGTGCAAACAGACTCAAGCAACGCATCGACGGTTATAGCGTTTTCGCGAACACATTCGGGCAGATCCTCGTTAAGAATACCTCTTACCGTTTGATTCATTGCACAAAACAGCTCCATCAAATTGCCGTGTATTTCTTTTTGGCGTTGCGCCGAATCGATATATGCCTTGCTGTGATTCTTATTTTTACAAAATACCATAAAATCATCGCATACGCCTTTACTTATTACGCATACTTTCGGAACGTATTTTCCCTTTTCTTTATATGCATAGCCGTATTTAACGAGCTTTTCCGCAACGGAAGCGTTGCTTGCCTTTTTGTTTGATGCCATTAACGCCAGCTCGTAAGTTTCATCGCTTGTAAGATTTGCAGGGGTTTTGTTCATCATGCCCTCGTAACCGAAACGGTAGTGCGCGAACCCGTTGCTTTGGCAATGATAACCCACAACGTCGGGAGTGAGATCGCACCTTTCGAACGCAACCACATCCCAAATGCCGTTGTTTTCTCGCTTGGTGTTTCCGAGCTTTATTCTGGGCGAGCTTTCACTAAGAGCATAACAGCCTTTATAGAAATTAGGCAGAAGCGCCCATTTTGCATCTTCGTAATTTTGATATTCGCCGTAATAGCACAAGCCCGCTTCTTCATATTGCCCCATAAGAATATCGATGTTTTCGGTAACAAGCGAAATCAACCGAGGCATTATGCCCTCGTAGAAGAAATGAATCTTTTCCTGCGCTTCGCGGCTGATTATCGGAAAATTCGTTTCAAATCGATCGCCGTTTTTTACAAGAAGCTTTTGCGCAGTCAAGCGGTTTACAGTGTCCTCTATATACGGCAACGCCACCCCTACTTCGATCGCGAGTTCTTCGGACGTTAAGGGTTTATCATAGCACGCAAGGAAAATATTCTGATTAAGCTTTGGGTCCATCAACGTCCAAGGCTGACCGAGCTCACCGGGTCTTATGCAAACGTTAGTATAAGTGATTTCTTCGGGATCATAACTGCGTTTTCCGAATTCTCTTGCCATATCAATGCCTTCTTTCAAAATATCTCTTGCACGGAAAAGCCTTGACTTTACCGTGTTTATCGGAAGCGAGAGCGCAGATGAAATCTCACGAACGCTTTTATTTTCGATGTAATAGGCAACGACGATATTGCGATAATCACTTTTAATGAATGCCAGTTCACGCCGAAGCAGAGCCGTTTGCTCTGTATTTATCATTTCATCAAGGATGTTTTCGCGTTTATCTTCGATCTCGTATTCACTTATATCGGCCGCACAAACCGATTCGTTTCCGACATGCTTTGCTTTTGCCCATACAGAGTAACGATTACGGGCTATCTGCCACACCCATGCCGAAAAGCTTGTCGGTATCGTTCCCTTGTTTAAAGCCGAAATAACCTGAAGTGCAATATCCTGAGTCAGATCCTCGGCTTCAAAGTTGTTTCCCGTTTTTCTGAGACAAAAATAAAATATCTTTGCCATATAATTTTGAGAAAAATCGTTAATAAGGTTTTTTCGCGTTTCGTTCGGTTCTTGCATCATCTTGCCTCCTTTCGCTAATATAGTGTTGCCTTTTTCATTTTGGTTGCACGGTTTTTGAAAATTATATCACAAATCAGCAGAGAATCCCATAAAAAATCCGTCCGAATTTCGGGCGGATTTTGACTCTATAGGTGCTTATGTATTTCAATCAACTGCTTACGGGAAGAAACACCGAGCTTATGATAAATGTTCTTGTTATGGAACTTAAGCGTATTTTCTTTTATATTAAGCTGTTTCATTATCTCCTTAGTGGATTTACCCTCGGTATAAAGCAGGTAAATGGTTTTTTCCGTATTTGTCAACGTAGAAACGCCGTGCTTGAACTGCTCTAGCCTTTCCTCGCAAATATCTGTTGGATCTTTAGGCGCGCAATGTGCTTCCTCAACAACAGGATCTTCGGATACAGACTGTTCAACGATCATTGCGGCATTCTTTTCATTCTCGCGTATTAAGAGATTCAAGCCGAGCAAAAACAGCTCGCTGATGATATAAGAAACCGAAAGAATCTCAAAATCGATCTTTGCCAACTGCTCTATTAACCAAACGCCGATATTAACGAAAACGGCACTCGCCAAAATAACGGCGTAAGAAAGAGATGCTAGCTTCTTCTTTACGGTTGCCATTGTTATGGTTAAAACCATAGACAAAAAGTAAACGATCAAATAAATAAGATAAACGCCGTGCAAGGGGCCGTAAACCTTTTTAAGACAAGAAACGCCGTTTATGGTTTCCAAGGAAACTTCTTTATAATAAAAATCAAAATAACCCGGGCTTGCCGCCACGAAGAAAACCAATATTCCGACAGCAACCAAGGCATAAGGCAACCATTTTTTATACTTTAGCTCGGTTACTTTTAAAATTATTATAAACATAGAAAGCGGCAGGAACACAGAACCGAGATAAGCAATTCGGTTTGCCCACAGAGCTTGCTCAAGCGTTTGCGATACAGAAAGAATCAAATATCCGAGGTTAACCACAAACACCGAAGCGAAAAGAACCACAAACCACGTTTTGTTGCGATTCAACAAAAAGCAACAGGCAACAAGCAACAGAAAAGAGAGCACCGCAGTTATCATATAGATAAGCACCGCGCTTGCGGCACGATCGCCCACACCGCTGCAGGAAGACAACGCCAATAAAGAAAATATCGGTAATGTAAATATACTAAGCTTTTTCATCATTAACTCCTTCAAGGACGATGGGCTTCGGCATCCCCACACCGATTCCCCACACTTTTTTACTCAAAAACTCACAATCCCACACTTTTATTTATGCATTGTGTGGCGACATACGTAATATTTTAAGTTATATTATAATTGCAAGTAAGAAGGAGGGTATATTCTTGCCCGTTTGAAAATCAATAAGGGTTCCCTATTTGTGTTTTTACACATAGCATCTGCTGCGCGCCAACGATAACAGATGCCGCCCTTATTTTCAGCCCCTATTTTTTTATATTTTACCACAGAGCAAAGATTTAGTCAAGAAAACCGTTTGATAATAAACGAAGATATTCTTAATTTTCAATAAGTAAAGTAAATAAATATAACAAATATAACAAAAAAACAAGGAGAACATCATGAAAAAGATTTGTTCACTTATCCTCGCGGCAATAATGATCATGACCGCATTGCCGGTATTCAACGTGCTTGCCGCAAAAGAAATTTTTTTACTTGACAGCGTTTCGATAACAGGAATCGACATTCCCGTTGAAGGCGACTCACCGGATATGAGTGTTATTTCCGCGGAACCCACACTTTACGACGCAGTAGAAGTTTATTGGTATGAATACGATTCGGATTGGGAATGGACAAGCGATCTCGATTCGAATTCAAAATTCCGTGCCGGATATTATTACGTGGTTTACATCAAACTCAAAGCTTTCAGTAACAAAAACTTCCAAAGCTCAACCACAGCCACCATTAACGGCAAAGAGGCAAACAAAACCACTCCCGAGCTTAAGGACATGACAATTTACACCTCCTTCATGTGCCCCGAGGCCGTCAGCACCATTGACTTAACCGTTGTTAAGCCCACCGAAGGAAAGACCCCCACCTTTGCAAAGGTTAACACCACTCAATACGAAAGCAAAAACAGCGAGCCCAAGCTTTCCAACCAGTCAAACGGTGTTGTTTGGACAAATGAAAAGACAGGTGTTAACCTTTCTTCAAGCAACGCATTTAAGCGCGACGGTGTTTATTCCGTTACGTATACTCTTTATGCAAAAGACGGTTACGCGTTCCCCAAGAACGTTAAGGCCTCCGTTAACGGATCGGCCGCAACCATTGTAGGAAACGAAAGCCTAATCTACGTTACCCTTTCGGGCCTTGTTCCCGCCATTACGGGCGAAGACATAACTTCGGTCGATCTTAGCGTCGTTAAGCCTATTATCGGAAAGACCCCGACATTTGCAAAGGTTAACACCGACAAATACGAAAGCAAGAACAACGATCCCAAGCTTTCCAACCAATCAAACGGTGTTGTTTGGACGAACGAGAAGACAGGCGTTAACATTTCTTCAAGCAACCCCTTTAAAGCAGACGGCGTTTACACCGTTTCTTACACGCTTTATGCAAAGAGCGGTTATAAATTCGCCGATAAAGTTAATGCAACCATCAACGGACAGAAAGCCACAGTTTCGGGCAGCGGCATGATTATAACGGTTACCTTAAAAGGCCTTGTACCCGCAAATGACCCCAACTCGATCACTTCGGTTGACCTTACCGTTGTAAAGCCCGTTATCGGAAAGACCCCGACATTTGCGAAGGTTAACACCGACAAATACGAAAGCAAAAACAGCGAGCCCAAGCTTACCAACCAATCAAACGGTGTTGTTTGGACGAACGAGAAGACCGGTATAAATCTTTCTGTCAGCAACCCCTTTAAAGCGGACGGCGTTTACACCGTTTCTTACACGCTTTATGCAAAAGACGGATATAAATTCGCCAATAACGTGACCGCAACCATCAACGGACAGAAAGCCACCGTTTCGGGCGGCGGAACGATAATTACCGTTACGCTTTCGGGACTTGTTCCCGCCTCGAACAAAACACAGCTTTCTTCTATCAACATTTCTGTACCCGCTCCCGAAGACGGAAACAAGCCTTCGTTCGATAAGATCGACGGAACCGGATATTACAGTGATAATTCCGGCAACCCCGTTGCTATCTATAAAAACGGTATTGCTTGGTATAAGAACGCATACTCTTATATCGGTGCCGGCACTACCGAAACCTTCAAGGCAGGCTCGACTTATACACTCAAAGTGGTTCTCTTGGCCAAGGACGGCTATGAGTTTGCAAACGGCGTTACCGTTAAAATTAACGGCAAGACCGCAACGGTAGAGACCTTTGAAGACGGCAGCATCAGAGCCGAGGTCAACCTCACCGCACCCGAAAAAGCAACCGATCCCGATCCTGCGTTTGTCAAAGGCGACGTTAACGGCAACGGCCGGGTCGATGCAAACGACTATGCGCTCGCAAAGAGACATTGCCTTAAGACCTACACCCTTTCGGATGAAATGCTTATGCGCGCCGACCTTAACGGCAACGGTAAGCTTGAAACAAGCGAATACGCAATGATCAAAAGACACGTTCTCGGAACGTTCGTAATCAAATAAAATCTTTTGAAAAAAGCCTTTGAAAAAAGGCTTTTTTCGATAAAAGCTTTCCAAACAGGAGAATTCACATGAAAACAACAATTTTAAAAAGAGCATTAAGCCTTTTGATCACAGCGATAATGCTCATAGGCATCTTACCCACGGCGGCGATCCCCGCCTTTGCGGAGGAGTCGGAGGAGCAGCCGAGTGTGGACAGCGAGGGCTATATCCTCATCTGGTCCTACGAGCAGCTTGTCAGCGTTGCAAAGAACGCGGGGTCAGGTGAGCGCTATCGCCTGGCGACGGATATTTACCAAACGGACAGCACCAACGATCTGATGATCCGGGTCTCTGACTACGCCTATTTTTCACTGGACCTGAACGGCCACGTGCTGTCCCGCTCAACGAGGTCGCTGGATTCGGCGATGATTCTCGTGCGCGATAATTCAACGCTGTATATCTACGATTCCTCGCCTGAACAAACCGGCACCTGTATCTACGATATCTCCGGCGCTTCGGGCAACTGCAGCGTGATCGATAACGACGGCAGCGACGTGATCATCAACGGCGGTAATTACATTATCGAAGGTGAAAACATACCCGGTTCTGCCGCCGTGTTACTCGGCTATTCAGGTAGCTTCACGGTGTACGACGGCTACTTCGACTCTACCAATGCAAGAGACGGCGTGTCAGTGCAGTTGTTTATGAACACCTTTACGGATGGACCCAACTGCATCGTTTACGGCGGTCGGTTCTATAGTAAAAGAACTTGTATCACAGCGTCGTGCTGGGACAACTATGCGAAATTGGGAGTGTATTATCCCTACGTGTTTGTGTTGGGCGGCGAATTTTACACCCGAAAGATCAACGGCGATGAATATGAAGGTAATTTCGCTTATTGCAGCAATTTCTGGGGACGTGTCATTGTGGCAAACGGTCTGGTGCCCGCGAGATCGTTGAATGCGAGAGATCAGAGGTACGCCACGGGCACCACTAAAACGGTTGAGAAGCTGACGGGAGCGCCCGGCAACGGCTGGGAATATGCTACCGTGACGCCTCCGCCTCGCATCGTAAGCGAGCAGATGCCGCTCGGAGACCGACTGTATTCCCTGTGCTGGCGTGACTACCTGAAAGCGGCAAGAGAGAATGAAAGCTACGATTTTTGGACTAAGTATCAAGCGGAGATCGAAGCGGAGCTTGCAAAGATCGACGGATTTTCGGTCAATATATTCGATACCGAAGTCGTTCTCAGCATTGAGGATAAGGAAGAGATCGATTCCGTTCGCTGGTATGTTTCCGCCTCTCCCGACTCTGATTGGACGGAACTGGTCGATTATCAAAACATCACCGGCCCCGTCACGCAGGATCCTCCAAAGCAGGGGGAGACCCTGTATTACCGCGCGGTGGTCACCCGTAAGGACGGCACCGAATACGAGGATATTATCTACGTAAACTGCGAAGAGCCGGAAAAGGGCAGTGCTTACGACGAGTATCGACTTTCGTTTAACGTCACGCCCGAGAGTGAAGGCGACACCATTGACCTTGCGAGAACCGTCAAGCAGAGCGATACCTTTGAAATGAGCTGGAAGGTGCCCTCCTATCTGGGAGAGGGCGTGGTGTGCAGACCCGAGATCACCGTTACCCGCCCGAAATCCAACATTGCACCCAAAACGTATTCGGATTCCAAGGTGACCATTAATTATTCGGAGTATCCCAACGACGTGATCGTCAACTGCCGACTTTATGCCTTGATCGATGGCAGTGTTGTTTATTTTGAAAAGACCTATAACGTTGACGTGAAGCGTGTCTACACCGCGACCGACGGCTGTATACATTGCTATGCGGCAGGGGAAGACGGCTGGGATGAAGTCGTGGAAGGCGGCTCCTGCTCCTTTAAGATATACCCCAAGGATTACTACGCGCTGACCGATCCCGATGCTTTGGAGGTCTATGTCAACGGCGTTCTCGTAACACCCGATGAGGACGGCGTGTATACCGTAGAAAACGTTACCGAGAATCTTGACATCTACTGTGACGGCTCCGGATTCACAAGCTATTCCAATTTGACGATCACCGCAAACGGCAAGACCGTAAAGGAAAAGATCTTCAACGGCGGCACATATACCTTCAAGACTCTTGCCGAGTTCGGTGCTACGGTGCCTGAAGGTTCCACCTTCACCGGTTGGAAGATCGGTAACAAAACATATCAGCCGGGTGAAACTTATACCGTGCCCGGAGGAACCGAAATCGCGGTCAATGCCGCATACAAGGGACTTCATACCATTACCGTTGAAAACGGCAAGGCATACGCCGATGAGGCACATACCATACCCATCTCGGCGGCGGCAGAGGATCAGGTGATCTACATCGTGGCAGACCCTGCGCCCGAGGGCAAGGTGTTCAGCTATTGGAAAGAGATCGAAATTTCCTCTTATGGCGGCGACGGTTGGTTCGGCGATTATGCGTCTGCCGAGACCACCTACACGGTATCCTACAGCGACGTCGTTCTTGCTCCCGTTTATGAAACGCCTATTGACCACATCGTCATCAATGGCATGACCAAGCCCTACGCAGGCGTTGCCATCGACAACTCGGATTACTCCTATAAGTGGGGCTGCAGCGTTCCGGCAAATTCCGGCTATAGCCTCGGCATCTGCTATTGGTATGACATTACCGACGGAGAGCCCGAATTCGCCATGAGCGACGGCGATGTGTTCCAAATCGGTCACACATACCGCTTTAAGGCGAAAATCAACCTCTACGGCGACACTATTCTTGCCGCGAAAGAGGATATTTCGGTAGCACTCACCGGACTTGGTGCCGACTCTTACACCTGGACGATTTCCGAGTACAGCCAAATCTACGAAAACATGGTCATCTATTTCGAGTTCACCTGCGTAGAAGCTCCCACCGGCGTTGTTGTAAGCGGTACGGTTACAAGCTACGGAAACGAAACCGACGATATCACCATTAAGCTTTTTGCAGAAGGAAGCGAAACGGCGGATTACAGCACGACCGTTAAGGGCAACACCGCCGAATATTCGATAGAAAACGTCGAATTCGGTGAATATACCGTTATTGTAAGCAAGAACGGACATATTTCCCACACCGCAGTTATCGAGATAAACGAAGATACCGCTTACAATATTTCGCTTTATCTTATCGGCGACGTAAACGTTGACGGTGCCATCGACTCGATCGACCTTGTTGTGCTTGCGCAAATGATTGCCGCCTCGGAAAACACTATTTATTCCGACGTTAACGGCGACGAAGCAATCGACTCGATCGACCTTGTTATTCTTGCCCAGCTTATTGCTGAAAGTTAAATACTAATAATATATATTCCATTAATATATATTCCATATAGCCTTTCAACAGGAGAATTCACATGAAAACAACAATTTTAAAAAGAGCATTAAGCCTTTTGATCACAGCGATAATGCTCATAGGCGTCTTACCCACGGCGGCGTTCACCGTCTTTGCGGTGGAGGAGTCGGATATCTATGCCGAAGATCCTAACTATGAGCACGGCTACTTTTTAGGTGGCGCAGGCGCCTATGAGGGCGGCACCTGGGTGCGCGAAGTCTATGACTGGTCCGACTTGGTTCTGGTATTTCAAGACTTGAACGGAACCGCTATGAAAATGTACGGCTATGTGACCGTCAAGCTGATGAATGACCTTTCTATGAATCATGTAAGTGAGGCTTCTGTTCCAATCAGTATGCTTATATGTGCTGTCTCAGGTTGGAGCCGCAGTAACATTGTCTTCGACTTTAACGGACATACCTTGAACGGCACTCGTAGTAGCACAACTGACTATTCTGGCGGAGCTTTTATCGAATTAAGGCTTATCAGCGGTAACTGTTTCACATTTATAGACTCTGTGGGTGGCGGTGGAATCAACTTCTCTTCCGAGGCAGACCATGACAACGATGTTGCGGCACTCTATATTAACGCAAGCGGTGAGCGTGGTGAGGGATATAACGTGGACGATCCTGACTCCTACCCTGCCAAGGTCACTTTCAACGGCGGTTCCTATAAATTGAACAATAGTATAGAGCGCTACTCAAGGGGCACTCTGCTCTGCCGTTCCATAACTTACAGAGGAACTGTAATTGCAAATTACGTGGATGTTGAGATTAATGACGGAACCTTTATTGCTGAAAGTGAATGTAAAGACTCAGATGATGACACGCAAGATTTGAGCGCCCGTGAGCTTTCCGCTTTCGGAACAGTCCTTACAAACCCCAGTGGTCTTCCTGAAGAAACTAACCCGGAATATGGTGTGGTAATACCGTTTGAGGAGACAGGACGCACGGTGATCAACGGCGGTAGATTCATCTCCGACGGTTATGCCGTCCATCATTTTGATAACTGCTATGAATACCTTTCAAATAATGTAACCGACCTTTGGGCTAATAACACAGGCGATCTGTATCACAACGAAGCTTATGTACTTCTCGACAGCCATTTTCATATGAACTACCCCACCATCAACGGCGGATATTTTGAAGGTCAGCTGGGCTTCACCGGTCTTACCTATACCAATAGTAGCGGTAACCCTGACTTGTGCATCCGTCCCACTTACCAAATCATTCCCGAAGCATCTCGGTATTTTGGCTTTGATAAGGACGGCAACATAACCTCCGACACTTTGAATTGGAAGAAGCTCCACGATCTGCAAAAGTGTATTGTGATTTCCAAGGAGGCTCTCGGTTTGGAGGTGACACCCGAGGGGGACGGCAATCCTGTAAAGCTAATAAGAAACGCCAAGCAAAGCGATACCTTTGAGATGAGTTGGACGGTGCCTTCCTATCTGGAGGGTGAGGTAGTGTGCCAGCCTACGATTACTATTACCCGTCCGAATTCCAACATCGAACCCAAAACCTATTCGAAATCCAAGCTTACGTTGGATTACAGCGATTATCCAAATGACGTGAATATTAGCTGTAGACTTTATGTTTTGGCAGGAGGGGTAGGAGGCGAATCGGTCTACTTCGAGCAGAACTACGAGGTGGATGTCAAGCGTATCTACACCGCGACCGACGGCTGTATACATTGCTATGCGGCAGGGGAAGACGGCTGGGATGAAGTCGTGGAAGGCGGCTCCTGCTCCTTTAAGATATACCCCAAGGATTACTACGAGCTGACCGATCCCGATGCCCTTAAAGTCTATGTCAACGATATTCTCGTAACACCCGATGAGGACGGCGTGTATACCGTGGATAACGTTACCGAGGATCTTGACATCTACTGTGACGGCTCCGCCTTCACAAGCTATTCCAACTTGACGATCACCGCCAACGGCAAGACCGTAACGGAAAAGATCTTTAACGGCGGCACCTATACCTTCAAGACTCTTGACGAATTCGGCGCAACCGTGCCTGAAAATTCCACCTTCACCGGTTGGAAGATCGGCGGTAAGACCTATCAGCCGGGTGAAACTTACACAGTACCCGGAGGAACCGAAATCGCGGTCAACGCCGTATTCACGGGACTTCATACCATTACCGTTGAAAACGGTAAAGCATACGCCGATGAGGCACATACCATACCCATCTCGGCGGCGGCAGAGGATCAGGTGATCTACATCGTGGCAGACCCTGCCCCCGAGGGCAAGGTGTTCGGCTATTGGAAAGAGATCGAAATCACCTCTCCGGGCGGCGACGGTTGGTTCGGCAGCTTCGATGCCGCCGAGACCACCTATACGGTATACTACAGCGACGTCGTTCTTGCTCCCGTTTATGAAACGCCTATTGACCACATCGTCATCAATGGCATGACCAAGCCCTCCGCAGGCGTTGCCATCGACAACTCGGATTAC
>JAFSGD010000013.1 GCA_017434845.1 Clostridia bacterium
AACCATTTCGCAAACGCGAATGGGGTTGCCCTGAATTTCCTTAATTCTGCCATAAGGCGAGGTGGTAGAAACCTGTCCGAGCAGAGTGGTGGGCGCCATCTGACCGCCGGTCATGCCGTAGATAGCGTTGTTAACGAAGATTATTGTGATATTTTCGCCTCTTGCACCAACGTGAACCGTTTCGGCTGTGCCGATAGCGGCAAGGTCGCCGTCGCCCTGATAGGTGAAAACGGTAAGGTCGGGGTTTGCTCTCTTAACGCCGGTTGCAACGGCGGGTGCTCTGCCGTGGGGAGCTTCGATCATATCGCAGTTGAAATAATCGTATGCGAAAACCGAGCAGCCAACGGGCGCAACGCCAACGGTCTTTTCTTCAACGCCGAGGTCGTCGATAGCTTCGGCAACAAGGCGGTGGATTATGCCGTGGGTACAGCCGGGGCAGTAGTGAAAGGGCTTATCTGTTAAAGCATGGGGCTTCTGAAAAACGGTCATTATGCGTTACCTCCCGCGTATTCTTCGATTTTGTTCAGTATTTCTTCGGGAGAGGGAATCATACCGCCCGTTCTTCCGTAGTGGTATACCGGCTTTTTGCATTCGATGGCGAGCTTGATATCGTTGACCATCTGGCCCATATTCATCTCGACCGAGAGGAAGCATTTTGCCTTATCGGCAAGCGCGTTAAGCTGCTTTTTGGGGTAGGGATAAAGGGTGATGGGTCTGAAAAGACCTGCCTTGATGCCATTCTTGCGAGCGTTGCGAACCGCGGTTTTTGCGATTCTTGCGGTTATACCGTAGGCAACGAGGATGATATCAGCGTCTTCGGTAAGATATTCCTCGTATTTAACCTCGTTTTCTTCAAGCTTTTTATATCTTTCAAAGCGCTCGACAACGATTTTTTCGAGTTCGTCGGGCTCGATATAAAGCGAGTTAACAATATTGTGCTTGCGTTTGCCGCCATGGCCGCAGCAAGCCCAATCCTTTTCGGGAATTTCGCGCGCAGGCTTTGCCTCGAAGTCAACGGGCTCCATCATCTGACCGAGCGCGCCGTCGGCAAGGATCATGCAAGGCATTCGGTAGATATCTGCAAGGTCAAATGCTTCGCCAACGAGAGTTGCGATCTCCTGAACCGAGTTGGGAGCAAGAACGATCGCGTGGCCGTCGCCGTGGCCGAGCGCCTTGGTTGCCTGGTTATAGTCGCTTTGTGCGGGCTGAATGCCGCCAAGACCGGGGCCGCCGCGCTGAACGTTAACGATAACGCAGGGAAGGTCGGAGCCGATTATGTAGGAAATACCCTCGCACTTAAGCGAGATTCCGGGCGAGGACGAGCTGGTTATAACTCTTGCACCGGTGCTTGCAGCACCGAGAACCATATTTATAGCGGCGATTTCGCTTTCTGCCTGAAGGCTCAAGCCGCCTCTTTTGGGCATTTGCTTTGCCATATATTCGGCGAGCTCGGTTTGGGGGGTTATGGGGTATCCGAAGAAGAGCTTACAACCCGATCTGATTGCGGCTTCGGCAATGGCTTCGTTGCCCTTCATTAAAAGCTTTTCACCCATTTCATTCACCTCTTTCCACGGTTATAACAAGGTCGGGGCACATTGTTGCGCACATTGCGCAAGCGATGCACTTTTCGGTTTCGGTAACGGTTGCGGGGTGATATCCCTTTGCATTAAGACGGCTTTTATCAAGAAGAACGATCTTCTTGGGGCACGCCGTAACACAAAGACCGCAACCCTTACAAAGGTCGGTTTTGAAGGTTACTTTGTTCATTTTCAATCCCTCTGTATAATAATAAAATTTTAAAACAGTTTTTTTGTGATATCTTTAATTTTCACCGTTCCCTCGATATCAAGCCAATCGGGCGAGGTTGTAAGCACAAGCGGAAGCTTGGCAAGCTCGGCAACCCTTTCGGCATAGGGAATGGCGTTTTTTATCGCCTCGGCGGTGGTTTCTTTTCCGAGGTTCGAGTTGTTTATAATTCCGCAAAACTCAAGCCCCGAGGCGCGCTTTATCTCTTCAAGCACTTCGATCGCGTTTTCGGGCTCGGAGGTAATATAGCGATAGCGGTTATAAACGAAATACATTTTATAGCCGTATTCGATATATTCGTCGTGCGAAAGACCGAGCACGGCCGCGCCGTCGCCGTCGCCGCCAACGTCGGCAACCGATTTTCCCTCGCCTGTGAAAAGAAGCTGATAATTCTTGGGCAGGGCGGGTATATCAACGTTGGTGTTGGCAAATTCGGGAATTAGCGTTTGAACGCCGAGCGAAGCAAGCATTTCGGCGTTGTCGGCGCTTCTGAAATAGGGGTTAACTATATCAAGGTCGGCGATACGGGTGGTTTCGCCGCTTTCGGCAAGCTGCATTGCAAGATTTACCGCAATGTTGGTTTTGCCCGAGCCATAGGGGCCCGATATAACGGTAACCTTTTCGGTTGCCAGACTTTTAAGAGTTTTCATGGGGTTCATCCTCTGATAATATCTCCCGAAGAAGCGTTTTCAAGCTTCAAATAGAATTCCATGCCCGCGTGGGGTGTAGAATCGATGGGGTTCATTTCGATATCGAACATCTCGCCGATAACAAAATCCTTTCCGAAGGTTCCGGGCGAAAGCAGGTTTGCCTTCTGCCCTGCGCACATTTTGTTGCGCTGATAGCATTTTGCAAGCTTGGTTTCGGGGTTAAACTCGGTAACGGTTGCAAGAAACGGCCGATCGGCGATATATTCGTTTTGAATAACTATGTTTGCGTCGATATCGGGCGAGGAATAGAAATATCCCGTGCCGTATTCGCGGTGGCTTACGCTGTCGGTTTCAACGATACAGCGTTCATCAAGCGGCTTGCCCGCAAAATAATCGTCGATAGCAATGCGGTAGGCATTGGTTATCGCGGCGGTGTAATAGGCGCTTTTCATTCTGCCCTCAAGCTTGAATGAATCTATGCCCGCATCGACAAGGTCGCCGATATGCTCGATCATTCGCATATCGCGCGATGAAAATATATACGTTCCGTGTTCGTCCTGCTCGGTATAGGCGGTTTCGCCGCGCTTGTCCTCTTTCAAAACGTATTTCCAACGGCAGGGCTGTGCGCAGGCGCCGCTGTTGGCGTTTCTGCCCGTGTAATAGTTTGAAAGCAGGCATCTGCCCGAATAGGAAACGCACATTGCGCCGTGAACAAAGCATTCAAGCTCGGTTTCGGGCGGAATGTTCGCTCTTATCTCTTTTATCTCGGCAAGGCTAAGCTCGCGGGCGAGCACAACGCGCGAAACGCCTGCTCTGCTCCAGAATTTTATTGCCGCCGAGTTGACCGTGGTTGCCTGGGTTGAAAGGTGGATGATCGCGTTTTCGACGTTTTCTTTAACGATATCAAGCACGCCGGGGTCGCTGATTATATAAGCGTCGGGTGCAAGCTCAGAAAGCGTGGGGCACATTTCGCGCAGAGCCTCAAGCTCGTGCTCACGCGGCATGGTGTTAAGCGTTAAATATACCTTTGCTCCCCTTGAATGAGCATATTCGATGCCGCTTTTTAGCTCCTCGGGCTTGAAATTACCCGCCGATGCGCGCATTCCAAACCGTTCAAGCGCGCAATAAACGGCATCTGCACCGTAATTAACGGCATAACGCAGCTTTTCGGGGTTGCCCGCGGGCGAGAGAAGCTCGGGGCGTTTGCTGTTTTTATTCATAGGTTCCCGCCTCGATCGCCGCGTTGTCCTTCTTAACCTGCGCAACGTTCTTTTCATGGCCGCTTCTTCCCGAAGCGTAATAGGTTTTGCCCGCGTTGTTCGAAACGAAGAAATAAGCCTTTATCTCCTTGCCGCTGCTGTTAAGGGGCGGCGAGGGGAACATTGCCGCCGCAAGCGCGTCGGCGCCGGGACAGCTTATCGCTCCGGGGGGCAAACCGTCGTAAAGATAGGTGTTATAAGGGCTTTCGAACGAAATATCAAGCTCTGTCGAGTCGGATATTCTTTCGGGAAGCACGTATTGAATGGTTGCATCGCTTTCAAGCTTGGGATAGGTTTTGGGGTGAGAAAGCCTGTTGTGGAAAACGTAAGAGATATATTCGAAATCCTCGGCGTTTCCGCCCTCGCTTTGAATCATCGAGGCAAGCACGATAAGGTCATCGAAGGTGAGCCCGTATTTATCGAGAACGGTTTTTTGGTAGCTGTCGCCCTCTTTGTCAACACGGGTGAAATCCTTCCAGAATTTTTTGTTAAATCCGTTCAGGAAAATGTTTATAACGTAAACCTCATAGTCATAATCGCCGTCATAGTTGAGGTTTGCTTCGAATTCCTCGGTGTAAACGTCGTAGGTGTCGGGGTAGAGATAACCCTCGAGCCTGTATTTGCGGTTTTCGGAATATCCCGTTTCTTCAAGCAGGCGAACAAACTCGTGCTTATAGGGATATTCGTTTATGGCTTTAACGTAATCCTCTTTCTGACCAAGCCCCTTTTCAACGAGCAGGTCGATTATCTGGTCGACCGTGAAGCCCTCGGGAATGGTTATGCGAACGTCATCGTATTTCAAGCCCCTGCGTGTCAAGGCGCTTATTATCTGGGAATAATTATAGTTTGTGTTGATCTTATGCTCACCGACAACGTATTCGTTCGAGCTGTCGCCGTCGCCGCGGTATTTCATATAGATTTTATATACCCAGCCGTATTCGATAATACCCTCTGATTTAAGCATCTCGGCAACGCTTTCGTCGGTTGCGCCCTCTTCGATGGTAACGGTTATCTCGCGCGATTCGGTAACAAGCGCAAAAACGTCGTTGCCGATGGTTATGATATAATAAGAAAGATAAGCCGAAACAATAAGCACCAGCGCAATATAAACTATTGCCTTGGGAACGAAGCTCATGCTCTTGAAGCCGTTCCAGATCCTTCTCGGAATGCTTTCGCGCTCCTCGCCGTCCTCTTCGGCTTCTTCAACGGCTTCGGGCTCGTTTTCGTCGGGAAGAGGCGGAATCTCGGCGCTTTCGTCAAGCGAAGCAAAGTGGTCGGAAAAATGGGGATTGCTGTCGGTTTGCGGCATTGCCGCAGGCTCGGCACCATCGCCCTCTTCGCTCAGATGGCTGAATATCGAAAGCGGAACCTCGTCGGGTTCTTCCTCAGGCTCGTTGCCCTTCGAAAGAATATCAAGCATTTCATCAACTCTGTCGGAAATATCAACGCCGCTTTGCGATTCGGGCTTTTTCGGCTCTTTCGGCTCGGCATCGATATCATCGCGGAATTCGTTAAGAATATCGAACAGCTCGTCGGCACGGCTGTTTTCTTTTTTATCTGCCATTCGAACTCCTCCTGTTTAACAAGATTATAATAAAACGGTAACGCAAACAAATGCGGCAATAAGCAAAAGGAAGGTGGGCGATAAATACACCTTTGCAAAGTTGGCAATGCTTTTTGGCGGAAGCGCCTCGGCGGGCGGCTTCTCGGCATAGCCGTAGAAGATGCTTTCAACGCGCGAAAGCATAAGAATAAGCGAAAGACCGGTTAGAACAACGAGCACGAATCCGATGAAATATGCGCCGTTTTTAACGACCGTAACTCTTAAAAACGCATCGCTTGCATAAATGCTCAAGGTGTTGCTTAAAAGGTGAAGCGCAATAGAGGGAATTATCGAGCGCGAAACCGCCGTTACAAACCCAAGCAGCAAGCCCGCGAAAAGATAGATAAACAGATTTTCTATCGAAAAGTGAAGCATTGCGAAGCAAACCGCCGAAATTATAACGGCGTTTGCGGTGCCGAATTTTCGATATTCGCTAAGCACTATTCCGCGGAAGAAGAATTCCTCGCAAAAGGCGGGAATTATTATAAGCGAAAGAATTATCTCAAGATGCCCCGAGCCCTCGGTGGTTCCCGAAAAGTCCTGATAAAAGTTAACCAGCGAGGCAACGTTGCCGCCGTTAACGAAGTAAAAGAACTTTATCAAAAGCATTCCGCTTACGAAAACCATTGCCGCAAAGACAAGAAACAAAATATGCGGACCTCTTTTGGAAACTATAAGCATCGGCTCGGAAAGCTTTCTGCCCTTTATCAAATAATATACAATGCAGGGCAGGGCAAGAACGGCAAGCTGAACAACGCCGACCGCAACGAAAACGTTGGTGTCGCTTTCAAGCGTTGTTAACGCATGTTTCGAAAGCTGCATGGCGGCGATAACGAATATAACCAAAAGCGGTGTCGTTATAACCGGACTCTTTAATTTTTCCCGAAATTGCTCGGACATAACCGCCGCCTCCTTTTCGTTTTTCGCGTTTTTTATCAGTTGAATCTTACCGAGTTTTTAATTTCTTCAACAGCCTGCGAGCCGAACATGACCTCAACAAGCTTAAAGCCGAATTCAAAGGCAACGCCCATTCCCTCAGCAGTTATGAATATGTCGTCGTGTTCAACCTTTTTGCCGGTTATGTTGGCATATTCAAGGCTTTCGGCAAACGAGGGGTAAACGGCGGCGTTTCTGCCGTCGAGCAGGCGCATTTTGCCCAAGATCGAGGGCGCGGCGCAAATTGCGGCAATATAAATACCGCGGCTTGCCGCATATTCAATAAGCGAAAGCACCATGGGGTTTTCGCCGAGAAGAGTTGTTCCGGGCAAACCGCCGGGCAAAACGATGCAGGCGGCATCCTCTTTTCTGATCTCTTCAATGGTTATGTCGGCTGTAACGGTTATTCCGTGCGAGCCCGTAACGGCAAGACCGCCCTCGGTGGCAACGAGAACAACGTTTGCGCCCGCGCGCTTTAACAAATCGGCGGGAACTATGGCTTCGCTTTCTTCAAAGCCTCTTGCTAAAAGCATGTATACTGTTGACATTTCGTTTTCCTTTCGGTTGAAAAAGTTTTATTCCAGCTCGGGAATGAGCGTTTTAAGCTTTTCGGTGATTTCCTTGTGAATATCCTCTCGCGAGCGCATCTCGCCGTTTTTGCTGCAATCAATTTTTATCCAGCCGAGCCTTTCGGCAGAATAAAGTGCGGCTTTATAGCTGTTTTCAAGATGCTTTGCGTTGCTTTCGTGAATATCCTTTTCCGCGCCCGTTTCGCCGCAACGGTGCTCGATCATTTTTTGCGATATTTCGGGCGGCAGGCAAAGATAAACAACGGCATCGGGCTTGGGAATTCCAAGCTTGTTATATTCATAGTCCATAAGCCAATCGAGAAAGCACTCGTATTCGGCCTCGGGCAGCTTCGAAAGCTGGTGCACCGCGTTTGCCGAGGTATAACGGTTGGCAAGAATTATCGCGCCGTTTTCATAATCGTTTTTCCAATCGAGCATATAAGAGCAATATCTGTCTGCCCCGAAAAAGCTTGAAGCGGCGAAGGGATTAACGATCTCGGGGTCGTCGCCGAACCTGCCCTTTAAATACATATTCACGTGGGCGGAATAATCGGCATCATAGGTCGGGAACGAAAGATAACGGTAGGGAACGCCTTTTTCGGCAAGCAGATCCTTTAATAATTCGGTCTGTGTCATTTTGCCCGAAGCATCGAGCCCGTCGATAGCTATAAGCCGTTTTTTCATCCTTCGCAACCCCTCTTTTTTAAATTTGGGCATAGTAATCGATTCTTTATCAATTTAATACTATACCACAATTATTATGAAAAATCAATATATTAGATATATATATTATAAAGAAGAAAAAAGAAAAATCCCCCAAAGCCTTTGCTATGTGTTCTTAGCGAAGTTTTTAGGGTGGTATGT
>JAFSGD010000014.1 GCA_017434845.1 Clostridia bacterium
CGAAGTTATATGTTTTCTTCGAAAACGTGATATGTTCGCTTCTCGAACGTGATATTGCTGTTTCACAGCAGTGATATTCGTCTTTTTCAAAGACGAGTTAATGAATGTTTTGCTTCGCAAAACAAACATTTTATTAAATATACCGTTTTTCGTCAGAAAAACGTTCCTTTTTTATTCTTTATTCTTTATTATTTATTCTTTATTATTTTCTCTAACAAAAATGCCCTCTCGTTATCAATGTAACGAGAGGGCATTTTTGTTATTCTTTTTACATCGGCGAGCCGTCTTTCGCGCGGCGGATCTTGTTGGTTGTTGTTTTAACAAACGGGATCTCGCGCACGTAAACCTTGGTAACCTGCTTATAGGTGGGAAGGTTTGCAAGTCTATCGAAGATGTCTGCCTTAAGCTTCTTCTGCGCCTCTTCAACGCCGAGCTTTTCAAGGGTTTCGGGGTCGATGATACACTGAACCGCAAGCGCCGATTCGGTGCCGCTTTCATCGCGTTCTGCATAAACTATGTTTTCGAGAACGTAGGGAATACCGCCGATATAATCCTCGAGCTCCTCGGGATAAATATTCTTGCCGTTGCCGAGAATGATAATGTTCTTCTTTCTGCCGGTGATCATTATCATACCCTTTTTGTTGATCTTGCCATAGTCGCCGGTGCGGAAATAGCCATCCTCGGTGAACACCTCGGCGGTTGCCTCGGGGTTCTTATAATAACCGAGCATAACGATATCGCCCTTAACGCAGATCTCGCCCTCGCCGTCCTCGTTGGGATCGTCGATGCGAACGTCAACGCACTCCATGGGTCTGCCGACGGTTTTGGGATCGTTTTCAAAGTCGTCGTTAACCGAAACAAGCGGCGAGCATTCGGTTATGCCATAGCCGTTGGTTAGAAGAATACCGATATCATCAAAGAATTCGGCGATCTCGGCGCGCAAGGGTGCGCCGCCGCAAACGATCTTAACAAGGTTTCCGCCAAGTGCCGCGTGAAGCTCCTTGAAGAGCTTGCGGCGGATATCGATGCCGATAGCGCGAAGGAAGCGCGAAAGCTTAATGGCGAATTTAATGGTTTTGGTTTTGCCCTTTTCTTCGATGCTTGCCTGCATTCTGCGGTAAACGACCTCAACCAAAGCGGGAACGACGTACATGTGGCCCGGCTTATAAAGCGCAAGGTTTTTAACAACGCGCTTGAGGCTGTCGTTAATGCAAAGCGTTACGTTGCGGTGAATAGCAACCAAAATGCCTGCAACCGATTCATAGGAATGGTGATAAGGAAGCACCGAAAGGCCAACCTCGCGCAGAGAAGCGGCGCGGAGGCCATAGTGAATAAGCGAAATAAGGTTATGCTCGGTAAGCATAACGCCCTTTGCAAGACCGGTTGTGCCCGAGGTGTAAATAAGCATCTTAAGCGCCATCATGTCGGCGGTTTCCATGTTGCAATAGGTGCGGTCGCCCGATTCATAAAGCTTTTTGCCCTTTTCCATAAGCTTGCTGTAGGAAAGGTATTCGCCCTCATCCTCTTCGCGATCGAAGCAAACGAAATATTTAACGTTGGGGATCTGATCTCTGATGCGGCGGAACGCATCCTCGCGCTTTTGGTCGCAGAAGATGATATCATCGTCGCCGCCGACGATAATATTAACAAGGTCGCCGTCGGGCAATTCCTTGTCGATGGGGCAGAAAACGCCCTCGCTCTTAAGTGCGGTAAGATAAACTGTTATCCAATTATAGCTGTTTTCGCCTGCGCAGGCAATGTGGCCGCTTGCCATTCCGAGCGAGGCAAGCCCTGTGCCGAGATAAAAGGTATCGTTCTGAAATTCCTTAAAGGTAACGTCGGTAACGCCTTCTTTTCCGCGGTATTTATATGCGATCTTGTCGCCCGCCTTTTCAACAGCCATTTCAAGCATATGCTTTATGCTGTTGGGTTTGGTCAAGTCGGGTGATCTTTGTGCGAGAACGTTTCTTGCCATGTTGATATCTCCTTATAAAACACTGATCATGTTTGCAATGGCTATTATACATGGTTTTGAAAACCATGTCAACAGATTTCGCATATTATTTTCGGATATATTGTTAATTATTTTTGTTCATATTGCTGTTGACATTCGGTTTTTATAATGATATATTGATGATATATAAAACAAACGGAGCAACAGATGAATATTCGATTCGAAGAATTATCCGGCGTTCATATTCCCAGATGGCAGGAGTTTCCCGCATTTGAGCTTTATATCGACCAGGTAATTGCCTTTCTTAACGAAAACCTTGCCGTTTTCAACCGCAATTCCGAAGAGCCGATAATAACGCCCGCGATGGTTAACAACTATGTTAAAAACGGCGCCATTCATGCGCCCATCAAAAAGAAATATAACCGCGACCACCTTGCAAAGCTGACGGTTATTTGCATCGGCAAGCGTATGCTTTCGCTTTCCGACCTTTCGGAATCGATCGCAACCATGATGCGCGTTTTCGAGATCGCCGAGGGCTATAACCTCTTTTGCGAAGAGGTGGAATACCAAATCAAAAGCGTTATCTCGCCCGAGCAGTTCCCGCACAAAACCATTCAAGAGGCGCCCTCAGGCGAGGTTGCCGTTATGCGCTCGCTTGCTTCGGCGGTTGCAACCATTCTTGTGTTCGACCGTCTTGTCGATCAACGCCGCCGTCTCGGCGAGAGGGCTAACCGTCTCTTCGGCAAGAACAGCTGAGCAGAGTTTGAGAAACGGGTTATTTACGCCCTTGAAAGAAATAAATATATTAAAAATCAAGCTTCATTTAAATTTGGAAGCTTGATTTCTTTTAATAAGGAATTATGATTTTCATTGTATTTTCAAGGGCTTGAAAGAAAAACTTCGACTGCCCTACACTTGTAGGGCGACGCTCGTTTTTCTTCCAAACTAACCCCGTTTCTCTTCCTCTGCTTTCTTTATCATTAACGGGTTATTTACGCCCTTGAAAGAATTAAATATATTAAAAATCAAGCTTCATTTAAATTTGGAAGCTTGATTTCTTTTTAATAAGGAATTATGATTTTCATCGTATTTTCAAGGGCTTGAAAGAAAAACTTCGACTGCCCTACATTTGTAGGGCGACGCTCGTTTTTCTTCCAAACTAACCCCGTTTCTCTTCCTCTGCCTTCTTTATCATAAACGGGTTATTTACGCCCTTGAAACAGCTTCTAACAAAAAAAGATATGCTCTCCGAAACCGAAAGGCATATCTTTTTGTTTTATTCGTTTATTCCATAACTATATATTCATATTCCGCGAAGAAAAGATAATGGTCGGAATGGTTGTTATCGAGAACGCCGACCAAATCCTCAACAAGCGTGAATTCCTCGGAATAAAGAATATTATCAATGCGGCGCTGGTTGCTCGGGAAGGTTATTATATCGCGCTCGGGGTTGTTGGTTATGGTAAGATCGACAACCGCAAATTCATCAAACGAAGAAACGTTGAAATCGCCGGTAAGAAGGCAGTTCTTTTTATCCTTTACCGCTTCGGCAACCTTAAGGAACTCGTCGGCGCGAACGCGGGGATCGGCAATGGTTAAATGGGTGTTGAAGAAATTTATCTCGGTGCCGTTAACGTCGATCTTCGTGCAGCCGAGAACGCGGCGTTCGACCTTATCGCCGGGGTTAAGCTCGATCGATTCGGTTGAAACTATCGGGTATTTCGAAAGGATCGCGGTGCCGTATTCGCCCTCTTGGCCATAGGTTGCGGCATCGCCCGCAAGGTCGATGCACTTGAAATATGCAACGTATTCATAGCCCGTATATTCCGAAAGAAGCTTCGTTGTATCAAGAAACTTCGAACGGCTGCAAAAACGGTCAACCTCCTGCAAACCGACAACATCAAGCTCTTTTTCGAGAATATCGTCGGCAAGAAGCTTAAGATCGTGGTTTATCTCGCGGCCGTTTGCAATATTATAAGAGCCTACCCTAAGTTTTTTTGCAACGGCAACCGGCACTTTGCTCGACTCGGCAGGTTGCGAGCTGTTTTCGGGCTCGGTGGTGCAGCCCGAAAGCATTATTGCACCGCAAGAAAATACAAGCGCAAGAATCAAACTTAATGCTTTTTTCATCTTAACAAAAACCTTTCGTGCATTTTTTCTGTATTATACAACAAAAACAATGCTTTGACAAGGGCTAATATTATTCTTGACAACTATTTGCCTGTGTGGTAGAATATATTTGTATCATTTTAACTAAGAAGGAGAATATTCAGATGAAAGCAAAGAAGCTTCTTGCTCTGCTTATGTGCGCGCTTTTCTGTGCCACCGCGTTTCTCGTTTCGTGTCAGGACGAAGTCGAAGAATCGTCTCAGGTAAACAGCGCGGCAACAGGCGGCGAAAACCTTGAAGATTTCGTTGACATGCCGGAATTCACCTGGAAGGACAACGAAGATTTTTCAACCTTTAACGTTTGCATTTACAGCAACGAGGTTCAGACAACCTATTTCTGCGAGGACGTTGTTCCCGCGCTTTACTCCACAACCGACCAGTCTCTCAGCGAGGCTGTTACCAAGCGTAACAACGAGATCGAAGCTAAATACGGTGTTACCATCACCGCTTCTCCCGTTAAAGACGTTGTTGAATCCTTAAAGCTTGACATCACCTCGAGCATGGGCGAATACGATGCAGGTCTTCCCTTCATGAAGGGCGCCGCAACTCTCGCTCAGGAGGCTTATCTTTACGACCTCAGAGAATTCAGCGATTATATCCACCTCGATCAGAAATGGTGGGATCAGTCGGCTAACGAAGCTCTCTCTATCGGCGACAAGCTTTATTTCACCACCGGCGATATCTCGATAATGCCCAAGATCGTTTCCATCGCAGTTACCTTCAACAAGGATATGCTCAAAAAGAACTTCCCCGAGGTTAACCTCTACGATATGGTCAGAAACAACGAATGGACCTTCGACAAGATGGTTGAAATGAGCAAAAAGGTTACTGCCGACACCGACGGTAAACCCGGCATGACCTATGACGACACCTGGGGCACCTCTTCCTCCTACGGCGATGCTGTTGCATTCTTCATCGGCGCAGGTGAAAACATGATCCGCAAGGATTCCGACGACATCCCCGTTCTTGCTCTCGACAAGCAGTCGGCTATCACCTCGGTTCAGAAGATTCTCGAACAGCTTCAGCTTCCCGATGAATGGTGCTTCCACGCAGAAGCCGTTCAGGATTCTTCTATCCGTTGGGTCGTTTCGCTTGACATCTTCGGCCAGAACAGAGCGCTCTTCAGAACCAGCGCGTTCTCGGCAATCAAAAAGCTTCGTGCTTACGACGATTGCGAAGAATTCGGTATCGTTCCTCTCCCCCGCGTTTCCGAAACTCAGGACGATTACTACACCTACTGTAACGCAGCTTATGCTTACTGCGCGGTCATCCCCTCCAACCACGAGACCGAAAGAGCAAACTTCGCGGCATATATGCTCGAGCTCATGGCGTTCGGCGGTATGAAATACATCACCCCCGCATACTATGAAACCACTCTTAAATACCGCGACTTCCGCGATGAAGAATCCGAAGAGATGCTCGATGATTATATCTTCGACAACATCGTTTACGACCTCGGCACTCTCTATGATTTCGGCGGAGTTCACTCCATTTTCAACTCCCTTATGTCCACCAACAGCCTTGATATCGTTTCCGAGCTCGACTCCAAGAAGAGCGGCATCGAAACCGCAATTCAAGATTGCGTTGAAGGCTTCGGCATCTGATCAAAACAACAAAAAGACCTCTCACCCGAGAGGTCTTTTTTTGTGTCTTCCTACTTCTGTTCTATTTTGTTTGGTTCTCGTTATCATCAACTGTAGCGTGAGGTTTTTTTGATAGCGCTTACGCTTTCACTTTGAAACTACAGTTTCAAAGTGGTTTTGGATGTCCGTACGCTCGCGCCAATCTCGTGCGCGTCGCTACGCTCCTTGTCCGAGATTGCGGACATCATAGGTGTAAAAATCGACATACGGGGTCCCCGAAAATGCTTGCATTTTTGGGGCAAAAGCACTTGTCGCCGATTTTTACAAATTTTTTATTTTATATCTTGTTTCTTCTGTTCTATACTGCAAGGTTCTCGTTATCATCAACGGCAGCGTTGCGTTTTCAGGTTCTTTCAGATTTGAGTTTTTGTTGCCTTCGGGCAAAGTTGCGTTTTTTGCTTCTTTCAAATTTGAATTATCCACATTACCTTCAAAACAGCGTTGCGTTTTCAGGTTCATTCAAATTTGATCGTGCAATCGCAATATAACGAAAATGTTTTTTAAAATACACGGTTTACACTTGAAAAATATGCATTTTGGATATATAATAAGATGTTAAATTATATTTTTGTAACCGAAAGGGAATTTTAAAAATGGCAAAAGGAATTTTCGGCGGCGAACAGCGCCCCATCGTTACTATCGTTATGGACGGCATCGGCCTTTGCGACCGCGAAGTCGGCAACGCAGTCAAAGCCGCAGATACTCCCACTCTTGATATGCTTTTCGAAAAATATCATTGCTTCAGCCTTAAGGCTCACGGCACAGCTGTCGGTCTTCCCTCCGATGACGACATGGGCAACTCCGAAGTCGGTCACAACGCACTCGGCTCCGGTCAGGTCTTCGCTCAGGGCGCGAAGCTCGTTTCCGCTTCCATCGAGTCCGGCAAGATGTTCGCTTCCGAAACCTGGCAGACCCTCGTTGCAGGCGCAAAGGCAGGTCATACCCTCCACTTCATCGGCCTCTTCTCCGACGGCAACGTACACAGCCACATCGACCACCTGAAGGCAATGCTCGCTCAGGCGAAGGCAGAAGGCGTCGCAAAGGTTCGCGTTCACATCCTTCTCGACGGCCGTGACGTCGGCGAAACCTCCGCTCTCGAATATGTGGAACCCTTCGAAGCATACATTGC
>JAFSGD010000015.1 GCA_017434845.1 Clostridia bacterium
TTGCCCGCTTCATCTATCACGGGGCAGCCGCAACCCAGCCAATCGACAATAAAATGCTGATTGACCAAGCTGTAAGGAATAAGCAAAATGGCAAATACTAAAATCGGCGTTAGTAGAACGGCTATTGTTTTAATTGAATTCATACAATCACACCCCTTTGTTAAGTTCTTATTTTCCTAACTGTTCGACCTATTCTTATTTATCGAACTGATTCAAAAGAACCAGCATCGCATTTGTACATACAAATGCTTTATTGGGCTATGCCCAAACCCATTTTATAATAACACAACAGTAGAAATTTTTCAAGTTTTATTCCGACTTCGTCGGAGTGATATTTTATTTTAAAAATTCCTCGCCGATGGCGAGATATTTTTTAAAATAAAGTGTTATTGAAGCCTATCGGCTTCAGTGGTATTTTATTCGCCTCAAACTGCCGAAGGCAATATCACTCGGCTTTAGCCGAATATAACTGCGAAGCAATATAACTCGCCGAATGAATAACCCCACAAAACTATGTTTTGTGGGGACCCCATGAGGCGAATAAAACTGCGAGACTTCCTTTCGGGAAGTCTCGCAAAAGCAAAGCTTTATTTTTATTATAAACGTTATCTTAATTTCAAAAAGCTTCCGTAGCTGTATCCCTGAATTCCGTTATAACGAACGAGATACCATTCGCCGCTTTGACCGGTGATCTCAACCGTTGTTCCGTTGGGAATCTGCCCGATTATCGTTGCGTTCAGGTCGGGCGCTTCGCGAATATTAAGCCTGCCGCCCTGCGTTGTAACGGTCGCGCGTTGCATCGGCGAGGGGTCAACGAGGGTTATTCCGAAATAATCGGCAACCGAAAGCGAAAGGTTTTTTGCGATCTCTTTAAGGTTTGCTTTTATCCATTCGGCATCGGATGGGTTGTCGTGGTAAGCAAGCTCAACCAAAATCGAGGGCGCGCTCGTGTTGTTGAGCTCATAAAGCATCGTTGTCGGCAGAGCGCGCACGCGGTCGGGCTGCGGGTATATCTTTTTGAGGTTAGCAACCGTTATGTCGGCGGCGCGCTTTCCGTTAACGCTCGTCGGGTAATAATAAACGTCGCTGCCGGTTTGCTTTCCGTAGTTGGCGTTTCCCGCTGCGTTTGAATGAAGCGCAAGGTGAAGGGCATAATCGCCTGCGTTTGAAAGCCGCACCGAATCGCCGACGGTTCCTTCGGGGTTGTTTCTCGTAAAGGTGATTCCGCTTGCGGTAAGATAGGGCTCCATATAATCGGCAATAAGGTTCATGTAATATTCCTCGCTGCCGCTTCCGTCGTAGTATATGTTGTATTCTTGTGTCGACGGGCTCAAAAATAGCATTGGCATAAAAATCTCCTCCTTAACGCCATAATATGCAAAAAAAGCAAAAACAGCAACAAATTTAAAAGATTTTTGTTAAAAGCTATTGACAAATCCCGCTCGATGTGGTATTATTTTTTGGCACAAAGAAGCAGAGCTCAGCTCTCACCCTGCGGCAACAAGCCTTGCTCGGTCAATATTTTCGGTCGGTCGAACTATGCGATCGGTCGGTTTTTGGCTGTGCAAAGCGGGGTTTTAACTGCTTTGCATTTCTTTTTTATGACCAATTATTATGGAGGTGTCCTACCATCGCCGCTAAAAATTCTTCTTTAATTAACGAAGAGATCAGAGCAAACGAGGTTCGTGTTATCGGTGCTGACGGCAACCAGCTTGGCGTTATGAAGCTTTCCGAAGCACTCCGCCTTTCCAACGAGGCCGCGCTCGACCTTGTCGAGATTGCGCCCGATTCGGTTCCCCCCGTTTGCAAAATCATGGATTACGGCAAATTCCGCTTTGAAAAAGAAAAGCGCGAAAAGGAACAGCGCAAAAAGCGCCAGATTATCGAGCTTAAAGAAATTCAGCTCAAATGCCGTATAGATACCCACGATTTCAATACTAAGCTTTCACATACCCTTAAGTTTTTATCACAGGGTAATAAAGTTAAGGTCATGGTTAAGTTCTCGGGCAGAGAAATGGCACACACCGAGCTCGGCGCACAGCTTCTCGACAGATTCTTAGAAGGCTGCGGCGAAAGCGCAACGGTTGAAAAGAAGCCCCTTCTCGATGGCAGAAACATGACAATGATCTTAGCACCTAAAAAGTCAAAATAACCGAAAGGAATTACTACAATGGGAAAAATCAAAACACACAAGGCTTCCGCAAAGCGTTTCTCTTTTACCGGCACCGGTAAGATCAAGATGAACCACCCCGGCAAGCGTCACAAGACCGGCCTCAAGCCGAGCAAGACCAAGAGAGCTCTCAGAAAAGCAGCTTACGTAAGCGACGCTCGCTATGACGATCTCAAGAGAATGATTCCCTATAAATAAACGGAGGTTTTGAAAGATGGCAAGAATTAAAGGCGCACTTGCGACCAGAAAAAGAAGAAATAAAATGCTCAAGCTCGCAAAGGGCTATTGGGGCGCAAAAAGCAAACACTTCAAGATGGCTAAGCAGGCTGTTCTTAAGAGCGGCAACTATGCTTTCGCCGGCAGAAAACAGAAGAAGAGAGATTTCCGTTCTCTTTGGATCACCCGTATCTCTGCTCAGTGCAAGGTAGAGGGTATCAATTACTCCCGCTTTATGTACGGTCTCAAGAAGAGCGGCATCGAGCTCAACCGTAAGATGCTCAGCGAGCTCGCTATCAACGATAAGGCTGCTTTCGCTCAGCTCGTTGAAACTGCAAAGAAGGCTCTTTAATTTAAGATTTGTTCCCCAAAAAACGAACA
Source organism: Clostridia bacterium (assembly GCA_017434845.1). GTDB lineage: Bacteria > Bacillota > Clostridia > Oscillospirales > CAG-382 > Coliplasma. The sequence goes on from JAFSGD010000015.1 coordinate 2,768, forward strand.
CTTTTTGGGGAAATCTTTAAGGATAATTTAAATCTTTTGTTGACATGTGTCGAAATCTTTGATATAATGTCCCCATTAGATGCGATTTCCTCGGAAACCGATGTAAGGGAGGGTTACAAAATTGGCAGAGGTCAGAGTTAAGGAGAACGAAACTATCGACAGCGCTCTCCGCAGATTCAAAAGATCTTATCTCAGAAGCGGCGTGCCGGCTGAAATTCGTAAGAGAGAACATTACGAAAAGCCCAGCGTTAAGCGTAAGAAGAAGTCCGAAGCGGCTCGTAAGCGCAAGTTCAGATAAGCTTTAAATCTTTGCAATTTTGTTCTTAAACAAAATACAAACAATACAACGGTCAAACGCCGTTGTATTTTTGTTTTTGTCTATTGCAAATAAAAAGAAAATGCGTTATAATATTTCCAACATCAAATCGGAGGTTAAAATGAAAAGACTATTATCGTTTGTTCTTTTGCTTGCGCTTGCGGTTCCGCTTCTTGCTTCCTGCGAGACCAACCCCTCGGGCGAAAACAGCGGCGAAAGCTTGGCCGAATCTCAAACGGAGGAATCCGGCATGATACCCGACGAAAACGCAAAGATACTTTGGAATGAAGCCTTTGCCGATAAAGCAAGCGGCTTTGAAAATGCCGATGAGGTTTATAAGCTTACAGCTTATTCCGACGGAAAAGAGCTCGAATCCTTCGATTCTGTTCCCGATGGCGATAACCGCTATATTTTCGAGGGCGAGGATAAAACCCGTGTTGCGGTTCTTTCCGAGGGTTATGCGCTTACTCTGCCCGGAACCAATATTGAAGCCGATTTCTCGCTCGGTGCTTTAAGAAGCAAATATAAGGGCGAGGGCTATGTGCTCACAGTTACTTATGAGGATCAAAACCCCTACGGCGATAACGAAAAGGGCTTTAAGATCTATTATGACGAATGGCTTGCCCGTTATCTTGAAAACGTAGAATTTCTTACGGAAAACAGCATCCGCCGCACCCGCGCGGCAGGCTCAAGCGAAACCCTGCTGCCCGGCTTTGTTGTTAACTATTACGATATGCAGATCAACCTCGCATCGAAGATGGAGTATGATTATTACAGCATCGCAATAGTTCGCCCTGCCGATTCCTATGAGCATTTCTGGCTGTTCGTGCTCAAATCCGACAAGAAAATGACCGATGAGATCGACGCTGTCGTCGCTTCGTTCAAAGAGCTTGAAAAGAAGGGAACCCCTGTTAACAGCGTTGGCTCCTATGAGCTTAAGATTCCCGAATTTTGGAACGAGGAAACCAAGGCGTATTATAACAAGATCCAAAACCAAACCACCGTTGATTTCGGCGCGTTCTATGAAAAGAACGATCCCGAATACGTAAAGTGGCTTGCTTCGGAGGAAGCGCTCAACAACGAGCTTGATATCTTCATGACCTATTACCATATCGGCTGGTATGGCAGTAACTATACAAAAACCGATATCGACCTCAACTTCCTCAATGCACAGGCGGGCGGCAACGGCTTTAACGGCAAGCCCGTTCTCGAGCTTACCTATCAGTTCTCCACAACAAACAACGGTCTCGGCGGCTATACTCCCATGTATGATATCTGCCGCGGCAGAGTTGATGCACAGTTCCGTCAGCTCGCAAAGGATATTAAGGCATACGGCAAGCCTGTTCTCTTCCGTCTTAACAACGAAATGAACACCGACTGGACCAGCTATTGCGGAATGCAGACAATGCTTGACCCCGACGTGTTTATCGATACCTGGCGCCGACTTTACGATATCTTTAAGGAAGAGGGCGTAGATAACTGCATTTGGATCTGGAACCCCATCGCAACAAGCTGTCCTTACAGCAACTGGGGCGATCAGCTTAACTATTGGCCCGGCTCCGATTACGTTCAAATGCTCGGCCTTACCTATTATCAGATGAATAACGATAACCTTTGTGAATCGTTCCGTCAGATGTATACCGAGCTTTACGAAAAGAACACTCCTTGGTTCGATAATTTCCCCGCAATTCTCGGTGAGTTTGCTTGCGGCGCGGGTGCAAGCGTTGTTTATGATTGGGATAAACAGCAATACGTTCCCGCCGACAATATCGAGCTTAAGCGTCAGTGGCAAGCTGATTGGATCAAGGGTATGTTCGATTGCTTCGAAAAGAATCAGAACAGCGGCTATGAATTCTGTAAGAATATCAAGATCGCGGTTTGGTTCTCCGCTAACGACTATGTTGATATCAACGGCGTTTCCACCGTTAACAACTATCTAAGGCTCGACGAGGGCGTTCCGCTTGCGCTTCAGGCATTCCGCGAGGGCTATGCCGCGCTTAAGGCTCGCAGGGAAGAGCAGTAACGGCGATTGATCGATTGATTGTGCGAGAGAAAAACTTTTAAAAAGCTTTTTCTCTCGCGCTCTCTTTTCAAAATTTCCAATAATAAAAACAAAAAAGAAGCTCGACAGAGCTTCTTTTATTTTAAAGTTTTTGGGGAGAGAGCTCGAGAGAGGAGCTTTTTTCAAAAAGCGCCTCTTTCGTATAAATCTAAAGATCGAAAACCTTTTTTGCGTTTTCGCAATAAATAAGGTCTTTTTCGGCATCGGTGAGCGCACATTCCTCGAGCTCGTGAAAGGCAAAGTCGGTGCGCCAAAGCGGGTAATCAGAGCCGAACATAACCCTTTCAACGCCATGCTTCTCGATAAGGTTATAGAGCGAGTTGGCGTCCATGCCGAGCCGCGCCTCGCTCGTGTCGGTGTAAACGGGGGTTCCGATAAGGTATTCCTTGGCTTCGTCCCAAACGCTGTATCCGCACATGTGTGCCGCAATAATAGTAAGCTCGGGCAGCTTTTCAAGAATGTTTCGAATGCGCTTCGGTGTCGAAAAATCGGTGTTTTTGTCGCCCGCGTGGAAAAGTATGGGAAGCTTAAGTCTTGCCGCTTCCTTGTAAATCTCGATCGCGTTTGCGTCGTCAACGAAAAAACGCTGAAAATCCGAATGTATCTTAATGCCCTTTGCCCCAAGTGCTTTGCAACGCTCGAGCTCGCGCACGGTTTCGTCGAAATCAATAAGCGGATGGAATGATGCAAGCGGAATAAAACGCGGGTCGTTGCTTGCGGTATTTATCAAAAAATCGTTGCCGACCTGCGCGTGAGCGATATCGGGCTTTAGTGTTGCCGACGAAATAACGAAGCGGATGTTTTCAAACTCCTCGGCACCGCGAAATATTCCTTCAACCGAGCCGTCGCCCTGACGCAAAAGGGAATAATAGTTAACTATGTTGTCTGCCGCGCGAATTGCGATCTTGTCGGGCCAGACGTGTGTGTGAATATCTATAATTTCTCTGGTAATACTCATGTTTCTACCTAAATGAATGCGGCAAGCTTAAAGCTTGCCGCAAAGTGTTTTTTTTGTTTTTATTCGCAATCGCAGCAGCAGTCGCAATCTTCGCCGTCGGTTTCAACAATGCTTAAAACCTTGCCGCAAGCAGGACATTCGAGCTCATCGATCTTTTCAACGTCGCATTCGTCGATATAAATGGGCTCGCCGCAAGCGGGGCATTCAAGCTCGAGACATTCGCAGCAATCGTCGTCACAATCGCAGCAATCGTCGTCGCAACAGTCGCAACAGTCATCATCGTCGCAGCAATCGCAGCAGTCATCGTCATCGCAACAGTAGAAATCTTCTTCAACTGCGCCGAGGTCTTCATCGATCTCTTCGATGTAATCTGCGAGGTTTGCGTTTTCGTCTTCAAGATCCTGAACGGAAAGTGCAAGATCCTCAAGAAGATCCGCCATAGCGGCAAGAATCTTGCCTTCGCCCTTGGAGGTATCGATTTCCATACCTTCCATGAGACCCTTAATGTATGCAGCCTTTTCGGAAACTGTCATCTTATAATCTCCTTTATAAATTGTTTTTGCTTGCCGCATGGTCTGCGGCAAATTCGCAACGCGCGTGATAAATGCGCGAGCGTAAGCGAATTATACTCTTTCGAGATATTCGCAGGTTCTGGTATCGATCTTGATAACGTCGCCTTCGTTGATGAATATCGGAACCTTAACCTCAGCGCCGGTCTCAACGGTAGCGGGCTTGGTAACGTTGGTTGCGGTGTTGCCCTTAACGCCGGGCTCGGTAGCGGTAACCTCAAGCTCAACGAAAATGGGAGGCTCAACCGAGAAAACCTTGCCCTTGTAAGCCATAAGTCTGCAGGTCATGCCTTCTTTAACAAACTTGAAGCTGTCGGGAAGCTGATCGGAGTTAAGAGGCTCCTGATCGAAGGTAACGGGATCCATGAAGTAATAAAGATCGCCGTCGGTGTAGCTGTATTCCATATCTCTTCTGTCAACGATAGCCTGGGGGAACTTAGCGGTGGGGTTGAAAGAGGTTTCGATAACCGCACCGGAGATGATGTTCTTCATCTTGGTTCTAACGAAAGCTGCGCCTTTTCCGGGCTTAACGTGCTGGAATTCGATAACCTGCATAAGCTGGCCATCCATTTCAAAGGTAAGACCGTTTTTGAAATCGCCTGCCGAAATCATATTATATCCTCCTGATTTATGTCCTATTCATAAGACAAAATATTATATCTAACTTATTTTAGCGTAAAAGGCAAGATTTGTCAAGTGTTTTTTGTTTGCATCAAAGCTCGATGAGACTGTTGTTGCTGTTTGTGAGATTTTCACAGCCGTTTTCGGTAACGAGCACCATATTTTCAATACGAACACCGTATTTTCCGGGTATATAAATACCGGGCTCAACGGTAACGATATGACCGGGAACAAGCTTTTCTTCGCCCTTTACCGAAAGCGAGGGAAGCTCGTGTATCTCTAAGCCGAGCGAGTGGCCGAGCGAGTGGCCGAAGCATTCGCCGTAGCCCGCATCGGTGATAATATCGCGTGCCACCTTGTCGGCTTCAATGCCGGTAACGCCGGCTTTAATGAACTTTATCGCTTCGGTTTGTGCGGTAAGAACGGTGTTGTAAATGCGCTTCATTTCATCATCCGCCTTGCCGAGCACAACGGTTCTCGTCATATCCGAGCAATAGCCCGCAAATCTTGCGCCGTAATCCATTGTGAAGAAGGAGTTTTCGGTAAGCTTTGCTTCCGTGGGAATTCCGTGGGGCAGAGAAGAGTTCTTTCCCGAAACGGCAATGGTTTCGAACGCAAGACCGTCTGCGCCGTGGCTTCTCATGAAATATTCAAGCTCTGCGGCAACCTCAAGCTCGGTTTTGCCCTTTGCGATAAATCCGAGAATGTGGCTGAACGCCGCGTCGGTTATGGATTGAGCTTTTTTGATTTTGGCAACCTCGGCTTCGGTTTTTATCTTGCGGTGCTTAAGGCAAACGTCCGAAAGATAACCGAATTCAACTCCCTCGCAATATTTTTCAAGAAGCTGAAGCTGTTTAACGCTTATAAGACCGGGGTCGAGGCAAACTCGCTTTGCACCGACCGATGCGAAATATTCGGCGATAACCTCATAAAGATTCTTCTTGAAAAGATAGGGCATAACGTCTTCGGTAAGCTTGCCCGCCTTTTTGTCGTTTTCAACCGCCTCTATATATCGCGAGTCGGTAATAAGCGCGGTCTCCTTCTCCGAAACGATAACAACGCCGTCGGTGGTGGGAAAATCGCTTAGATAATATTGGCTGGTTTCATCAAGAAACAGTGCGCAATCAAAGCCTTCGGCTTTTATGTCGGCAAAAACCTTTCTTCCGTTCATTGTGTTCCTCCTTAATTATGCGGTAACGATCGAAGCCGCTTTTTTAAGCCCAAGCTCTTCAACGGCGTTCTCTCGCATTTTGTATTTAAGAATCTTTCCTGCGGCGTTCATCGGGAATTCCTTAACAAACGAAACGTAGCGCGGCGTTTTGTGCTTTGCCATGTGCTCTTTAACGTAGGTTTTGATTTCCTCTTCGGTGGAGGTCTCGTTTTCTTTAAGAATGATGCAAGCCATTATTTCCTCGCCGTATTGCTCGTCGGGAACACCGATAACCTGAACGTCCTTAACCTTCGGGTGAGTATATATAAAGTCTTCTATTTCTTTGGGATATATATTTTCACCGCCGCGAATTATCATATCCTTTATTCTGCCGGTTATCTTATAATATCCTTCGGGGGTGCGGCGCGCAAGGTCGCCGGTGTGCAGCCAGCCGTTTTCGTCTATTGCAAGCGCGGTTGCCTGGGGCATTTTGTAATATCCCTTCATAATGTTATAGCCTCTTGCAACGAACTCGCCGTCTACGTTATCGGGAAGCTCTTCACCGGTTTCGGGGTCAACGATTTTGCATTCAACGCCGAACATTGCGCCGCCAACAGTGTTAACGCGGGCATCGAGGCTGTCGGTGGTAAGGCTCATCGTGCATCCGGGCGAGGCCTCGGTCTGACCGTAAACAATGGTTATCTCGGTCATGTTCATCTTGTCAACAACGTCCTGCATAACCTTTACGGGGCAGGGCGAGCCCGCCATGATTCCCGTGCGCATATGCGAAAAATCGGTCTTTTCGAAGTTTTCGTTTTCAAGAAGCGCAATAAACATTGTGGGAACACCGTGGAAGCAGGTTATCTTTTCTTTGTTGATGCAATCAAGCGCACGCTTGGGCGAAAAATAGGAAAGCGGCGACATGGTAACCGCATGGGTAACCGAAGCGGTCATTGCAAGCACCATGCCGAAGCAGTGGAACATGGGAACCTGAATCATCATTCTGTCGGCACTGGAAAGATCCATTCCGTCGCCGATGTTTTTGCCGTTGTTAACAACGTTATAGTGTGTCAGCATAACGCCCTTGGGGAATCCGGTCGTTCCCGAGGTGTATTGCATGTTGCAAACGTCGTGCTTGTTAATAAGCGAAGCGCGGCGGTAAACCTCTTCGATCGGGGTCTTTTCGGCAAATTCAAGCGCCTGCTCCCAGGTCAAACAGCCCTTTTGCTCGCTTTGAACCGTAATAACGTTGCGAAGGAAGGGAAGACGCTTTGTATAAAGCGGCTCGCCCGCCTTGTGTGTTTCAAGCTCGGGGCAGAGCTCGTGGATTATTGCGTTGTAATCGCTGTCTTTATATCCGTCGCACATAACGAGCGTGTGCGTGTCGGATTGGCGGAGCAGATATTCGAGCTCGTATATTTTATAAGCGGTGTTTACCGTAACCAAAACCGCGCCGATCTTTGTTGTTGCCCAGAACGCGATATACCATTGAGGCAGGTTGGTAGACCAAACGGCAACGTGGTCGCCGCGCTTAACACCGAGTGAAATAAGCGCGCGTGCGAATTCGTCAACGTCATCGCGGAATTGAGGGTAGGTTCTCGTATAATCGCATTCGGTGAAGCGGAAGGCATATTGATCGGGGAAGGCTTCGCAAACTCTGTCGAGCACCTGCGGAAAGGTAAGGTCGATAAGCATATTCTTCTGCCAGATATATTTGCCCTGACCGCGCAGATCGTCGATGAGTGTGTCGTTATGAGAGATCTTGCCCGTGAAACGTCCCATATAGTTAACGTAGTTCGGGAAAATGATGCCCGCATCCTGAAGATAGGGTGCCCAACGCTTAACCCATTCAAGCGAAAGGAATCCGTCAAAGTTTATCGAGCTGAGCGCGAAGATCATGTCGTTGATAGGCATGTCTCCTTCACCCATAAGCTTATAAACGATCTCGCCGTTTTCTTCAACGCTGTCCTTAACGTGAACGTAGGCGATATACATACCAAGGTTCTGAACCGTTGTTTCGGGCGATTCCTTGGCGAAGCGGTAGGGGTGGTGAATATCCCAAAGTGCCGCAACGCTGTCGCTTTTAACTCCGTCAAGAACCGCTTTAAGCCTTGCCGTATCGCTGTAAACGCCGTTGGTCTCGATAACGAGCGTAACGCCCGCTTCCTCTGCAATGGGCGCAAGCGATGTAAGCTGGCGCAATACCTCGGCATCGTCTACCTCGCCGTTGGGCTCGGGAAGATCATCGCCGAGAACGCGAACGAATTTTGTTCCCAGCGCCTTAGCGGCGGCGATATATTCGGTTATTATCTTTTTGTTTTCTTCGGCTCTTTCGGGGTATTTTAAGCTGCAATCCGAGCTCAGGCAAGAAATCTCCAAGCCGAGAGAGCGAAGCTTTTTAACGGTTGCGGCAAGATTTTCGGGCGCAAAGGGCATGGTGCTCACGTCGAAAATGTCTCTGCCGAGTCCTCGCACCTCTATACCGTCAAAGCCCAAATCTTTTGCCATTGCGTAAATGTCCGAAAAGCTGTATCCGGGGCAGGCGAGTGTTGAGAACGATAATCTCATGGGGGAAACTCCTTTCAATTAAAGAAGAAAAATATAAAAAAGCTCTGTCCGAAAGCACAGACAGAGCACGGGTAAACCATATTATCACATAGCCACGCCCAACAGCGCGCTCTCTTGATAACGGCGAGAAACCCGACCGCTCCTACAAACAAAAATGTCATTCGGAACGGCAGCTCCGGGGTGAGTTCGCAAAACGCCGCGCCTACCGTCTCGCACCAACCGACGGCTCTCTGAAAAGCGGAAAAACGAATGCTTTGTCCCCTTCAATGCTTTTACTATCCCAAATTATATATTGCATGATCGGATATGTCAAGAGTTTTTTTCGTATTTCGCGAAAATCTATTGAAAATCGTTTTTCTTTGTGATAAAATCGAACTACCGAATATTAATGTATATTTATTTATCGGAGGAACACAATTATGTCTAAAATGAAGATCGCAATTATCGGCTGCGGTACCATCGCAAACAATGCTCACATCCCTGCCTATATGAAGAATTCCGATGTAGAGATCAAGTATTTCTGCGATATCATCAAGTCCAAGGCTGATGCCGCTGTTGAAAAGTACGGCTGCGGTATCGCTGTTGAAGATTACCACGAAATTCTTAACGATGCAGAGGTTGAGGCTGTTTCGGTTTGTACTCCCAACAAGATGCACAGCACCATCACCATCGATTTCCTCAAAGCAGGCAAGCACGTTCTTTGCGAGAAGCCCTCTGCAAGAACTCTTTCCGAGGCTCTCGAGATGCAGAAGGCTCAGCACGAGACCGGCAAGGTTCTCAATATCGGTGTTGTAAACCGCTTTAATGCTGCTGTTAACAAGGTTCGCGAGATCATTCAGGCAGGCGAGCTCGGCGAGGTTTACCACGTTTACGTAAGCTTCCGTGCACATCGTTCTATTCCCGGTTTAGGCGGCGCGTTCACCGATAAATCCATTGCAGGCGGCGGCGTTCTTATCGACTGGGGCGTTCACTACCTCGATATCGTTATGTACTGCACCGACGATCCCAAGCCTCTCACCGTTTCGGCAAAGGCATTCTCCAAGCTCGGCGTTGATATGCCCAACTACGTTTACGAGGGCATGTGGTCCGAGGATACTAAGGATCTCAACGGCACCTATGACGTTGACGACTTTGTAACCGGTTTTGTCCGCACCGAAGGCCCCACTATCACCTTCAACGGAGCGTGGGCTCAGAATATCGGTATTGCCGAGACCTATATCGATTTCATCGGTACCAAGGCAGGTATCCGTCTTAACTACGGCGGCGATTTCACCATGTTCACAACCTCTTGCGGAACGCTCATCAACTTCAAGCCCAGATTCGTTGCAAACGATCATTTCCAGAACGAGATCGACAGCTTCGTAAGATGCATCAAAACCGGTGAAAAGCTTCCTTCTCACATCGACAAGGCTATCATCACCGCAACCATGATGCAGGCAATGTACGATTCCTCCGAGCAGGGCAAGGAAATCGTTCTCGGCTAAACCGTTTAAAATTCAAAATGTATCGAGAAAGACGGCAAAACGGCCGTCTTTCTTTTTTGAAAATATTGACTTTTTAAAATCACGGTGATACAATATACTGAATATATTTTTGGATTAATCCGCGGAGGAAAATATTATGGCTATTAAGAATACTATATTCCAAGGTGCAGCTACCGCGCTTATCACCCCGTTTAAAGACGGCAAGGTAGATTATGCGGCTCTTGAAAATATTCTCGAATTTCAGATCGCAGGCGGCATAGATGCTCTTGTTGTCTGCGGTACAACAGGCGAACCCGCAACGCTTGATGACGATGAGCACAAAAAGGTCGTTGAGTTCGCTATCGAAAAGGTCAACCACCGTGTTCCCGTTATCGCGGGCACGGGCTCAAATAACACTCAATATGCAGTCGAGCTTTCGCGCTTTGCCGAAAAGGCGGGTGCCGACGGTCTCTTGCTCGTTACTCCCTATTATAACAAATGCTCGCAGAAGGGCATCGTAAGCCATTTCAACACGGTTGCCGATTCGGTAAACATTCCCTGCATTGTTTATAACGTTCCCGGAAGAACCGGCTTCTGCATTTCTATTGATTCATATAAGCAGATCGCAAAGCACGAAAACATCGTTGCGACCAAAGAAGCAAGCGGCAACCTTCTTTTGATGATGGAGGTTCTCGAGGCTTGCGGTAACGATATTAATATGTACAGCGGCGACGATCAGCAGATTGTTCCTCTTATGTCTATGGGCGCTATCGGCGTTATCTCGGTGTTCTCGAACGTAATGCCCGCCGAGGCTCACCGCATCACAAAGCTTTGCCTCGACGGCGATTTCAAAACCGCCGCTCAGCTTCAGCTTAAGTATCTGCGCTTGATGAACGGTCTCTTCATGCAGGTAAATCCCATTCCCGTTAAGACCGCTATGGCAAAAATGGGCTTTTGCGATAACGAATTCCGTATGCCCCTTTGCCCCATGGATGCTTCCGACGATGAAAAGCTCTTTGCGCTTATGCGCGAGCAGGGCTTGTGCAAATAAAGGAATATAACAATGAAAATAATCGTTAACGGCGCTTGCGGCAGAATGGGCAAAGAAATTGTTGCCGCCGCAAACGCAAAGGGTGTTTCGGTCGTTGCCGCAGTTGACAAATTCGGCGAGCCGACCGACGGCATTCCCTTTTACAGATCAATCGAAGAGGTTTCCGAATCTGCTGATGCGGTAATAGATTTCACCAACCATACGGCAGTTCCCGAAATTTGCAATTTCGTAAGAAAAACCGCAACCCCCTGCGTTATCGCTTCAACCGGCCACACCGAAAGCGAGCTTGCGATGATAAAGGCGCTTGCCGCCGAATATCCCGTTTTCTATTCGCGCAATATGTCGCTCGGCGTTAATCTGCTTATCGACCTTTGCAAAAGTGCCGTAACCGCGCTCGGCGGCGATTGCGATATCGAAATAATCGAAAAGCATCACCGCAACAAGCTTGACGCTCCCAGCGGAACCGCGCTTATGATCGCCGAGGGCATCAGCGAATGCCTTGAGGGCGAAACCGATTTCGTTTTCGATCGTTCCTCGCGCCGCATGGTTCGCCCCGATAACGAAATAGGCATTTCTTCGGTTCGCTGCGGCGGAATCTTCGGCGAGCACGAGGTTTTGATCAGCCGCAACGGCGAAACCATAAGCCTTAAGCACACCGCAGAAAGCCGTGCGCTTTTCGCCGAGGGTGCAATTAAGGCGGCGGAATATCTTATGCAACAGGGCAGCGGCCTTTATTCGATGAAAGAGCTGCTTAAAGAGGCCTCTGCAGCTAAATAAAACCGAAATTGCAATTTGCAAGAATTAAAATTGCAAAATAATCAACAAAACGGCTTTTCGAAACGATTTATATTGGTGAAAAATGCAACAAAATGGGTTTTGTGTTGCAAAATCTGTTGACAATACGTTTTTTCGCTGATATAATGTCCGAAACGAAAGGATGAAATGATATGTGTGCTAAATTAAATATAGAATCGCTTGCGGGTGCTCTTAAACAGAATTCTGCATTTGATGAAAAGCTTTATTCCCGCTTCGGCGTAAAGCGCGGGCTTCGTAATCCCGACGGAACGGGCGTGCTTGCAGGTATAACCCGAGTAAGTAATGTTCACGGTTATTATATAGATGAATATGAAAAGGTTCCCTGCGAGGGCGAGCTTTTCTATCGCGGCGTTAACGTTAACGATATCATCGCATCTGTCGACCGCGACGACCGTTTCGGCTATGAAGAAGCTTCTTGGCTTCTTCTCTTCGGCTCGCTTCCCACCAGAGAGGAGCTCGAGTTCTATGACGTTATCATGGATGAATACCGCGAGCTTCCCAACGGCTTTATCGAAGATATGATAATGCGCGCGCCGAGCCCCGATATTATGAATAAGCTTGCAAGAAGCGTTCTTGCGCTTTACAGCTATGACGAAAACCCCGACGATAATTCGCCCGATAACGTTTTGCGTCAATCGTTAATGCTTATTTCGCGCCTGCCTATCATTATGACAGCCGCGCATCAGGTAAAGCGCCGTTATTACGATAACGAAAGCCTTTTCCTTCATATGCCCATTCCCGGTCAGAGCATGGCGGAAAACATTCTTTCTATGCTCCGACTCAACCGTAAATTCACTCATGCCGAGGCAAAGCTTCTCGATAAATGCCTTATCCTTCATGCAGAGCACGGCGGCGGTAACAACTCCACCTTCGCCTGCAGAACCCTCACCTCCTCGGGCACCGATACCTTCTCGGCTATCGCCGCGGGCATCGGCGCGCTCAAGGGCCCCCGCCACGGCGGCGCGAACATAAAGGTGTGCAGGATGCTTGACGAGATCAAGGCAAACGTTCGCGACTATAAGGACGATGACGAGATCTCGGCATATCTGCAAAAGCAGCTCAACCGCGAAGCAGGCGACAGAAGCGGCCTTATCTACGGCGTAGGTCACGCGGTCTATACCTTAAGCGACCCCCGCGCCGTTATTCTGCGCGAGGCGGTCGAAGAGCATTGCGACGATTTCGGTATGCGCGAGGATTACGAGCTTCTTCATGCCGTTGAACGCCTTGCTCCCGCTTTGCTTCAAAACAAAATGCAGGATGGCAACGCTATCTGCGCCAACGTCGACCTTTATTCCGGTCTAGTATACCGTATGCTCGACATTCCCGTCGAGCTTTACACTCCTCTCTTCGCTATCGCACGCCTTTCGGGCTGGTGCGCACACAGATTGGAAGAAATTATAACCTGCCGCAGAATAATGCGCCCCGCATATCGTCCCTTCCACGGCAGATTGCCTTATATCGAGCTTGATGACCGAAAGGAGAATCTTATATGTCAGGATTAACTATCGCACAAAAAATAATCAAGGCTCACCTTGTTGAGGGTGAGATGATAAAGGGTTCTCCCATCGGTCTTCGCATAGACCAAACCTTAACTCAGGATGCAACCGGCACCATGGCTTATCTCGAGTTCGAGGCAATGGGTATCCCCCGTGTTAAAACCGAGCTTTCGGTTGCATATATTGACCACAACACTCTTCAAAACGGCTTTATGAACGCCGACGACCATCTTTATATAAGAACCTGCGCAAAGAAATACGGTCTTTATTTCTCGCGCCCCGGTAACGGAATCTGCCATCAGGTTCACCTCGAGCGCTTCGGCGTTCCCGGCAAGACCCTTATCGGCTCCGACAGCCACACCCCCACGGGCGGCGGTCTCGGAATGCTTGCCTTCGGTGCGGGCGGCTTGGACGTTGCCGTTGCAATGGGCGGCGGTGCATACCACATCACAATGCCCGAAATGGTTCGCGTTAACCTAACCGGCAAGCTTAACGATTGGGTCTCCGCAAAGGACGTTATTCTCGAGGTCCTTCGCCGTTTAAGCGTTAAGGGCGGCGTGGGCAGAATTATCGAATACGGCGGAGAGGGCGTTAAGACCCTTTCGGTTCCCGAACGAGGAACCATTACCAACATGGGTGCCGAGCTCGGCGCTTCCACCTCGGTGTTCCCCAGCGACGAAAACACCCGTCTTTTCCTTGCGGCGCAGGGAAGAGCAGAGCAGTTCGTTGAGCTTTCCGCCGATGAAGATGCCGAATACGATCTCGTTATCGATATCGACCTTTCAACGCTCGTTCCCGCGGCGGCTTGTCCTCACAGCCCCGATAACGTTAAATCCATCGAAGAGATCGGCGCGATCAAGGTCGATCAGGTCTGCATCGGCTCCTGCACCAACTCTTCGTTCGTCGATCTCATGAAGGTCGCGCATATCCTTAAAGGAAAAACCGTTAACGAAGGCGTAAGCCTTTCGATAGCTCCCGGCTCCAAGCAGGTTTATAATATGCTTGCCGCCTGCGGTGCTCTTTCCTGGATGATCGATGCAGGCGCAAGAATTTTAGAGAGCGCCTGCGGCCCCTGCATCGGCATGGGTCAATCGCCTCAATCTGCGGGCGTAAGTCTTCGCACCTTCAACCGCAACTTCCTCGGAAGAAGCGGCACCAAGGATGCTCAGGTTTATCTCGTAAGCCCCGAAACAGCCGCAATATCGGCTCTTACCGGCGTTTTAACCGATCCCAGAACCCTCGGCGCAATGCCCGAGTTCCCCATGCCTTCTGTTTTTGCGGTTAACGATAACATGATCGCAAAGCCCGCTTCGGTTGAGGATGCGGCAGAGGTTGAGGTCGTTCGCGGTCCCAACATCAAGCCCTTCCCCGAAAGCCGTCCGCTTGAAGAAAGCATTTCCTGCGAATGTATCCTTAAGGTCGGCGATAACATCACCACCGACCATATCATGCCTGCAGGTGCAAAGATATTGCCCTATCGCTCAAATATCCCCTATCTTTCCAACTTCTGCTTCGAGGTGTGCGACGAGGAATTCCCTGCGCGCGCCAAGGAAAAGAACGGCGGTATAATCATCGGCGGCGAAAACTACGGTCAGGGCAGCTCGCGTGAGCACGCGGCTCTCGTTCCGCTTTATCTCGGTGTAAAGGCGGTTATCGCCAAGAGCTTTGCGCGTATCCACGCGGCAAATCTCGTTAACGCGGGCATTCTTCCTCTAACCTTTGCAAACCCCGAGGATTACGATGCTCTCTCGCTCGGCGATAAGCTTGTTATCTCGGACGCTCGCGCCTGTATAAAAGAGGGCAGAGAAATCGTTCTTTCGGCAAACGGAAAGAATATCAAGCTTGTTTCCTCGCTTTCGGGCAGAGATATAGATATTATCCTCGCGGGCGGCTTGCTTGAATATACCAAAGCAAACTAAGGAATCTTTTAAGGAGAACATAATGTCTAAAATAGCTATGAAAACGCCGCTCGTTGAGATGGACGGCGACGAAATGACCCGAATTGTCTGGCAGCAGATAAAGGATATACTTCTTCTCCCCTATATTGACCTCAAGACCGAATATTACGATCTCGGCTTGGAATACCGCAACGAGACCAACGATCAGGTTACCATCGACAGCGCAAACGCCACCAAGAAATACGGCGTTGCCGTTAAATGCGCAACCATAACTCCCAATGCGGCAAGAATGACCGAATATAACCTTAAAGAAATGTGGAAGAGCCCCAACGCGACCATTCGCGCCATTCTCGACGGAACCGTGTTCCGCACTCCCATTATCGTTAAGGGAATTCCTCCCTACGTTCAAAAATGGAAGAAGCCCATTTCCATCGCCCGTCATGCCTATGGCGATATCTATAAATCCACCGAGCTTCGCGTTCCCGGCGGCTCCAAGGCAGAGATCGTGGTTACCGCGCCCGACGGAACCGAGACCCGTGCACTCATTCATGATTTTAAAACCGACGGTATCGTTCAGGGTATGCACAACATCGATAAGAGCATAGAGGGATTTGCAAGAAGCTGCTTCGACTATGCACTCGACACGGGCATGGACCTTTGGTTCTCCTCTAAGGATACCATAAGCAAGACCTATGACCATCGCTTTAAGGATATCTTCGCCGATATCTTTGAAAACGAATATAAAGAGCGCTTCGAAAAGGCGGGCATCGAATATTTCTATACCCTTATCGACGATGCCGTTGCCCGCGTTATTCGCTCTGAGGGCGGCTTCATTTGGGCTTGCAAGAACTATGACGGCGACGTTATGAGCGACATGGTCTCCAATGCTTACGGTTCGCTTGCGATGATGACAAGCGTTCTCGTTTCGCCCGACGGTATTTATGAATACGAGGCGGCGCACGGAACCGTTCAGCGCCATTATTACGATTATCTTAAGGGCGTTCCCGCAAGAATCAACCCCGTTGCAACCATTTTCGCTTGGACCGGCGCGCTTAAAAAGCGCGGTGAGCTCGATGATATTCCCGAGCTTTCCGCATTTGCCGAAAAGCTCGAAAAGGCTTGCATCGACACTATCGAAAGCGGTGTTATGACAAAGGACCTTTGCATAATCTCCGAGCTTGAAAACAAAACCCAGGTTGATACCGAGGGCTTCTTAAAGGCTATCGCATCCCGCCTTTAATAATAATTAATCGATATTTAATAAAAAGGTCGGCGCGAATTAATCGCCGACCTTTTCATATCTATTGACTTTTGGGATTATATGGTGTATAATCAACAAGAAACAGAGCGCTTATATAACGGCGCTCTCATTTATGAAAAAATACTCGATAACAAGAGGTATCACCGTGGAAATTAAAGAGATTTTTTCCATTTGCAATATAATTCTCACCTCGGTCTTCGTTATTTGCTATCTTTATCAGTTCTTTTATATATTCTGGGTGCTTCTCGGCAAAGATAAATCGCCCGCCGTTAAAAGCGATAAGCTTAACAAGTTCGGTGTTGTGATCAGCGCGCGTAACGAGGCGGCGGTTATAGGCCATCTGCTCGAAAGCATCAACAGGCAGGATTATCCGAAGGAGCTTATAAAAATATTCCTTATAGCCGATAACTGCACCGATAACACCGCGGAAGTTGGCAGAGAGCACGGCGCAACAGTGCTTGAGCGCAACGATCCCAATCTTATCGGCAAGGGCTATGCGCTCGATTTCCTTTTCAAAAAGCTGCTTGCCGAAAAGGACGATTGCGATGCCTATATCGTTTTCGATGCCGACAATTTGGTTGATAAAAACTTCATAAAAGAAATGAACGTTAACTTCAACCGCGGCTATAAGGCGTTAACAAGCTACCGCAACTCTAAAAATTACGGAACCAACTGGATAACCGCAGGCTATTCGCTTTGGTTTCTTCGCGAAGCGAAATATCTTAACAATGCAAGAATGCGCCTCGACGCTTCCTGTGCGATCTCGGGCACGGGCTTTTGCGTAAGCCGCGAGATAATCGAAAAGAACAACGGCTGGAAATATCATCTTCTCACCGAGGATATCGAGTTTTCGGTCGATATGGCTATTCGCGGCGAAAAGATCGGCTACAGCGCGGGCTCGATCGTTTACGATGAACAGCCCGAAACCTTCAAGCAATCCTGGAAACAGCGCTTGCGTTGGGCAAAGGGCTTCTATCAGGTTTTCGCAAAATACGGCTCGGGTCTTTTCAAGGGAATGTTCAGCGGCAAGTTTGCCTGCTATGATATGTTAATGACAATATTCCCCGCAGTTGCGTTCACAATAATGTCGCTTCTTTGCTGTATTGCCGAATGTATCTACGGTATAACCGTTTTCGTTCAGTTCCCCGAGTTTGCAAATCTGTTTCTTTTCTGCATACTGCCGTTCTTATATTT
This sequence comes from Clostridia bacterium, assembly GCA_017434845.1. Taxonomy (GTDB): domain Bacteria; phylum Bacillota; class Clostridia; order Oscillospirales; family CAG-382; genus Coliplasma. The sequence goes on from JAFSGD010000015.1 coordinate 20,191, forward strand.
TGCAATAATCGTTTATATGCTGATGTTTATCGTCGGTTTTATAACGCTGTTAACCGAATGGGACGTTATCGATTGCCCGCCCGGCAAGATGATAAAATATCTTTTCACCTTCCCGTTCTTTATGCTCACCTACGTTCCCATCGCGGTCGTTGCGCTCTTCAAAAAGGTTGAGTGGACTCCCATCGAGCATAAGGTTACCAAGTCTATCGACGACGTTAACCCTCAAGAATAACCCAAAGGTCTGTCTTTTCGACAGACCTTTATTTTTTGCCTCTCCAAGAACATTTGTTCTTGACAAACATTTGTTCTTGTGATAGAATTTAAACGAAGAATAAAAGGGCGGTGAAGCTGATGTATATGGGCGCGGGCGACGGATCGCAGCTTATGCGGAATTCGAATTTCCGCAGCGAAAGTACCCAAAAAACAACAAATAACGTTCGAACGGTTCTGCATTGCGATGCGAACTCTTTTTTTGCCTCTTGTGAAACGGTATTGCACCCCGAATATGCGCTGGTTCCGATGGCGGTGTGCGGAAGCGTCGAGGATCGCCACGGAATCGTTCTGGCGAAAAACGAGCTTGCCAAGAAATATAATATCAAAACCGGCGAAACGGTCTGGCAGGCAAAGCAGAAATGCCCGAGCCTTCTTACCGTTCAGCCGACCTATGGGCTTTACGGCGAGATGTCGAAGAAAATGAACGAAATATTTTATCAGTATACCGATCTTGTCGAGCCGTTCGGTGTTGATGAAAGCTGGCTTGACGTAAGCGGCTCGAAAAAGCTTTTCGGAAGCGGAAAAAATATTGCCGATTCTATAAGAGCGCGCATAAAAAAAGAGCTTGGAATAACCGTTTCGGTCGGCGTTTCGTTCAACAAAATATTCGCCAAGCTCGGAAGCGATCTTAAAAAGCCCGATGCAACCTCGGTTATTCCGCCCGAGCGCTTCGCTTCGATAGTTTGGCCTCTGCCGGTGGGCGCTTTGCTGTTTGTGGGGCCGTCCTGCGCCGCAAAGCTCGGCAGGGTAGGAATAAAAACCGTTGGCGACCTTGCCTGCTGTGATAAGGATTTTATTTCGCAATATATGGGAAAAAACGGAATAATGCTTCGCGATTTTGCGTTGGGACGCGATTTTGCCGAGGTAACGCCCGCAGGTTACGAGCCCGAGCCGAAATCGGTAAGCAACGGAATGACCTTTCGCTTCAATCTCATTTCGAAAGAGGATATTTCCTTTGCGGTAACCTATCTTTCAATGTCGGTTGCCGAGCGCTTGCGAAAGCATGGGCTTTGCTGTAATACCGTTGCGGTAAGCATAAGAAACCCCGAGCAGATAACCGTCAGCCGCCGTGCTCCGTTGAATTCGCCAACCTGCCTTTTCGAAGATATCTCTAATGCCGCGCTTAAGCTTATTTGGGCAAACGTAAGGTCGGGCGACGAAATATATGCCGTTACCGTTCATGCCGAAAAGCTTTCATCACCCAAGCAAAACGCCTTTCAACAAATTATGTTTCCGAGCGATAACGAGCTGAAATATCAAAAAAGACTTTCGCTCGAAACTGCCGTTGATTCCATTCGCGAGCGTTACGGCAAGGGGGCAATAGGCATTGCCTCAGCGGTTAATAATCGGCTTATTTAATGCGAATTATCTTGCAATTTGTCGAACGATGTGATAGAATAGCCAAGTTAGTTTTTTGAAAAAGGAAAGATGCTTGATGCAAAACACCAAAACGGCCGATAATCCGCTCGGTTATGAAAAAATATCGGTATTGCTTCGTCGATTTGCGGTTCCGAGCGTTGTTGCAATGCTCGTCAGCTCACTTTACAATATCGTCGACCAAATATTTATAGGTCAATATGTCGGCCCGATAGGCAACGCGGCAACAACGGTTGCGTTTCCTTTAACAACCATTTGCATCGCAATTTCGGTGCTTGTGGGCGTTGGCGGTGCTTCGCGCTTTTCGATAGAGCTCGGAAAGGGCAATAAAGAAGAGGCCGGCGCCTGCGTCGGAACGGGTATATGGACAGCGGCTGTACTCGGCATTGTTTATGCTGTTCTCGCGTTTGCGTTCACAAACGGTCTGCTCGTTCTTTTCGGCGGAAGCGGCGAAACGCTCACCTATGCGGTCGAATATTCAAAGGTTGTAATCCTCGGAATGCCGTTTCTGATTTTAACCAATATTTTAAGCAACTTTATAAGAGCCGACGGCAACCCCAAGTTTTCAATGACCTGCATGATAATCGGTGCGGTTGTCAATATCGGCCTCGATGCGCTTTTCGTTGCCGATTGGGGCTTTAATTGGGGAATGGCGGGTGCTGCGGGCGCAACCGTTATTTCGCAGGTTATCTCGTTTATCGTTGCGGCTTGCTATATAAAGCGCTTTAAATCGGTTAAGCTTGATAAACACAGCTTTAATTTCAATTTCAAAAGAGCGATCAAGGTGTGTTCGCTCGGAATGAGCAACAGCGTTAACCAGCTTGCCATTTGCGTTGTTCAAATCGTTATGAACAGCCAGCTCGATAAATATGCAACGCTTGAGTTCTCCGAAGCCGAGGCGTTTATTCCGCTTGCCGCGTTCGGTGTTGTAATGAAGGTGAATTCGATCCTTATGTCGGTGTTTATCGGAATGTGTCAGGGCTCACAGCCTATCGTCGGCTTTAACTACGGTGCACGTCAGTTTGGCAGATCGAAAAAAACCTGCCTCATCGCCGCCTCGGTCTGTATGTCGATTGCCGCGATCGGATTTATTGCTTTTCAATGCTTTCCGAGCCATATCGTTTCAATATTCGGAAGCGGTAACGAGCATTATATCGACTTTGCGGTTAAAACCATGCGTATCTTTCTTTCAATGATAGTTTTTACGGGCGCGCAAATGATAATATCAAACTATTTTTCGGCAATCGGAAAGCCAATAAAGGGCGTTATACTTTCGCTGACACGCCAGATATTGCTCATCGTTCCGTTGATGATAATACTTCCTCTGTTTTTTGGAATCGAGGGCATTCTTTATGCCGCACCCATAACCGATTTTATTTCGTTCCTTCTCGCGCTTTTTCTTATCCTGCGCGAATTTCGCTCCGAGGGCTATCCCCGCCGCGAAAAGAAAAACGCATAGAATCGCTGTTTCTCATAAGTAAGATAAAAAACCACGATGAATTTCATCGTGGTTTTTCTTGTGTTCGTTTTTACAATAAAGTTAAAATAACAAAAACTGTCCGCAGGACAATATCACTCGGCGTTGGACGAATATCACTGCGTAGCAATATGACTCGCCTTGGGCAAAATAAAACAGCGAGACTTCCTTATGAGAAGTCTCGCAATCCATGGCGTTTTTGTGTTTTATTTCTTCTTGCTTATAAGCACGATAACCGCAACGACGGCAATGACCGCAACTGCGGCGATAAGAATATAAAGCCAGGTAAGCTTCTTGTTCTCGGGCTCTTCGAAGGCGGAATCGTTGCTTTCATCAACACTTTCGTCTGTTGAGCTTTCATCGTTTGAGCTTTCGCCGGTTGCGCTCTCATCGGTTGAGCTTTCATCCTCTGAAGCCTCGGGCTCGCTTGATTCCTCACCGTCGGGGGCAGAGGTCTCGTCGCTGCTTCCTTCGACACCGAAAATGCCGATCTCGCTTGTCCAACAGAAGTTTCCACCGCTAAGCGCATAGTTAACGCGAACGAATCTCGCATTCATAACGTCTTTTATTGTTAAAGCAAAATTGCGGTGCACCCAATTTCCGTTTGCGGAAGAAGCATCGCCTGCCGCTTCGCCTAAAGAAATGAAGCTTTCGCCGTCGTTGGATATCTCAACCGTAACGGTTGCGTTGTTCGGATTGGGAATGCCCCAGCTGTCGTTGCCGTAAAGCTCGGTCTTAACCGCTTTTATCTCGCTGACCGAGCCGAGATCGACGGTTATGCTGACGTTGCTTCCCGAATAGCATCCGATAGCACCGTCTTCGCCGTTAACTGCAACGATTCCGTCGGTAAGCTTGCCCAAGGGCTTGCCGTCCGAACCGGTATCTGTCCAGTTTTGGTTGTTGTAAACTGCGCCGCTCGAGGTGTATTTCTTTCCTGCAGCAATATTTGTGTATTCGGTTCCTTCCTCGGAATAGGTGAAATTGCCGTCTTCGAATTCATAGCCCTCTTCGCAGGCAATGACTGCAAGCTCCTGAAGAGTCTTTGCGGTCTTTTCGGGAAGCTCTGCGATATAGGAATTACCGCGCGGGTCGATTCCGAGATAGGTTTTAAGCCAAACGCAAGCAATAAGATAACTGCCTTCTTTGGAGTGGTGCGAGTTATCGTCGGCGAACAGATCGATCGAGCTGTTCTTTTCGCTCGCAATAATAAATGCATCTGCAACGGGTGCGCAAAGCAAGCCGCGCTCCTTTGCAATTCTCGAATAGCTGTTGTGGTGCTTTCCTGCGGTGGTAACGGTTCCGCCGTAGCGCATATAAAGCAACGCCTCTGCGCCGTTCTTTTCAATATAAGGCATAAGCACGTCTATCGAAGCGTTCGTGGCGGTATAGTTAGCGCTTGCCGCATCCTGAAGCACAACGTAATCGTATTTGTTCTGTGTTATCTTGGTTCTGAAGGCTTGTCCGCGTGCGTGGTTTTCGTCGGCAAATTCCGAAAGATAAGCGCTTCCGAAGGTGCAATAGTCAACGTGAACGTCAACTCCCGCCGCCTTTGCCAAGCCCTTGAACTTAATGGGCGTGCCGTTGAAATATGTCGTGCTGTTTCCAACGAACATAAACCTTTTTGCGCCCGAAGGAATAGGGGCAGGGTCGTTATATTCTATTTTAAGCTTCGATTTGCTCTTATCAAAGCTGCCCTTAACGTTATAAATAACCGACATCGTCGCGTTGTAAAGCATTGCGCCTTCCATTGCTGTGTTAAAGCAATTTCGCAAGCCCTGGGGCGCGCTTCCGCCGAACGCAACAAGAAATCCACCTGCGGGAATTTTAACGGTCAGCTGAGGCGAGCCGTTAACACCGTTTTCGTTCGCAAGAAGTTCTCCGCCTGCTTCGATAAGCTTGCCCTTCTTGTCAAACACCATAAGCTTCGAGTTTCTGAATCCGTATTCCGAAGCGCCTATAACGCGCTCGCTCGAGCTGTTGTTTGGGTAGACGGTTATGCCGCCCGTTGCGGCAACGTCAAAGCCCGAAATATCAAAGGTCTCGCTGTTGTCGGCGGCTAAAACCGAGGGAACAGCCTGCGCGCCGAGCATAAACGAAAGCAGCATTGCCGAGATAACTGCCGTGATCTTTTTATTCATAATAACCTCCAAAACAGTTATATATATATTATAAACTATTGTTATTTGCCCAGTCAATAGTGATTAATAACCCATTATTTCAAACGGTTTTGTGAATTCTGCACAAACACAGTTAGCGACTGCTAACTTGAAATTCTTCGATATGCCGAAAATGAAAATTCATTAAATTTTTTGTCGGAAAAATGTTGACAAATCAAGTGTTTGAGCGTATTATTACAACGTGGTTAGCATCCGCTAACTATTCTTCGCTAAACGTTGATACGGAGGTTTTTTCAATGAAAACAATGCGCGAAGCAAAGGTGGGCGACACCGTAAAGGTGGTTCGCGTTCACGGTGAGGGCGCACTCAGGCGTCGAATAATGGATATGGGCATAACCAGAGGCATAGAGATCTATATCCGAAAGGTTGCTCCGTTGGGCGATCCCTTCGAAATAACCGTTCGCGGCTATGAGCTTTCGCTCAGAAAATCCGATTGCGAAATGATAGAAATCGAATAAATCGGGTTCATCCCGCAATTTTTAATATCATTCGGTTAGCTGATGCTAACTCGAGAAAGGAATATCAGAGAAATGGACATAAGAATAGCTCTTGCCGGTAACCCGAACAGCGGTAAGACAACAATGTTCAATGCGTTAACCGGCTCGAACCAGTTTGTAGGAAACTGGCCCGGTGTTACGGTAGAGAAAAAAGAGGGAAAGCTTAAAAACCACGAGGGCGTTATAATAACCGACCTTCCCGGTGTTTATTCGCTTTCGCCCTACACCATGGAAGAGGTCGTTGCAAGAAATTATCTTGTAAACGAGCGTCCCGATGCAATACTCAATATTGTCGACGGAACAAACCTCGAGCGCAACCTTTATTTGACCACACAGCTTATCGAGCTTGGCATTCCCGTTGTTGTAACCATCAACATGATGGATATAATCCGCAAAAACGGCGATATGATCGATCTTACAAAGCTTTCAAAGGCGTTGGGCTGTAAAGTGGTTGAGATCTCTGCGCTAAAGGAAGAGGGGCTTTTCGAAGCCGCAGAGGTTGCCATTGAGGCGGCAAAAACCAAGGCGGCAATTCCTGCCCACACCTTCTCGGGCGAGGTCGAGCATTCGCTTGCCCATATCGAAGAGGCGTGTGTTCACGGTCTTCCTGCCGAGCAACAGCGCTGGTATTCCATAAAAATTTTCGAGCGCGATCCCAAGGTTCTCGAATATCTCGAAATCAGCGGCGAAAAACGCGCGCATATTGAAGAGGATATTGTTGCAACCGAGGCAAAGCTTGATGACGATGCCGAAAGCATCATAACCAATGAGCGCTATAATTATATAACTGCGCTGTTGAAAACCTGCTATGTTAAGAAAAACAAGGGCAAGCTTTCAACCTCCGATAAAATCGACCGCGTTTTAACAAACCGCTTTGCCGCATTGCCTATTTTTGCGGCAATAATGTTCCTTGTTTATTATATTTCGGTTTCAACTGTCGGAACCTGGGTTACCGATTACACAAACGACGGTCTTTTCGGAGACGGCTGGTATCTGTTCGGAATCGGCAGAGACGACTATGAAGAGGCAGTTGGAGCCTACGGTGAGGAATTCCTGTTCACCGAAGAGCTCGAAGCTGTTATAACCGACGCCAACGAGGCGGGCGTTGTCGGTGCCGACGAGGCTCTCGATGCGGTTGCCAATAAAGATTACGGTGCGTTTGAGGAAGCCTATGGCGCCTATGGTGAAAAGCTTGCCGAGGAGGGCTATGACGTTTCCGAGCTTGTCGATCCCGTGCTTGAGGGCGCACCCGACCCTGCAGAATACGGCGTTTGGGTTCCCGGCGTTCCCGTTCTTGCCGAAAACGGCATGGATAAGATCGGCGTTGAGGCAGAATGGTTAAGAAGCCTTATTATCGACGGTATCATCGGCGGTGTGGGCGCTGTTCTCGGGTTCGTTCCCCAAATGATCGTTCTGTTTATCTTCCTTGCGTTTCTTGAAGCCTGCGGCTATATGTCGCGTATTGCGTTTATAATGGACCGTGTATTCAGAAAATTCGGTCTTTCGGGTAAATCCTTCATTCCTATTCTTATCGGAACCGGATGCGGTGTTCCCGGCATAATGGCATCGCGCACGATCGAAAACGAGCAGGACCGCAGAATGACGGTTATAACAACGACCTTTATTCCTTGCGGTGCAAAGCTTCCCATTATCGCTCTTATAACCGCGGCGCTGTTCGATGGCGCTTGGTGGGTGGCACCGAGTGCATATTTTATCGGCATTGCGGCAATAATCGTTTCGGGCATTATGCTTAAGAAAACCAAGCTGTTCTCGGGCGAGCCTTCTCCCTTCGTTCTGGAGCTTCCCGCTTATCATATGCCTACGCCCATCAACATTCTCCGTTCCATGTGGGAGCGTGCAAGCTCGTTTATCAAAAAGGCGGGAACGGTTATCCTTCTTTCGTCGATCGTTCTTTGGGCGGGCTCGTGCTTCGGCTTTGTTGACGGTGCATTCACGTTCTCGACCGAAATGGAGCTTGAAACCAGTCTTCTCGGCTATATCGGCAACGCGATCGATTGGATCTTCGCGCCTCTCGGCTTCGGCAACATAAAGGCGGCTATCGCAACCGTTATGGGCCTTGTTGCCAAGGAAGAGGTCGTTGCGGTGTTCGGCGTTCTCGATTTCGAGGGCATGGGCGCTCTTGCGGGCTATTCCTTCTTGGTGTTCAACCTCCTTTGCGCTCCCTGCTTTGCGGCTATCGGTGCGATCCGCCGCGAGATGAATTCGGCAAAATGGACGTGGTTCGCAATCGGCTATCAGTGCTCGTTTGCATATGCGGTCTCGCTTATTATCTATCAGATCGGCTGTGCATTCAGCGGCTCGCTTAACGTTATCGGACTTGTTGCCGCAATTCTCGTTGCCGCGTTCATGCTGTTTATGCTGATCAAAAAGCCATATAAATCAAAATAAGCATTCAGGAGTTGATACAAATGTTCGAATGGATTTCCGCAAACCTTGCAACCGTTCTTGTAACGCTTGCGCTCGTTGCAATAGTCGGCTTGATCGTTTATAAAATGGTTAAGGATAAAAAATCGGGTAAATCCTGCGGCTGCGGTTGCGGCTGCTCGGGCTGTGCCTTGTCCGATAAATGCAATTCGGGCAAAAACCAAAATAAATAATAAAACTAAAGGGCCGCATCTACTTGAATTTGCGGCTTTTTTGAGTTAAAATATAAAAAAATAAACGGAGGATCTAAATATGTTTGATAAGACAGAAAAGCTGACTCTCAGCGTTGAAGGAATGCATTGCAACCATTGCAAAGCGCGCGTTGAGGCGGCGTTGAAGGCGGTTAAGGGCGTTAAAAAGGCAGAGGCAAACCTTGAAAGCGCATCTGCCGAGGTGGTTTACGTTCCCGCTAAGGTTCAGCCCGAGGATATCGCATCGGCTGTAACCGCGATCGGCTTCGATGCAAAGTTAAAATGAAGAGGGAAGCTGTAATAAAGGTTGGCGGAATGTCCTGCGTTCGTTGCTCGGCGGCGGTTGAAAACGCGCTTAAAGCAACAAAAGGCGTTGAATCGGCAGAGGTCTCTTACGCAAACGGCAGGGCAGAGGTTGTGTTCGACGATTCGCTGACCGACCTTAAAACACTTGAAAAAGCAATAAAAAAAGCAGGCTATTCGGTTTTGGAGGATGTTCGGAATGCAAGAAAGCGCGAATTCAAACATTCGGTTATAATGTTCGCTTTTTCGGCTGTTTTGTCGTTGCCGTTTTTCGTTATGATGGCGTTAATGATCTTTGCGCCCGATTCGGCGGCGATGCATTTGCTTCATAACGGCTATCTTCAGCTTGCGCTTGCAACTCCCGTTCAGTTCGTTGCGGGCTTTCGCTTCTATCGCGGCGCGGTGCATTCGGTTGCAAACAAAAGTCCGAGCATGGACCTTCTCGTCGCGCTCGGAACCACCGCCTCGTATGCATACAGCGTTTATATGCTCTTCTCGGGCGGCAACACCTTCTATTTCGAAAGCTCGGCGATGATAATAACGCTTGTGCTTCTCGGAAAAACGCTTGAATCCCGCGCAAGAGCGCGCACGTCGGCGGCTATTGAAAAATTAATGGACCTTGCGCCCAAGCGCGCAAACGTTATAAGAAACGGCGTTGAGACGGAAATACCCGCCTCGCAGATCGTTATCGGCGATATCGTTGTTGTCCGCCCCGGCGAAGCGCTCGCCGCAGACGGCACCGTCATTGAGGGTGCAACACATATCGATGAATCGATGCTCACCGGCGAAAGTATGCCCGTTTCCAAAGCCGTCGGCGATAAGGTCTTCGGCGGAACCGTTAACGGTAGGGGAGCAATAAGCTTCCGCGCCGAAAACGTCGGAAGCGAAACCATGCTTTCGGGCATTATTCGCCTTGTTGAAGAGGCGCAGTCCTCCAAGGCGCATATTCAAACCGCGGCAGATAAGGTTTCGGCGGTGTTCGTTCCCGCGGTTGCGCTTATTGCGCTGGTAACCTTCGGCGCTTCGATGCTCTGCTCGCTCGGCGTTTCGGAATCGCTTGATCGCGCCGTTGCCGTTTTGGTAATCGCCTGCCCCTGCTCGCTCGGGCTTGCAACGCCGACCGCATTAATGGTTGGCATCGGCAGAGGCGCTTCAATGGGCATTCTTATCAAAAACGCCGATGCACTCGAGCATTCCTGCAAAATAAAGGCTTTGGTTCTTGACAAGACCGGCACCGTAACCGAGGGTAAGCCCAAAATAACCGCTATGGCAGAGCTCTCGAACAGCTATGAAGCTCCGCTTCGCTATGCTTCGGCGGCGGAATCGCCCTCCGAGCATCCGCTCGGCGCGGTTATCGCGGCTGAATATAAGGGCGAGCTTCCCAAGGCAGACGATTTCGTTTCGGTAACCGGTTGCGGCATAACCGCCGCCGTCGAGGGAAAAAGCGTTGCCGTGGGCAAGCCTGCTTGGATAAGCGAGCTTTGCGGAAAAGAGCTTCCGAAAAGCGTTTTCGAGCTTTCAAACGGCGGCAACACCGTTGTTGTTGCGGCAATAGATAACGAGCCTGCGCTGGCTATTGCGATTTCCGACCCCATTCGCGCCGAATCCGCAGCGGCAATAAAACGCATAGAACAGCTCGGGATCAAAACCGTTCTTGTAACAGGCGATAACGAATCTGCGGCAAATGCGGTTGCCTCGGCTGTGGGAATCGCCGAAACTGTTTCGAACGTTCTTCCCGAGGGCAAGGTTTTGAAGGTTAAAGAGCTTCGCGAAAAATACGGCGTTATCGGAATGGTTGGCGACGGCATAAACGATGCACCTGCGCTAACCGCGGCAGACGTTGGCTATGCCATCGGCGGCGGAACCGATATTGCAATGGAATCGGGCGATATAGTTCTTGTCGGTAACGGTATTTCGGCTGTGCCCGATGCGGTTGCACTCTCAAAGGCAACCATGCGCAAGATAAAGCAAAATCTTTTCTGGGCATTTTTCTATAATTCCGTCGGAATCCCGCTTGCCGCGTTCGGTTTTCTTTCCCCCATAATTGCGGGTGCGGCAATGGCGTTCTCTTCGGTCTCGGTCGTTACTAATTCCTTGCTTTTGAAAAAAACCAAGCTGAAATGAAAACGGAATCGTATTGAGGCTCTGCCTCAAACACCGCATAAGAATAGAAAGATTCTTATGTATCTTCAAAGAAATCCATGCTCAAACGAAAATCAATTTTAATATAGGGTTTGGGAAAGAAGCTTTTTTAAAAGCTTCCTCCCCGAATTTATATTTATCTGCAAGCTGAAGCAGCCCGAGAGAAACGAAGTTATTTTGAAAGAAAAACAAGCGTCGCCCTACAAATGTAGGGCAGTCGAAGTTTTTCTTTCAAGCCCTTGAAAATACAATGAAAAATCATAATTCCTTATAAAAAGAAATCAAGCTTCAAAATTATAATGAAGCTTGATTTTTGTTTTTTTCCTTATTTCAAGGGCGTAAAGAACGAGTTTATATCGGTCTGAAGAACCGTTCAAGCGAACGGTTCTTTTTATATGTTAAGCTTATTTCTTCTTTTTGCTGACGATTATTATAACAACGATTATGCCGGCAAGAAGAAGCACACCGCCGACAGAAAGCACGATAACACCGAGCATGCTTATGCTGCCGGTTGAAGCATCTGCGTCGGAATCGCTGTCGGTTGCGGGTGCGTTTGCATCGGAATCGGATTCTTCGTCTTCAACGCTTGATTCCGATTCGGTGGGAATCTCGGAAACCTCGATTTCAGAGCTGTCAACGGTCTCTTCGGAGGATTCATCTGCGATAACCTCAGAGGATTCAGCCTCGGGAGAAGAAGATTCAACAACGTCTTCGGCGGATTCTTCAACGGGCTCGGAGGATTCGGCGGGCTCTTCGGTCTTCGAGCCGTTCTTAATAATATCGAGTTCGCGGACGGTTATCTTGCCGCCGCCAACCGAATAAACCTGAATTCCCGAGAAGATGATCTCGTTATCGGCGTTGATATAGCTCTTGTCGAATGCAGAGTTATCCAAAAAGGTCTTAGCGTTAACAAAATCCGAAAGCTTGATAACGCCCTTGTAATCGCCGACTTGAAGGTCGCCGCTGCCGGAATCATAGTTAACGTCGCCCAAAGTGTTGTTTGCGATGGGGAACGACATCGTTATGCCGTCGGCGTTAAGGAATCTTAACGAAATGTTGGTCTGACCGTTTTCAACGGTGAAATCATAAGCAAGCGAATATTCGTTGACGTTAACCTTAATTTGCTTGTCGGGTGCATAGTTGCAAGCAATATCGGGCCAGGTTCCGGGCAGGCTTCCCGAAAAAACGGCATCGCCCGAAGAAAAATCAATGGTAACGCTTGCGCCCTGGTTGTCGTTGTTGCGCCAATCGGCATCCTTGTAAATCAGCTCATAGCTGTCAGCCGCGCTGACCGAAAAAGCGGAAAGAACAACCGCAAAGATCAAAACCAATGAAATGATTGAAAAACGTTTCATAATTAAACCTCCGTTTTTTTCTTATTTTAACATATAAATCTTTTAAGGTCAATAGACAATCAATTATCGAACGCCGAATCGTAAATACAGCATTCGCCAACCTTTTCAATCGCATCGGCGCAGTTTTTGTCATAAAGGAAAAGCGAAAACTGGCGGTCATCGGGCATTGTATCAAGATAATTGAAGATCTTGTTCATAACGACGTTAACGGCGTTGCGGTCGGCGGTGGGCTTTAAACGAACGATAACAACCGAAGTGAAGAAATTGTCGTTTATCTGCTTTTTGATCAAATAAACGCGGCTTATCTGGTCTTGATCGGCTTTGCGGATAAAGTCTTTTATGCCCTCAAGCATTTCCTCGGGCATATCGTCCTTAAGCAAAATGTCAGTTTCGGCTCTTATAATGCCGGTCTCGCCGTATTCGTCGTGCTGATATTGCAAATATTCCTCGGCTTTTTTGCGGTATTCCTCAAGCTCTTGCTGTAAGCCGCATTTGCAACAGTAATCGCCGATAAGGTCAAGCCCCTCTTCGATATAGTTTTTGTTGATCTCTATCGCCTTGTAAATATGCTCGATACCGCCGTTTTCATAACGCGAAAGCATCAGCGCGCCCTTAACCTTTCGGGCATGAGCGGTGGCATAAACATTTTCGGAGTTTTCGATTATATCGTCGCAAAGCGCTTCAAGCTCTTCATAACGGTTCAAAAGCTCAAGCGCCTCCATGATCGGCCTTGCCTCCTCGGGCACAATTTTTCTTCCGCCCTTTATCCATTTTTCAATGTCGCGCATGGGGCGTAAATAAAGGTTTTCGCGGCGTTCGGGATAGCTTTCCTTTTCGTTTTCGTAAACCCTGGTATCAACCAGATCGGCGGCGCGAATATATTCTCGGCGGTAATCGCTGTTATCCTCGGGATATTCGATAAAATAATCGCTTATTCCGAGCGCTTCGATGCGATAGCGGAAAATCGGGTGGCTTGCGCTGTTGGGCTGAATGGCGTTGAAAAGCAGCTTTTTCCAAAACTCACCGCGCTTTTCAACGGCGCGCCTGAATTCTCGGCCCATTTTCGTGGTTAGGTTCTTTCTGAAATCCTCGGGCTCAAAGAACATTTCATCAAGCAAAAGATTCGATTCCTCTTTAAAAAGATCGCTCAGCGCAAGCTTCGCAAGCGCGTTTGCGGCGGCTTGAGGGTCGCCGTGCTTAAGAATGGCGCTGTCGGCAACCTTTTCAACCGCAATCGATGCGGTCATTCGGTAGATAACGTATTCAAAGCAGAATTTGTTGTTTAAATACGCAAAGGGAAGCGAAAGCGCAATCGTGATCGGAGTATCAACCGCGCGTTCAAACTTGCGGAACAGCGTGTTTTCCTTTTCGGTGGGGTAAATCTCCTTCGAAACGTGGGCAAATTCGTGAAGCAGTATTTGATAAAGCTCGTTTTCGGTAACCGCGCTTAAAAGCTCGCTGCCTATCTGAAGTGAATAAACCTTGCCTATCCTTGCGATGCCCGCGTTGAAATCGGGAATGAACACAATGCGTATCTCACCCTTACAGCCGAGTGCATCGGCGGCGCGGCGTGCAATGGAATAGATTATCGGATAATCCTCTTGCTTCGAATATTGGCTGAAATCGTGCTTGGGAATAACGTTATATCTGAAGCAAACGGCGCAAAGCGGGTAGGATGCGGCAATAACGCTTAAGATGAAATGCAAGGCGTTCGTTGATATCGCACCGATCAAAAAAGCAATGCCCGCACCGAGAATAAACACAAAGCAGGAATAAGCCGAAAGAGTGCGTCTTAACGCAACAAGCTTTTTAATAACCTTTGTTATATCCTCAAGCGCATTGTCGCGCCTTTCGTTGAAAAAATCGTTCGATTCCTTAACCGTCTTCTGCTTTTTGTTCGCCTTGGCTGCAGAAAAGCTGATAACGTTAAGCAGAGCAACCAGTATGCAGGAGCCAATACCTATACATAAAAACAGCGATTTTGCCTGCTCGGGAATGAAATCGCTTGCAAGATATCCCGCGCCTGCAAAAATAACAGCAAGGCAAACTCCGAAAATAACCCTAAGCGAGTTGAATTCTTTATATACGTTTTCGTTGGGATTCATATTTCGTTACTCCTTTGCGGTTTTCTTTATTATAGCATCAACACTGTGCTTTTGCAACAATAATAAATCGAAAAAGGTTGACTAAGAGGTTTTGTTCTGCTAAAATAATTAAGATAAATAAAGAGGTGTTTTATTATGAATACTAAATCCGCTTTCGATTATCTTTCGGGCAGATCAAAGTTCGATCCCGTTTCCGCGGCTGAGTTTTCGCTTCGCGGTGCAACCGAGGGCATCGTTCTTCTTGAAAATAAGAATAACGCGCTTCCGCTTTCGCTTTCCGAAAGAATCGCGTTCTTCGGCAGAATGCAAAAAGAATATCTTCTTCTCGGCACAGGCTCGGGCGGCAGAGTAGAGCCCCCTTACGTAACTAACGTTTTCGATTCGCTTTCCGAGATGGGCGCACGGCTCGATTCCGAGGTAGAAGCGTTTTATAACGCCTTCGTTGCCGAAAACCCCTATGAGGGCTTGGGTCAATGGTCTCACCCCGCATCTCAGGCAGAGCCTCTTCTCGAGGAGGGCTTCGTTGCCTCGGCGGCAGACCGAAACGATGCCGCGCTTTATATAATCACCCGCACCGCGGGCGAAGATTGCGACCTCAGGGCGGTCGAGGGCGGCTTTTCGCTAACCGAAACCGAGATAATAAACCTTAACCTTATAAGAAAAAGCTTTAAAAAATTCATCGTTCTTCTGAACGTTTGCGGCGTTATCGAATTTAAAGATATAACCGCCGCTTCTCCCGATGCGATCGTTATGCTTTGGACAGGCGGCATGATGGGCGGCAAGGCGGCGGCAAGAGTTTTGCTCGGCGAAGAAAACCCCTGCGGCAGATTGCCCGATACCATTGCCTCGGAGCGCGCCGATTATATAACCGCCCAAAACTACGGAACCACCGATAAGATACTTTATCAAGAGGACGTTTTCGTCGGCTACCGTTATTTCAACACCTTTGCCGAGGATAAAATTCTTTATCCTTTCGGCTATGGTCTTTCCTATACCGAATTCGGAATATATTTCATAGATATCCACAGAAACAACGGCGTAACCAAGCTTCGCATCGTTGCAAGCAATCTCGGCACCGTTGCGGGCAGAGAAGTGGTTCAGTGCTATGTTAACCTTCCCTGCGGAAAGCTCGGCAATCCCAAAAAGGTTCTTGCCGCCTTCGCTAAAACACCGATTCTTGCTCCCGGCGAAAGCGCAACGCTCGAGCTGAGCTTCGACGATTATTCCATCGCGTCCTATGATGATTCGGGCGTTAGCGGTTATAAATACAGCTGGGTTCTCGAAGCCGGCGAATACGTTATCAATATAGGCAAAAATTCCTGCGATACAACCGAATCCTGCTCGTTTACGGTTAAGGAAGATATGGTTTTGAAAACCTGCGAGAGCGCGCTTGCGCCCACCCGCCATTTCGACCGTTTCGTTAATCGCTCGGGCTATATGGTAACCGAGCCGGTTCCCGTACGTGTTCCCAAGGCGGAGCCGATCCCCGAAACGATTCCTCAGGTTGAAAAAGACGGCGCAACCCTTGCCGACGTTGTAAGCGGCAAGCTTACAATGAAGGAATTCGTTGCGCGATTCAGCGATAAAGACCTCATTCACATCGTTCGCGCCGAGGGCATGGCGAGCCCCAAGGCATCGCCCGGAAACGCCGCCGCGTTTGTCGGAATAACTCCCTCGCTCAAGGCGTTGGGTCTTCCCGTTGTTTCCTGCATCGACGGTCCCTCGGGCATACGCTCGGTCAATAACGAAAAGCGCATCTGTTATCCCGCGGCAACCTGCCTTGCGGCAACGTGGGATACCGAGCTTCTCGAGGCTATGTATCACTGCTGCGGTAACGAGCTCGCTTCAGACGGCATCGATATCCTTCTCGGTCCGAGCACCAACATCCACCGCGATCCTCTTTGCGGCAGAAACTTCGAATATTTCTCTGAAGATCCGCTTCTTTCGGGCAAGCTTGCCGCCGCCATCTGCCGCGGTCTTGATGCCGCAGGCGTGAGCGGTGCCGTAAAGCATTTTATGGCAAACAACCAAGAAACCAACCGCTATGGCGTTGATTCGGTAATAAGCGAGCGCGCCATTCGCCAAATCTATGCAAAGCCCTTTGAGATCTGCGTAAACGAAAGCCCCGTTCGCTCGGTTATGACTTCCTATAACCCCATAAACGGTCGCTGGGCGGCTTCTAACTACGATCTTACCGTTCGTCTGCTTCGCAACGATTTCGGATTTAAGGGCTTCGTTATGACAGACTGGTGGGCAAAGGTCAACGAGGTTGATACCGAAGGCGGCTGTGTTACCAACCTTGCGGGAATGGTTCACGCCATGAACGATATTTATATGGTTTGCCCCGATGCGCTCACCCGTGAGGATAACCTCGAAGCCGCGCTCAAAAACGGAACTCTCTCCCGCGGCGAGCTTCAAACCTGCGCAATAAATCTGCTTAACTTCACGGTTGACAGTCTTTCTTATATGGCAATGCGCGAGGGCTTCGGAATGCGTGATTTGAAAAATGAGTGCGAAGGTAAAGCTCCCTTTGCGGTTGCCGAGGTGGTTGACGGCGAGGCTGTGTTCAACCTCGATATCACCGAAAAGGCAATAGTTCGCGTTACCTTTGTTTCGGATACACCCGTTTTAACGCAAAGCAGTATTTCGCTGACAGTTAACACCAAGAACGCAGGCGGCTTTATCGTCGGCGGAACCGAGGGCAAAACCGTTTGCGATTATCGCGAGATCGGTGTTATAACCGGCGAAAACAAGTTTGTTTTCAGCTCCGAAACACCGCTCGCAAAAGCAGTTTCGGTAGAAATATTCAGATAAAAATACAGCATTTTAATAACCAAGGGAGGTTTACATAATGAATGGCAGCGTGGTTCGCTATTGTCAAAGCTGCGGTGCGGCATTGAACGTTGAAATGAACCGAGCATATATCTTTTGTCAATATTGCGGAGCAAAGAACGTTATTGCATCCGAAACGATGAAAACCAACATAAACGTCGGCGGAATAAACATTCAGGCAAAAACCGATATCGACAGCCTTATCGCTTCGGCGGAATATGCAATATCGATCAATCAGCTTGATAAAGCTAATGAAATGCTGGTTGCCGCAATAATGAGCGGAACCGTCGATCACCGCATTTTCGTTGCAAAGGCGAAAATCGATCTTCTTCAGGATAACAACAAAAGCCTTTTCGACAGCATACATCAGCTTCGTATGCTCGAAGCAAGGCAAAGCCCCGAAAGAGAGGTTACCCGCGCGGTATTCGAGCTCATGCGATTCCGCGGTATGAACGGCGTTACCGTTTTACATAATGCAACCTTCCACGAGCTTTACGACATCGTTGTTTATTGCGTCGAGCACGGCAGCGACGTTAACTGCATTGCGGGTATGAACCGCGTTTCACCCATAAGCATAATGTTCGTTCCCGTATCAAGCAGCCTTTCGGGTCTTGACGGAACTCCCTTTGTTCGCAACCCCGCACGCGTTAAAGCCATTCGCGATTATCTTATGGCGCACGGTGCTCAGGATTGCCGCCGCAGAGGCTATTGATTTCGCATTCAAACTCGTTTACTTATCATTGCAAAACAAAAAATCAAGCTTCATTATCATTTTGAAGCTTGATTTTTCTTTTTTATGCTATTACTCTGCCGCTTCTTCGTCCGCAAGATATTCGTCAAGCGTAATTCCGAGCTTATACATCTCGGTTGCGGCGGTTCTGCCAACGTAGCGGAAGTGCCAGGATTCGTGCTTGATGCCGGTTATGTGCTGCTTGCCCTCGGGATAGCGAAGTATAAAACCGAAACGGTGAGCGTTTTCCGCAAGCCAGATCGCTTCGGGGGTGTTGTTAAACGAGCTGTTGGTGGCGGGGCGGTTGTGCATATCACAGCAAAGTCCCGATTGATGCTCGCTTGTGCCGGGTCGCGTGGAATAGGTCAGCACGTGGGCGATGGCTTCCTCTTCGGTTGCAAACTTTCCGCTTTCTATCTCTTTCTTGCAATATTGCTCGAACAAGCTCTTTTGCGAGCTGTAAGAGCGGTATGCATTCGTAACGGTTATATCGTCGAAGCCGTAATATGCCGCCTCTGCAAGAAACGCCTCCAGCGCCTCGTTGGCAACGCGGTTCATATAAGACCAATATTCAGGTCTGCCTTTTCTCATGCTCGTGCATTTAACAAGATCGTCGGGCACGTAATCCGAAGCAAGCGGATGCGCGGGGTTAACGATATAAACGTATTCCGCCTCGTTATCGGGGCAAACGAAATCCTCATATTCGTTCATGTCGATAACGTATTCCTTGCCGATAAACTGCTCGTAAAGCTTGGTTTCTTCTCTTTGCGTGAAAACGGGCTGCTCGGGCGTTGAACTTTCGTCGGGCTCGGAGCTTTCGTCGGGCTTCGAGCTTTCGTCGGGCTTCGAGCTCTCGTCGGGTTTGGCGCTTTCTTCGGTTTTGGAATTTTCTTCCGCTTTAGAGCTTTCGTCGATTTTGCTTTCGTCGCCGACCGATTCGCTCTTTGAGCTTTCATTGTCGGTTGAAGCCTTCAAACTCTCTGAATCCGCCGAATAATCGCTCTCGACGCCGCTTTCCTCGCCGCAGCCCGTTGCAATGCAAATGGTTGCGGTAACTATGCAAACCGCCAATATCGCAATAAGTGTAAGCAGATAGAGGCGCGATTCCTTTTTGTTGGTTTTCTTTTTGCGGTTGTTTCCGCTTGAACGGCGCACGGGCTTTTTGGTGTTTTTAACTGTTGCCATCGTTAACCTCTTGCGGCGGCAAGAAGCTCTTCCGCGGCATGCTTGATATCTTCTTTTCCCAAAACGCTGCTGCCTGCAACCAAAACGTTTGCACCGGCAAGAACACACATTCTTGCGTTGTCTGCGGCAACTCCGCCGTCAACGCTTATTTCATAATCAAGGCCGTTTGCTTCGGCATAATCGCGCAGGAAGCTGACCTTGGGCAGCATGTCTGCCATGAACTTCTGTCCGCCGAAGCCGGGCTCAACCGTCATAACCAAAACAAGGTCGCAAAGGTGAAGATAAGGAATAATGGTTTTCGGGTCGGTCTTGGGCTTGATCGAAAGCCCCGCCTTTTTTCCCAACGCGCGAATTTTAAGCAAGGCGGCTTCAACGTCGTCGGTGGCTTCGGAATGAATGGTTATAATATCCGAGCCTGCCTTCGCGAAATCCTCTATGTAACGAATGGGGTCGGTTATCATAAGATGAACGTCAAATATAAGATCGCTGCTCTTGCGAAGCGATTTAATAACCGGCTGTCCGAACGAAATATTGGGCACGAAAATGCCGTCCATAACGTCAAGATGCAAATATTCCGCACCGCCCTCCTTCGAGGCGGCGATCTGTGTTGCGGCGTTGCCGAAATCGCAGGCAAGCGCCGAGGGAGAAAGCTTAATTCTTTTCATGGGATTTATATGCCCTTTCGACAGTTTTTAACATATTATATATTATAGACCGAAACCGTTTTTCCAAAAAAACGGCAGGCTCTTTCGGGCAGGGAAGTCAAACGCAAAGGAATAAAACCAACAGCCCGAATTCCTGTCTTAATAATATACCTTTTTAACCGCCGTGTCAATATAAAAGATGTTTCCGAGTGTGAGCTTTTCGCTGTGCTTTATCTCGCTTATTGCCTCCGAAAAGCTCATTTTCGCCATCTCGGCTTCGCCGTCCTCAAGCGAATAGCTTTTTGCAAGACTGTCGGCTTCTGAGTTAACAACGTCTATTTCGGCGTCTCTTATGAAAAACGAAATATAATCGCGCTTTTTCTCCCATAATGCGATGGCTTCGCCGTATTTGCCGCTTTCGGCAAGCGCAGTTATTTCGTCACACAACGAGCAAATATAAAAAGAATTCACAGCCGTAAAGATAACCGCAACGACTATAAGAATTATCGCAATAATAAAGTTGTTCATTTAACCCTCGCCCGATTGATTCGGATTTGCGTTCTTTTTCGGAAGCACGCTCATTTTTCCCGTTCGCTCAAGAATAACCTTTTTTACCTCGCCGAGCGTTTCAAACCCGTTTATGCGCACCTGCGCCTCGACGTCCTCGGAGGAAACGCGCGCTTTGGTGAGATTGCCTTCGTTGAATTTTCCGTTTTCATAAAGAGTTATCGGGTTTCCGTTCAAAAAAATCAAAAAACGCTTGCTCTTTCGGCTTGCAAACGAAAGAATGACCTCGATAGAAGAAATAAGAATAAGCGGAACAAGCCCGTGAAGAAGCGGAATATCGGTGTCGGTAACCGGCAAAACGGCAAGCTCAGAGAGCAAAACCGTTGTAACAAGCTCCGAAAGCTGCATCTCACCGATCTGCCGCTTGCCCATAAGCTTCATCATCAGCGTTAAAAAAACATAAAAAATAAACGCTCTTGTAACTATAACCGTCATTCTTTTCACCTCTGAACTATTTTTGCCTTAACGAAATTGTTTATTCGTTTTTGTATTGACAATTCAAAAAATAAGCGTAAAATAAATAAAAAATCAATTCGGAGGCGTTTATGAAACACAGAGAAAAGGCTGAACAGCTTTTTAATTCGGGCTGTAATTGCGCGCAGGCGGTGTTCGCGGCGTTTGAGGATGTAACCGGGGTTCCCGCCGAAACCGCGCTGAAGCTTTCTTCTTCGTTCGGCGGCGGAATGGGCAAGCTTCGCGAGGTGTGCGGTGCCTGCAGCGGTGCTTTTATGGTTGCGGGTATGCTTTGGGGCGGTTGTGACGTTAACGATAATAAAAAGAAGACAGAGCACTATGCAACCGTTCGCCGTATCGCCGAGGAGTTCAAGTCGATCCATTCAACATATAACTGCGGCGAATTGATGAACGGCATTGCAAACGCCAAGGGCAGCGATCCCGTAGAGCGCACTCCCGAGTATTATGCTGTTCGCCCCTGTTGCCGTTTTGTTGGCGATGCGGCGGAAATTTTAGATAAAATCATCGAAGAAAAGGGAATATAGCCCGCAATTAACCGAAATTTTTAAAAATTTTCAATGCATTCAAAGCCGAAAAGCCTTTAAAAATAAGGGTTTTTTCGGCTTTGCGCAAAACGGACGAAAAAAATTTCAACTTTTTTTGAAAAACCCCTTGCAAAATGCTTTTCGTTGTGGTATTATAGTCAAGCGCGCTGACGCGGCCAATACGGTTCGGTAGTTCAGTTGGTTAGAACGCCGCCCTGTCACGGCGGAGGTCGTGGGTTCGAGTCCCATCCGAATCGCCAACAATCTCCTTTGTAACAGAGCGCCTCGTTCTTGCTCCGCAACGTGCGGATTTAGCTCATTTGGTAGAGCGCCACCTTGCCAAGGTGGAGGTAGCGGGTTCGAACCCCGTAATCCGCTCCAAAA
>JAFSGD010000001.1 GCA_017434845.1 Clostridia bacterium
AGGTTGGGGGTTCGACTCCCTTCACCAGCTCCAAACACCAACAATGCTCAGTTCAATTTAATATTAAAATGGGGGAATTCCCGAGCGGCCAAAGGGGGCAGACTGTAAATCTGTTGTCACTGACTTCGGTGGTTCGAATCCACCTTCCCCCACCAGAAAAAGACCTTGTCGAAAGACAAGGTCTTTTTCAGCGAAATAAATCCCTGCGGGATTTGTGAAATGCACTTCGTGCGTGAAATACGCCTGCGGCGTGTGAAATGCCTGCGGGCGTGAGTAGATTTATTTCATTTCACTTGATGCGTAAGCATCAAATTTCACAATTCACAAAGTGAATTATTTCACCGTGAGCGAAGCGAACGATTTCACTAAAAGCTAACGATTTATTCAATAATCCAAACCAATAATCAAAGCCGACGAAAACGACATTTTCTTATTACTCAAACAAAAATAGAATATGAAAAAAGTCCCTTACCAAAAGGGACTTTTTATTTATTGCGGATTTTTAAACAATTTGATACTATTACGCAAAACTACTTGACGTAGAGTAGAATATATGTTACACTATTCATGCGGTAGAACTCGAACGAGTGAGCCCGCAATCCGTATATTCAAAACAACACAAATTGAAAGGAGAGAATTATTATGAAAAAATTAATATGTTTGCTCATTGCATTGATGATGTTAACGGCTGTGGCGTGCAACGAATCGACTGATTCCGAGAATAGCTCTTCCGCAAACGAATCGTCGGTTATCGTCTCCGATGATATAAACAGCAATTCTTCAACCGAAACCGAAAGCTCTGAAACCGAAAGCTCCGTTTCGGACGAAACCTCCTTTGAGACCTCGGATGAAACCTCTGATGAGTCCTCCTTGCCCTATGTTTTTGAACCGCAGAGTCGGGCGGAAGGTTATCTTGTATGCGACCATGGTGCTAACTTTCAAGATAATTGGTTTCATTATATTGATGTGCCGTCTGTAAGTTTTTCCGATTGTTATATGGGAGAAGTCACGGAAGAGTTTCTCAAAGACCGGGGTGTGGTTATAATGACTAATGATGAGCTTCAGGACTGGTATCGTTCCGAAACACCGGACGAATATAAATTCGAGTGCAATATTCATAACCCGGATGAAATTATATCCGACGATTTTGAGGGAACTGATCCCGAACCTTATAAAAACAAAAACATTGTTATGTTTCTCAGACAATTCAACGCGGATAAAGAAGAGTTTAAAAGATTATATTACAATTATAGTAATTACTACAGTATGTATCATGATATTGACGTGCTTTTCGATTGGGAATATCAGGATGCATGTAATTGGTATCTCGATTATTACAATAAGTACAGACATATTTTGGAAGCGAAACAAGTTATGTGGAACGTTCAGGATTATATCTCAAATAAATATGGCGGTGGCATAAACGAAATGAATCATTTATCTTTTGCACAAACGATTTATGAAACGAATGTCCCGAGAAAAGTTGTGGAAGAAAGAATAGAAGAAAGACTGAATTATTTTAAAAGCCATAACGAAAAGCTTCACACCGGCGAGATTGTAATAAACTTTAAGCTTGATGAAGTATATAACCGTTCCGAAGAATTCATGGATTTGCTCGAAAAGGTCAACAACGGCGAGATCTATCCGATGGAATTGGATGACTGGTTTGTGTCTTATGAAATCAACGCTTCGAACACGAACGACTAAGCATATTTGAATTAAATCAATAACAAAAAAGTCCCTTTTGATAAGGGACTTTTTGTTATTATTCGGCGTCGGGCACAAACTTAAACAGCCAAATACATTCGGTGTGGAATTCTCCGCCCGCTTTGATCGGGGTAACCGAAGCGTTGCTGAATTTGGTGAAATAAAGCTTGTTGCTTGTGCTCATATCCCAAAACGCGGTTTTGTAATCGCCTCTGAAATTATCAAGCGAATCAAAAACGGTGTTAACTCGAACGTCAAACTGATATCTCGGGTCCTCGTAGCCATACATGACTGCGCGCGTTGCCTTGTTGTTTTCGTTGTTGTCGCCCTTGTAGTTTGAATTTTCCTTCGGGGTAACTATCTTGTTAACGAGCTCGCCTTTGTTGTTATACATTTCGCAGGTAAGCCCATATTGCTTGGTAATGGGGAACATGCAGTTATAAGATCTGCTCATGTTGGTGTCCTTAACGTATTTATAGTCGACGTTAAGCTTTATCTGCGGACCGGTAACGGTATATTTTCGGGTAACCTCGGCATAAACGTCGTTTTCGGTGTAGCCCGAAATATCATCGCGCACGCTTGTGGGGTTGGGAAGACACAAAAGCTTGGTCTTTTCGATAATGTGAAGCACGTTCACTGTTGCGGATTCGTTGTTTTTAAGCTCGATCTTTTCGCCGGTCTCGCCGTTATAAAGCTCAAGCGACATAAGCGCCTCGTTGCCGTGGTTTCCGCCCGACCAAACGCCGTTTGCAATATGAACGTATTCAAGATCGGTATAGCCCTCAACAAGCTGATGCTTTTTGCCGTTCTTGTCGATAAGGTAATACATTCCTATGTTAAAGGTGCCCCATTTGGTCTCCTGAAAGGTCGTATAAAGCCTGCCCGCATCGGTTTCGCATTCGAAAAGATATTCCGAAATATAACCCCATGCGCTTGCGGTGGGCTTTCTTGTGATCTTTGTTTCATAAGAGGTTATCTCTTCGGGCGCACCGACGTTTTCGGTTATGTTATAGTCGGAATAGCCCCAATATTCGGGATAAACCTTTTCGGGCTCTTTGCTTTCCTCAACCGAAACCTCCAAGCTCGTGTCTGAAGCAACAGAAGATTCATCTGTGCTTTTGTTGCAGGCGGAGAGGGAAGAAACGCACATCAGCGATGCAAGAGAAAAAAGAAACAGCTTTTTAACTTTCATTTCAACACCTTTTCTTATTTATATACTTTATTTTATTATAACCGCAATTTTTTGTTTTTGCAACAATAATTAATTAAGAATAGCGGTTTTGATTATAACGAAAAATCTTGAAATAAAGAAATAAATGGTATATAATAAATAAAATCCGCTTGCGAAAGGATAAACGCATTATGAAAGTAACGTTGCAGAACCTTACAAAAATATATCCGAGCCGTAATAAAAAGCAACCCAAAGAGGTTGTTGCCGTAAGCAATTTCAATTTCGAAATCGCCGATGGTCAGCTTATCGGCTTGCTCGGCCCCTCGGGCTGCGGAAAATCAACAACGCTTAATCTGCTTTCGGGTCTTCAAAAGCCCACAAGCGGAAAAATATTCTTCGGCGATGACGACGTAACCGACCTTCCCGCCGAAAATCGCGGCGTCGGTCTCGTTTTTCAAAACTATGCGCTCTATCCTCATCTTACCGTTAAGCAAAACATAACCTTTCCTTTGGAAAACCTAAAGGGCAAGGATAAGCTTTCGAAGGAAAAAATGGCGGAAATGGCGCTTGAAGCGGCAAGGCTTGTTCAGATAGACGAGCTTATGGACCGCAAGCCCGCTGAGCTTTCGGGTGGACAGCAGCAGCGCGTTGCGATTGCCCGTGCACTTGTTAAGAACCCCCGAATTCTGCTTCTTGATGAACCGCTCTCCAACCTTGATGCCCGCCTGCGCCTGCAAACACGCGAGGAGATACGCCGAATTCAGCGCTCGACCGGTATAACCACGATTTTCGTAACTCACGATCAGGAAGAGGCAATGTCGATATCCGACCTTATCGTCGTTATGAAAGAGGGCGTGGTTCATCAGATAGGCAAGCCCCAAGAGGTTTATGATGAGCCCGCAAACCTTTTCGTTGCAAAATTCCTCGGAACGCCTCCCATTAACGTTTTTAATGCGGCTGTCAAAGAGGGCAAGCTTTTCATAGGGGAAGAAGCGGTTCTCAATGTCGGAAACATTGCCGAGGGCGAGGTCGTTGCCGCAATTCGCCCCGAGGGCTTTGTTGTCGACAAAAACGGCGTGTTCACCTGCGATCTCGAGCGTGTTGAAGTAATGGG
Source organism: Clostridia bacterium (assembly GCA_017434845.1). Taxonomy (GTDB): domain Bacteria; phylum Bacillota; class Clostridia; order Oscillospirales; family CAG-382; genus Coliplasma. Next base: position 3,993 of record JAFSGD010000001.1, read on the forward strand.
CAGAGATATCAGCGTTGTGGCAACGCATAAGGAATCTCAAAATGAGGTCATCCGCGCTATCGTCGGCTCGGAAAACCTTGCTTCCGTTAACGGTGCAACCGTTCGCTTTTCTCTAAAGCGCAATAAGGTTTATGTTTTCAAGAAAGAAAACGGCGAAAGACTCTTTTAAAAGGTGAAATGGAATGAAAAACAATAATCTGAAAGCGTGGCTGTATTTGCTGCCCGCGGTTCTGTTTCTCGGTTTCTTTTTGGTATATCCGCTTATCGACGTGTTGATATATTCCTTTGAAGAGGGCTATAACTATGCCTCGCAAACCTATTTCGGCGTGGGAAGCTATAACTTTTCTTATGTTCTTCACGACCCTTATTTTCTTCAGGCATTGAAAAACACCTTTATTCTCGTTATCATAACGGTTCCCGTTTCAACAGCGCTTTCAATGCTTATATCGGTTGCACTCAGCTCGATACAAAAGCTTCGCAACCTTTTCCAAACCGTATATTTTCTTCCTTACGTAACAAACACGCTGGCGGTCGGCCTCGTTTTTATGATCCTTTTCAAGCAAACACCCTATTCCGACGGCTTGGTAAACACGGTTTTGAGCTGGTTCGGTATTTCGGCAATCGATTTTATCAGCGGACCCTATTGGGCAAAAATGCTGGTTTTGTGCATCTATACCGTTTGGGTGGTAATGCCCTTTAAGATTCTTATTCTCACGGGCTCGCTTGCCTCTGTTGATGAAATTTACTATAATGCCGCCAAGGTCGACGGAACGTCGAAATGGCGCATTTTCAGAAAGATAACGCTTCCGATGATATCGCCGACCGTTTTTTATCTTATAATAACCGGCTTTATCGGCGCGTTCAAGGCATATTCCGATGCCGTTGCGCTTTTCGGAACCGACCTTAACGCCGCTGAAATGAATACGATCGTAGGATATATCTACGATATGCTTTACGGCACCTCGGGCGGTTACCCCTCCTATGCGTCCGCCGCGGCTATAATCCTTTTTGTTATCGTGCTTACCATAACCTGCATTAACCTTCTTGTAAGTAAAAAGCACGTTCATTATTAAAAAGGCGGTATGAACATGGATTATGAAAAAATAGAAAAAGCCGCCCGAAATCGTAAAAGGGCGCTTAATACGGTTATATATATCCTTCTTGCTGTTTGGGCTTTGGTGGTTCTTTTCCCGTTTTATTGGATGATTTTAACCTCGCTTAAAAGCTATGCGGCATACAACTCCGAATGGGTGCCTCAGCTTATAACCTTTTCGCCGACGCTTCAGAACTATGTTGATGCATTCACGGCTGTTCCCCTCGGCGGTTATTTTGTAAACACGCTTATCTTCACGCTTGCAACAACTGCAATAATGCTTGTTGTTACGGTGTTGGCTGCGTTTGCGTTCTCACGACTTGAATTCAAGGGCAAAAACCTTGTTTTCACTTTGTTCCTTTCGCTTATGATGATCCCGAGCGAGCTTGTTGTTATAACCAACTACGTAACAATAACCGATCTGGATATGAGAAACACCTTTCTCGGCTTGATACTTCCTTCTGTTGCATCGGTGTTTTATATCTATCTTCTTAAAGAAAATTTTTCGCAGATACCCGACGAGCTCTATTATGCCGCCAAGGTCGACGGCACAAGCGACCTTCGCTATCTTCTTAAGGTTATGCTGCCTATATGTAAGCCCACGGTTATAACCGTAACGGTACTTAAGGTTATCGAGTGCTGGAACTCTTACGTCTGGCCGCGCTTGGTAACCGACGATCAGGCATATTTTCTTGTTTCAAACGGAATACAAGAAATTCGCGAAAACGGCTTCGGTAGGGAAAACATCCCTGCAATGATGGCTGCTGTCGTTGTCATTTCGGTTCCGCTTATCGTTCTTTTCCTGATCTTCCGCAAAAAGATCATGGCGGGCGTTTCGAGAGGGGGAATGAAGGGATGAAAAAGCTTATTGCTCTGCTTCTCGTTCTCTGCACCGTTCTGCCGATCGCGTCTTGCCACGGCACCGAAGACAGCGTCGCGTTTTCCGTTCCCGAAAGCTTCGATACCTCACGCGAATACGAAATATCCTTCTGGGCGAAAAACGACACCAATATCGCTCAGGTAAATATCTATAAGCAGGCGATCGCCGATTTTCAAGAGCTATACCCGAATATAACCGTAAACCTTAAGCTCTACACCGATTACGGCAGGATCTATAACGATGTTATAACAAATATTTCCACCGATACGACTCCCAACGTTTGCATAACCTATCCCGACCATATAGCAACCTACTTAACCGGCAAGGATACCGTTGTTCCGCTTGACGAGCTCTTCGACGATGCAAAATACGGTCTCGGCGGAAGCGAGGTTCGCTTCGAGAGCCCCAAGGAAAGCGAGATAGTTCCCAAATTCCTCGAGGAATGCGCATTTAACGGCTATTATTATGCCGTTCCGTATATGCGTTCTACCGAGGCTTGCTATATCAACAAGACCTATGTTGAAAAGCTCGGCTTCACCCTTCCCGAAACTCTTACTTGGGATTTCGTTTGGGAGGTTTCCGAGGCGGCGATGAAAAAGGATGCAAACGGCAACTTCGCTGTGAACGGTCAAAAGACCATGCTTCCGTTCATCTATAAATCCACCGATAATATGATGATACAGATGCTCAGGCAGAAGGGCGCGGGATATTCCGATATCTACGGCTCGGTTGAGCTGTTCAACGATACCACTGCCGAGATTTTAAAAACCGTTGAAGAGCACGCGGCAACCGGCGCATTCGATACCTTCAAGCGAAGTGGCTATCCCGCAAACTATCTAAATGCGGGTCAATGCATCTTCGCTATTGATTCAACCGCGGGTGCAACCTGGATGGGCACCGATGCACCGCTCGTTGATATCCCCGAGGAAAAGCTGGTTGAGTTCGAAACGGTCGTAATGAGTATTCCTCAGTTTGATCCCGAAGACCCCAAAATGATCTCGCAAGGTCCTTCGATGTGCATTTTTAATAAAGAGGATCCGCAGGAGGTTCTCGCCTCGTGGCTGTTCATGCAGTTCATGCTCACCAACGAGGTTCAGATAGCCTATTCTCAAACCGAGGGCTACGTTCCCGTAACCGAAAAGGCACAAAAATCGGATGAATACCTCGATTATCTCTCCCGCGCGGGCGAGGATAACGAGCTTTATTACAAAATTAAGCTCGATGCAGCTAAGCTTCTTCTCGAAAATACCGATAACACCTTTGTAACGCCCGTTTTCAACGGCTCGGCTTCGCTTCGTAACGCCGCGGGTCAGCTTATCGAAAACGTCAACAAGGGCGTAAGACGTAAGCAGGAGCTCGACGTTAACGCGCTTTACGACGAGGTGATTTCGCTTTATCGCCTCGATCAGATCCAAACCTCGTCGGATAAGGTATCCTTCGGCGATTTGCCCAACGGCTCTGTCGCTTTGCTTGCTGCGCTTTGCGTTTGCTGGATCGGAATGGGCATATATGTCGTTATAGACAAAACAAAAAGGAAAAAGTAAAGTAAAATCTATAACTCATACATTGATTTTAAATCATTTTGCGGTATAATGAAATAAGTATACGATTTTCAAGCAGAATTAAAAAGGAGTAAAAAAATGAAAAAGATCATTGCTATGATGTTGGTTCTCGTTATGGTTGCCGCATTTGCAGCTTGCACCGATAACGATGAAACCTCGAAAACTTCTTCTGTTGCCGAATCCTCTGCGGTTGAATCTTCCGTTGCAGAGTCTTCTGTTGCAGAATCCTCCGATGCAGAATCTTCCGATGCTTCCTCCGAGGCTGAAGACAACGGCGTTATGACCTATGAAGAATACATCGCCGCTGAACTCGAAAGCGAAGTTGTTATCGAAGCATACGTTCAGGCACATCAGTCCTGGTGGGAAGACAAGATCACCGTTTACTGTCAGGATAAAGACGGCGCTTACTTCCTCTATGAGCTCGCTTGCTCCGAAGAAGACGCTGCAAAGCTCATTCCCGGCACCAAGATCCGCGTTAAAGGCTTCAAGACCGAATGGGAAGGCGAAGTAGAAGTTGCTTCCGGCGCTACCTTCGAATTCATCGAAGGCGCTGATACCTTCATCGCTGATGCTCTCGACGTTACCGCACTTCTCGGCACCGACGATCTCATCAAGCATCAAAACGAATTCGTATCCTTCAAGGGTATGACCGTTGCAGCATCCAAGGATGCCGAGGGCAACGACGTTGCATTCCTTTACAACTGGGATGGCTCGGGCGAACAGGGCAACGACCTTTACTTCAACGTAAGCATCAACGGTGCAACCTATAACTTCTGCGTTGAGTCTTACCTCTGCGGTAAAGACACCGACGTTTACAAGGCTGTTGAAGCTCTTGAAATCGGCGACGTTATCGATATGGAAGGCTTCCTCTACTGGTATCAGGGCGCTAACCCCCACATCACTTCTGTAACCGTTGCCGAATAATTAAATCCGAAAAAAACGAGAGGTGAAAACCTCTCGTTTTTTGTTTGCATATACTGATAATCGGACTTTAAACGATTCTGTTTCTGCTTCCGCCTTTATAATAAACACGTATGTTTTCGCATATTTCGTTCATACAGCGTTCTCTTGCCTCAAAGGCGCCCCAAGCCATGTGCGGTGTAAGGCAAACGTTTTCTCGCTCTTTAATGCGATAGAAGGGGTGCTCCTTGGGCATCGGCTCGGTTGAATATACGTCGCAGCCGAGAAATCCGATCTTGCCCGATTCAACCGCCTTCGCGGCGGCCTCTTCGTCAAAAACGGCACCGCGCGCAACGTTAACGACAATAACGCCGTCCTTCATCGCCGAAAATTCATTCTCACCGATCATTCTTTTCGTCGAATCGTTAAGAGGAACGTGAACTGTTATAATATCCGATCTTTCCAACAGCTCGCCAAGCGAAACACACTCGGCATCCTCAACGGGAGTTCGCTTGTTAACGATAACCTTGCAGCCGAGCGCTCTTGCCGCTTCGCTAACCTTTTTACCTATTCCGCCATATCCGATTATGCCCCAGGTTTTTCCTGCAAGCTCATGGTAAACGGGAGTTAAAATATTTTGAACGTTGCCGCTTGAATATCTTCCGCTTGCGACCGATTCTCTGAAAACGTTAAGATTGACCGATGCCGAAAGCACCATCGCAAGCGTTAATTGCGAAACCGAATTCGCCGAATATCCCGCAACGTTGCAAACGGCAATGCCGTTTTGCCTGCAATATTCAGTGTCTATGTTGTCATAGCCGGTTGCCGCAACGCAAATAAGTTTCAACGCCTTCGAGTGCTTCAAAACCTCTGCATCAAGCTTAACCTTGTTTATAACGCAAACGTCTGTGTCGCCGATTCTTTCTGCGATCGTTTCGCGCGGCGATAGGGAATAGACGGCCGTTTTTCCGATGCTGTCAAATCCCGAAAGGTCGATATCTTCGCCGAGCGTTGCCGCATCAAGAATCGCAATTTTAATTTTTTCCATTTTTATTTCTCCAAATAACTTTTTGCCGTTTGTTATATAATATCATATATCTGCGTGAATGTCAAAACAAGCTTTTTGCTTTAAAAACGCAAAAATATAACCGCTTTTATTAAAAAATACCGCAAAACAAAGCGTAAAACGATAAAATATTCGTACTTTGAACTTTTTATTGACAAATAAGCAAATTAATTGTATAATACTATCCGTACTACTTTGCGGTGGTTTGCGTTCGCGCAAATTCAAGTCGGGAAACTCGCCGTCAAAGCGGTATAAACTCGCAGCTCATATTATTTATATTTTTTAAGGAGGCTTATTTCAATGAGCAAGAAGATTCTTTCGATGCTTCTCGCTGCTCTCATGGTTGTGGCTGTAGTTATCACCACCACTTCCTGCGTCAACAGCGGCACCGAAACTTCCAAAACCGAAAGCAACACTTCGGGCACATCTTCCACCACCGAAGAAGTTGTTTACACCGATCCTTTCGCTGATCTCGAAGGCGACGAACGTTACGAGGCTATCTATAACGAAGCTCTCGGCGAATTCCTCGAAGCTTACGAGGCTGCAAAAGCAGAAACCGACAGTCTTTCCAAGAGATTTGCTCTCATGGCAATCGCAGAGGCAAAACTTCTTGAGTCCGGCGTTATGCTTCCCCTTACTACCCGTGGCGGTAACTATGCTATCTCCAGAGTAGCTCCCTACACCGTTCCCTCTATGCTTTGGGGCAACGACTCCGACAGATTCCACGATGCTATCGTTGCAACCGATCTCATCAAGGCTGAAGACAGAGCTGAGATGAAGGTTAAGTACAACGAGCTCAAGGGCACGGGCGAATACCTTGCATGGGTTAAGACCTTCCTCACCGAGAAGGGCTACACCACCAAGGATTCCTACACCATCGCTTACTCTTCCGATCCTCAGACTTGGGACGCTCTCGCTACCTCCATGGCAGCAGACTCCGAAGCTATCGTTAACACCTATGACGGTCTCTACGAATATGACGTAGAAGGCACTCTTAAGCCCGCTCTCGCTCTCAGCCACACCGTTACCACCACCGGCGAAGGCGATGAAATGCGCACCGTTTACACCTTCAAGATTCGTGAAGGTCAGATCTGGGTTGACAGCCAGGGCAGAAAAGTTGCTGATCTCACCGCTAACGACTTCGTTACCGGTATGCAGCACATGATGGATGCTGAAGGCGGTCTCGAATACCTTATTCAGGGCGTTATCGTTAACGCAAGCGAATACATCGCAGGCGACATCACCGATTTCGCAGAAGTTGGCGTTAAGGCTACCGACGATTACACCCTCGAATACACCCTCATCGGCAACCCCACCTACTTCCTCACCATGCTCGGCTACAACTGCTTTGCTCCTATGAACAAGGAATACTATGTAGCACAGGGCGGTAAGTTCGGCGCTGATTTCAACGCTGAAGCTGAAGATTACAACTACGGTAAGACTCCCGACAACATCGCATACTGCGGTCCTTACCTTGTTGAGAACCTCACCAAAGAAAGCACCATTAAGTTTGTTCTTAACGATTCTTACTGGAACAAGGATAACGTTAACATCAAGACTCTCACCTGGCTCTTCAACGACGGTAAAGATACTACCAAGACCTATGAAGACTGTAAGGCAGGCATTCTCGATGGTGCCGGACTCAATCCTTCCACCATCGAACTCTCCAGAACCGAAAACTACTTCGAGCCCTATTCCTATATCTCTTCTACTGACGCAACCTCTTTCATGGGCTTCTACAACCTCGACAGAGCTACTCTTCACAACTTCAACGATGAAAACATGGCAGTTTCTCCCATGACCGAAGAAGATGTTCTCAGAACCAACGCAGCTATCCGTAACGCAAGCTTCCGTCGCGCTCTTAACATGGCACTTGACAGAGGCGGTTACAATGCTCAGACTCAGGGCGAAGAGCTCAAGCTCAACTCCCTCAGAAACTCCTACACTCCCGGTACCTTCGTATCTCTCGAAGAAGAGACCACCGTTTCCATCAACGGCACCGACAAGACCTATCCCGCAGGCACCTGGTATGGCCAGATCATGCAGGATCAGATCGATGCAGACGGCGTTAAGATCAAGGTTTGGGATCCCGCTGCAGATGACGGCGTAGGCTCCACCGACGGTTTCGACGGCTGGTACAACGCTGAAAATGCAGTTGCAGAACTCAACAAGGCTATCGAAGAACTCGCTGCTATCGGTATCGAAGTTTCTGCTGAGAACCCCATTCAGATCGACCTTCCCTACTGGTCCGGCAACGAAAGCTACACCAACCGTTCCAACGCTTACAAGCAGTCTATCGAGACCGTTCTTGGCGGCAAGGTTAAGGTTAACCTTCTCGATTGTCCCACCAGCGGCGATTGGTACAACGCTGCATACTATCCTACCTCCGGCGCTGATATGAACTACACCATCGCAGACGTTTCCGGTTGGGGCCCTGACTACGGTGATCCTCAGACCTACCTCGACACCATGCTTCCCGACTACGTTGGCTACATGGTTAAGAGCCTTGGTATTTATTAATAAAAATTAATATTTATCACCGAAGTTTTAACTAAACTTTGAAAATATGGTAGAGGGAGGACTTTTTGTTCCTTCCTCTATCATGTATTAATTAGGGGATTGCAATGACGAAATATTTATTAAAGCGCCTGTTGCACGGTTTGCTTTCATTGGCTGTCGTCGTCGCTATCGTAATGCTTCTTATATATTCGTTCCTTGAAAAAGATCTCATTTTTGCCGGAGATCCTAATTTCTCGAAGCTCAAACATAACTCAAAAGACACCTATATGTATCAGCAGTGGGAAAAGTACGGATATCTTGATTACGTTCCTTATGCAGATTACGTTCAGGAGCTTCTCAAGGCGGGCGAGATAACCCAAGAAGAATACAGCGACATCGCAAAGCTCGGCGCAACCGCAGAAAAAGACAGCGAAACCGCTGCTCCGTATATTCAAAAATTTATCGAAAAATATGAAGCCGATGGCTATCAGATCGAGCGCTTGCCCGGTAAGCTTAAGGGCAAGACCAAAAAATACCATGAGGGCGGTGAACCCCGTCTCTTTGCGTATAAAGATATTCCGCTGATCAACCGACTTGTTGATTATTTCGGCGGACTTATCAGCGTTGACGATATCGATTATGTAGAGCAAGATATCGAAGATCGCGGCATTTCCTTCACGCTCTACGACCCTGCCTATGGCGGCGAAAAATTTTCGCCTGCTATTATGGGCAACGGAACTAAACACAAGTATCTTTTATACTTTGATGATCAGTTCCCGTACATTCATCAGAATTTGGTAAAAATCAACCTCGGTACCTCCTACAGCGTTAACCGCGGTATCGACGTTTTTGATACGATGACCACCTCTCAAGGTTCGTTTGTTAAAAGTGTAGTAACCTATCCCAGCGGTGTTGTTGAAGAAACTGCCGATAATATTCATAGTGCTACATATATGGCGGGTTCGCTTGAAAAAGGAACCGCAGTTACAAAGCAGTATTATGTCGACGATTATACTGTTGTAACAACTCATAAAAACGGCCTTTCCAGAGTCGGATATTCCTTTGTTATAGGTATAATCTCGGTCATCCTTTCCTATCTTCTTGCCATTCCCTTGGGAACCTTAATGGCTCTTAAGAAGGACAAGTTCATCGACCATCTCGGAACCTTCTATATCGTGTTCATTCTTGCCGTTCCTTCGCTTGCATATATCTTTATGTTCAAGGCGATCGGCGGCAGCATGGGCTTGCCGACAACGTTCAGCGTTGATGACGCAAGCTGGAAGATGTATGTGCTTCCCATCATTTCGCTTTCGCTTCCTTCGGTTGCAAACCTTATGAAATGGTTAAGACGCTATATCATCGACCAAATGAACTCCGATTACGTAAAATTTGCACGTTCGGGCGGTCTTTCCGAAGGCGAGATATTCAGCAAGCACATTCTTAAAAATGCTATGATACCGATAGTTCACGGTATCCCCGGAAGCATTCTCGGCGCATTGGTAGGTGCAATTATAACCGAGCGCGTTTACGTCGTTCCCGGTGCAGGTAACCTGCTCACCAACGCGATCAACGCTTATGATAACGGCGTTATCGTCGGCGTAACACTCTTCTATGGCTTGCTTTCGGTTGTTTCTATCATCCTCGGCGATCTTCTTATGTCGATGGTAGACCCGAGAATCAACTTCACAGCGAAAAGGAGGTAAGGATAAATGAACGAACAGAAGATCGATCTTCAGGAGTTCGGTATGTCCGATGAAGAGCTTTTTGCTCCCGTCGAGCACGACTTTATGGATTCCGAAAAGATAACTGCACCTCGTTATTCCTATTGGCAGTCTGTTTTCCGTGTTTTCTTCCGCAAGAAGATCAACATATTTGTCCTTTCGCTTCTTGCCGTTATACTTATTTTCACCTATGTTTATCCCGCTGTTATCGGCTATGATGCCGAGGTCGATCCTTACATCAACCTCATGAACGGCGAGGCCAAGCACTTAACACCCTCTGCCGCAATGGAAATGTTCGGTAAGAACATTCATTGGATTCTCGGCTCGGGTGCAAAGGGTGAATCTACCTTCGATGCTATTTGGTATGGCTCGAGCATTTCGGTAACTCTTGCGCTTATATGTGCTGTTATCAACATGGTTATCGGCGTTGTTATCGGTGCTGTTTGGGGCTTCTCCAAAAAGTTCGATATCTTCATGATCGAGGTTTATAACATAGTTGCAAACGTGCCCTATATTCTTTTGATCTCGGTCGTTGTGCTTATCATGTCGGCAAGCTTCTGGTCAATGGTATTCGCGCTCACCGTAACGGGTTGGCTGTCGATTGCTTATTTTATCAGAACTCAGGTTATTATCATTCGTGATAGGGAATATAACCTCGCGTCGCGCTGTCTCGGAACACCGATTTGGAGAATCGCGCTCAAGAATATTCTTCCCTTCATGACATCGGTTATCGTAACCCTTGCCGCAACCGAAATCCCCTCCTACATCTCCTATGAAGTGTTCCTTTCCTATATCGGAATGGGCTTAAAGGATATGTCGTTGGGTAAGCTTATCGAATCCGCTCAGGTTGCAATGGTAACTCCCGGTTGGGAAATCGAATTCTGGGCTCCCGTTGCTATCGCTTCCATCATAACCGTCGTTCTTTATGTCGTCGGACAAAATCTGGGTGACGCTTCCGATCCCAGAACCCATATGTAAGGGAGGGCGCTTATGGAAGATAACAGAAAAGTATTGCTTTCCGTTAAGGATCTTCACGTAAAGTTCCGCGTCCGCGGAAGAGTGCTCACCGCAATTCGCGGTATTTCGCTCGATCTTTACGAAAACGAATCGATCGCCATAGTCGGCGAGTCCGGCTCGGGCAAATCGGTTTTCACCAAGACCTTTGCGGGAATGCTTGAAACAAACGGTTTTATCAGTAACGGCTCTATCGTGTTTAACGATGAAGAGCTTGCTAAAACCTCGGTTGCGCTCACCTCGGGCGCAAAAAACGCCATCATCGCCGCTCACAAAAAGCTTAATGAATATTCCGCGCTTGAAAACGGCGCAAAGCTTTTCAATGAGATCGAAGCTCTCAAGGCCGACGATGTCGCACGCCGTTCGCTCACCGAAGAAGAAGAGCAGTCCTTCGCCATTCGCTTAAAAGAGCTTCTCTATAAGAAGACCCAGGCGTTCAACGAAAAGCAGACCGTTGATCCTTCTAAGGAAAAGACGCGTGCAAAAGAACTTTCTTCGCTTATTTCCGAATACGAATCCGATATCAAGGCTCTCGAGGCAGAGAAGAAGGCGCTTGTTGCAAAGCGCAAGGCTGCCGTTGATGCCGATACGGAATATAAGAATGCGTTCAACGAAAAGCTCGCAAAATTATCAGATGAATACAAAATAAAAATTTCCTTTGATGTATCTCAGGAAGTTAAAGCGCGCAACCTTATCATCGCGAAGGAAATATATCTTTCGGTCGGAAGATATGGCTTTGTAAAGCGTCAAAAGCTTATAAAAGCGCTTCTTAAAGAAATGAAGAAGGCGATGCAAAAGGGCCTTGATCTCATGGATGAAAACGTGCGCAACGAGATATTCGATAACGTCGTTTTCCGTGTTAAGTATATCGATGAGACCGAATCTGTGCTCAACGGCGTTTGCATTCTCAATCTTGCAAAGGTTCGCTATTCAAAAGACTGGAACCAGATCCGCGGCGGCAAGATCGCAACCGTTTTCCAAGACCCGATGACGTCGCTTAACCCGATCATAACCATCGGTAAGCAGATAACCTCGGTAATCTTAAAGCATCAGAATTGCTCTGAGATTGAAGCCCGTGCCCGCGCGCTCGAGCTTATGAAAAAGGTTGGAATTCCCAATGCCGAACAGCGCTTCGATGATTATCCCTTCCAGTATTCCGGCGGTATGAGACAGAGAATCGTTATCGCTATCGCTCTTTCCTGCCAGCCCAAGATACTCATCTGTGATGAGCCCACCACCGCGCTCGACGTTACAATTCAGGCGCAGATCCTCAAGCTCATCAAGGATCTTCAAAAGGAATTCGGCTACACCATCGTGTTCATAACCCACGACCTTGGTGTCGTTGCGAATATTGCCGATCGCGTTGCCGTGCTTTATGCAGGCCAGATGATCGAGCTTGGCAACGTTGAAGAGGTATTCTATGATCCCCGTCATCCTTACACTTGGGCTCTGCTTTCCTCTTTGCCTCAGCTTGCCGAGCGCAATACCAAGCTCTATTCCATTTCTGGCACACCGCCTTCTCTCTATAACGAGATCGTCGGCGATTCGTTTGCGCCCAGAAACCCCTATTGCCTTAAGGTAGACACTCTTAAAGAGCCGCCCATGTTCAAGGTAACCGACACTCACTATGCAAAAACATGGCTGCTCGATCCCCGTGCGCCCAAGATTGAAAAGCCTGAAATCATTCAGGATATCCACGAAAAGCTTCAGCGCACGTTCAACATTTAAAAGGAGGAAAACGGTTTGTCAAACAGTAACGAAACCAAAAAACGCGTTAGCCATTTGCCCGAACACGGTCCTCTTGACGAAAACGGCAGAGAAATTCTGCTTTCGTTAAAAAATGTTGATATTACCTTCGGTAAGGGTGATAACGCGGTTAAAGCGGTTAAAAACGCAAGCTTCGATATCTATAAGGGCGAAACCTTCTCGCTCGTTGGCGAATCGGGCTCGGGTAAAACCACGATCGGCCGTGCCGTTATTCGCGTTAATCCCTGCGCAAAGGGCGAAATCTTTTATAAAGGCGTTAAAATATCGGGCAAGCTTCCTCGCAAGCTTGATCGTGAGGTTATCAGAAATATTCAAATGGTCTTCCAGGATCCCGCCGCTTCGCTTAACGAGCGCGCAACCGTAGACTATATCATTTCCGAGGGTCTCTATAACTTCCACTTGTTTAAAAATGAAGAAGAACGCGTTCGCAAGGTCGAAAAAATGATTGAAGAGGTTGGCTTGCTTCCCGAGCATCTAACCCGCTATCCCCACGAGTTCTCGGGCGGACAGCGTCAGAGAATCGGTATTGCAAGAGCAATGGTAATGGAGCCTGAGCTTGTCGTTGCCGACGAGCCTATTTCTGCGCTCGACGTTTCGATTCGTGCTCAGGTTCTCAACCTGCTTAAAAAGTTCCAGAAGGAACGCAACGTAACCTATCTCTTCATCGCACACGACCTTTCGATCGTTCGCTTCATTTCCGACAGAATCGGCGTTATCTATAAGGGCAACATCGTCGAGGTTGCCGATGCGGAAGAGCTCTTCAATTTCCCGCTTCATCCCTATACAAGATCGCTCATTTCCGCAATTCCGATACCCGATCCTCTTCTCGAAAAGAAAAAGGTGCTCTTCACCTACGATCCTTCGGTTCATGATTATTCAAAGGAACAGCCCGAGCTCGTTTGTATCGGACATAACCATTATGTTTACGGTAACAGCGCAGAGATCGAGGAATACACCCGCATCCGCGAAAGCGGCGTTCCTCTTAAATCCATAACCATCGCCGAAAGCGAAGAAGAGCTCGAAGCCGCAAGCACCGAAGAGCAAACCGTTGCAGGCGCAGATTCGATCCTCGATGCACCTCTTCACGATACCGGAAATAAGCTTTACAGCATCGGTTCGTTCTTGCTTCCTATTTTGGGTCTTATTGCAGGATTCATATTCAAGAAGCATAATTATATCAGAAACTTCAAGGCTTGCAAAAAGGGTGCTATCGCCGGTCTTGCAACCTTTGGCGGAATAGTGGCATTGTTCCTGCTGTTCCTGTTGATAGCAACTCTTTAATCGGTTTATGGGTCTGTTTAACAGAAAACCGAAGCCGGTTGAGAACATCGAGGTTTCGGTATATCGTCCAAAGCTTAGGCTTGCGATAGTTCTCGGATTTCTGCTGATCGGCTTTATTGCCCTTGGCATCGGCTTGTTCGGCTTGTTGAATAAAAACAACGGCTGGACAGCCATTGAAATGACCGAGAAGCATCCCGAAATCGAATCCGAGCTTATATTCAACTACAATCTCGGCAAAAGCGGCGTTAAAGCAACCGCCGAATATAAATCCATTTCGGCTCTTTATCAAGCCGAGGCAACAAAAGCATACCGCGTTTTCCATGCAACTGAGGAATTCGAGGGAGTAAACAATCTTTCAACTCTTTCGTCTAATATCAACAAGGCGTTTGAAGTCGATCCCCTGCTTTATAACGCTTTGAAAATGTTAGAGGAAGAGGGAAGCCGTTTGATCTATCTCGCGCCTCTTTACAGCGAGCATGAAAGCCTTTGCATAAGCGAGCAAGACAGCTTTGCAGAGCTTCACGATCCTGCGCTTAACAAAGAAGCCGCAGAATACAGCTTGGAAATATTGAAATATGCAATGAACCCCGACATGATCACGCTTGAGCTCCTCGAGGGCAATCGTGTAAGGCTTCGTGTTGCAAAGGTTTATCAGGATTTTGCCGAAGAAAACGAGATAACAAGCTTTGTTGACCTCTATTGGTTAAAAAACGCTTTTGTCGTTGATGCGGTCGCCGATGCAATGATAAGCAACGGATACACCAACGGAAATATAACTTCTTTCGATGGCTTTACCCGCAATTTTGATAATTCGGGCGAGGAGTATTCCATGAATGTTTTCAACTGCCGCGAAAGGCTTATTTATCCCGCGGGTGCGGTTAAATACAAGGGCGCTTCGGCGTTTGTGGCTTTCCGCAACTATCCGATGAGCGATCGAGACGGGTTCCGCTATTACACGTATTCAAACGGAAATATCGTGAACCCCTATATAAACACCGCAAACGGATTCAGTAACACCAATAACAGCGAGCTTTTGGTTGCGTCGAAAACCAAGGGCTGTGCCGAAACGGCGTTAAAGGCGTTTGAATGCTTCGTTTCCGAAGAGCTTGGCGCTGATGCACTTAAGGATCTTCTTGCCGAAGATATCGCGTCGGTTTGGTGTGAGGAAACAACGGTTGTTTATAACAGCGATGAATTTCCCATCGGTGTAACCTTCTCCGAAGGCGGCGTTGCATATTCATCTAAAAAAGCATAACTATCCGAAAAGCGGCTCGAAAGGGTCGCTTTTTGTATTGATATTATCAAATTATCGTGTTATAATAAATAATTGAACGGAGGTGTATGTATGAATTTCAGGTTTATTGAAAACGCTCGGTTCGAGGATTTTGCAAGGCCTTTGTTCGATATACTTTTCGATAATATGTCTTCGGTAACGCCTTTTGAATCAAGCCGAGAAACCGAATTTCAAGCTTGGCGCGATGCCGTAGGGGAGGGAATGAAATCCCCAAAGCGCCACATTGTGCTTATTGAAAGCAATAACGAAGCAATCGGCTTTTTTCAGTATTACACCAATAACGAAGTTTTTTGTATGGAGGAAATACAAATAAAGCCCGAGCATCGAAGCGGCGAAGCTTTTCGCGCTCTTTACGGGTTTGTTCTCGAAAGGCTTCCGAAACGGATTCGCAGGGTGGTTGCATTTGCCGATAAAAGAAATGAAAAATCCATTTCTGTTCTCAAGCATCTCGGTCTTGAAATATGCGGCAAGATAAACGAAAACCTGTATAGGCTCGAGGGCAGCTTTAAAGCTTTGCGTAATTGGTTTTATAAGGATGAAATAATGACAGCAAACGAAATTTTCCAAAAAGTGCTCGAACGCGCTAATTGTATTCGCACCGAAACCTGCGACGGATTGATTTTCGGCGATGAAAGCAAAACGGTTAATAAGGTTGGCGTGTGCTTTAAGCTAACTGTTGACGTTATACGCAAAGCGGTCGAGAAAAGCGTTGATATGATCATAACCCACGAGCCCTCGTTCGGCGCATGGGATAATATCGAAGGCGTGTTCGGCTATGATATAAAAAAGCTCGAGCTGTTAAAGCAAAGCGGAATTACGGTTTACCGATATCACGACCATTGTCATGATTCAACACCCGATTATATCCACGAGGGCTTTATCCGCACGGTCGGCTTAAATATCGAAAAGAGCTATGAACGCGATTGGCTCGGTATTTCAAAATATGATCTTAAAGAGCCGATAACCGCTCGCGAGCTGGGATTGCTTATAAAAGAAAAGCTTTCGCTTGATGCGGTAAGAACAGTAGGTAATATTGATTTTCCCGTTAAAAGCATATATCTCGGCTTGGGAAGCGTTGGTGTAAAGCACGTTGATTTTCTTCGCGAGCCGGGCGGCGATCTGTTTATAAGCGGCGAGATATTCGAGGTTTGCGATCTTGAGTATATTCGCGATGCCTGCGCTCTCGGTGAAAACAAAGCCGTGCTGTTGCTCGGTCATTACGGTGCGGAATATGCGGGAATGCGATATTTTGCCGAAGAGCTTAACGAAAGCCTTATTGAAACCGTTTATTTGGATAGCGGCGAGGTTTTCGGCGTTTTGAAATAATTTTATCATATAAATCGGAGGAACAAAAATGGCACAGAAGATCTTAAAAAGAAGCGAGGTTGCGGTTGAAAACACCTGGAACCTTGCCGATATGTTCGAAAGCGACGATGCATGGCTTAAGGAATACGAAGCATTAAAGGAATTTCCCGGAAAAATCGCCGCATTCAAGGGCAAGCTGGGCGAAAGTGCGGCAGGCCTGCTTGAATTTTTGCGCTTTGAGGATGAAATCGACGTTCGCCTTTCGGTTTTCTACGGCTATGCAAACTGCAAGGGCGATGAAGATACCGCAAACGGATTTTATCAGGACCTTCGCGGTAAGGCAATGAGCACCTATATTGCCATTTCTAGCGCGGGCTCTTTTGCAACACCCGAAATTATGGCAATTCCCGAAGAAACCCTAAAGGGCTTTTTCGAAGAAGAAAAAGAGCTTGAAACCTATCGCAGAGTTATTCACAGCATTCGTCGCCGTGCGGCACATGTTTTAAGCCCCGAATGCGAAAAGCTTCTTGCTTCTGCAGGCGAAATGGCAGACGGTCCCGACAATATCGTCGGAATACTTCGCAACGCTGACCTCAAATTCCCCTCGGTAACCGATCCCGAAGGCAACGAGCTTCCCTTAACCGGCGGTTCCTTTGTTCCTTATCTCGAAAGCGATAACGTAGAATTTCGTAAGCAGGTCTTCGAAACCTATTATAACCGTCTCGGTGAGTTCAAAAACACCATTGCGGCAACTCTCGACGCACAGTTCAAGCAGCTTCGCTTCTTCGCCGAAGCGCGTAAATACAATTCAACCCTCGAAGCCTCGCTCGATCGCACCGAGGTTCCCGTTGAGGTATACCATAACCTTATTCAAGCGGTTCATAATAATCTCGATAAAATGTATAGCTACGTTGCGCTTCGCAAAAAGCTTTTGGGAGTTGATGAGCTTCATATGTATGACGTTTACACCCCGATCGTTGCCGATGCCGCATCCGAGATAAGCTATGAAGAAGCAAAGGAAAACGTTCTCGAGGCACTTCAGGTTCTCGGCGAGGATTACGTCGAGCTTCTCAAGGAGGGCTTCAACAACCGTTGGATCGACGTTTACGAAAACGAAGGCAAGCGCGGAGGTGCATATTCCTCGGGCAACAGCCGTCCTCATCCCTATGTTCTTCTCAACCATAAGGATAACCTCGACAGCATGTTCACCCTCGCTCATGAAATGGGCCATGCGCTTCACAGCTATCACAGCACTCATAATCAGCCCATTTGCACAAGCGATTATGTTATTTTCGTTGCCGAGGTTGCATCGACCTGTAACGAAATATTGCTTATGCGCCACCTTCTTTCCAAAACCACCGATAAAAAGGAACGCGCATATCTTATCAATCATTTCCTCGATCAGTTCAAGGGCACCATCTATCGCCAGACAATGTTCGCCGAATTCGAGCTCGAAATGGGCAAAATGTCCGAAAGCGGTCAGACCCTCACGGCAGACGCACTTTCTGCTAAATACCATGAGCTCAACAAGCTTTATTTCGGTTCCGATATGGTTTCGGATGACGGTATAGCTCTCGAATGGGCAAGAATTCCTCACTTCTTCTATAACTATTACGTGTTCCAGTATGCAACCGGATTTTCTGCCGCAGTTGCGATAGCTTCGCGTATTCTCGAGGAAGGAAAGCCCGCTGTTGACGATTACAAACGCTTCCTTTCGGGCGGAAGCAGCACCGATCCTATCTCGCTTCTTAAGATCGCAGGCGTTGATATGAGCTCTCCCGAACCCATCAATTCGGCTTTGAAGCTGTTTGGTGATCTTATCAAAGAAATGGAAACTTTAATATAAATGAGAATAAAGGAGCTGTTACTAAACAGCTCCTTTAATAATCTCATAACCCATGTCCGTTTTTCTTCACTTTTGCGGTTATATTAAGTGAAAGGGGTGGTAATTATGATTTTGTTTTCGACCATGAACGAAGAGTGCGACAACGCAATATGCGAATTGGCTCAGGGAAACAAAAATGCCTTGTCGGTCATCTATCGCGAATACGGAAGAATGATATATTCGGTTGGCTATAATATCGTAAAAAACAATGCCGATGCCGAGGACGTGCTTCAGGAAACGATGATGAAGATATTAAAGCAGGCTCATACCTACCGCCGCGGAACGAATCCAAAAGCATGGGTGATGTCTATCGCCCGAAGCTGTGCGATAGATATTGCAAAAAAACAAAACGACACTTCGCCCTTGGAGGATGTTGAATTTGCCGTCGGAGCAAACGAATCGGCCGATGAAATGCTCTTGATAAAAGATGCAATGAAAAGGCTTTCTGCCGAAGAGCGAACGGTTATTAATCTTAAATTATATGTCGGGCTTTCTCATTCCGAGATAGCGTCTGTGCTTGGAATTAACCTGTTCGCCGTTCAAAAGAAATACCGCAGAGCATTGGCAAAGCTTAAAAAATATTGCGAGGAATAGGAGGATGGATATGAATGACAAAAACTTTGAATCCGTTGTTTCAAAGTATTTAAAAGCAAGCGCCGATAGCTTTGTTCTCCCCGACGAGAAATGTATAAAGGCGTTTTCCGGGCCTCTCGTTTCCAATACCGTTTCGGTAAAACGAGGCTCGCTCAAGAAAAAATCGATAATTATCATTGCGGCAACGCTTGCGCTTTTCGTGTGCTTAACAACCGCGTTTTCTGCTTTCAACCGCCCCGATGCATCAACCCCCGAGCAATCGATGTTTTCAAATACGGTCAAATGCAGCTCAGTTGCCGATTGGTATGTTTCGGGTGATTTCGAGGTAAACGCAATAACCTTAAAACAGCAAAACGGCGGTTTGAATTTAACGCCCATGTCCTCGGCGGTTACGAAAAATACCGAAGCAGAGCTTCCTTATTGGGTAGAGCGCGTTAATATGCTTAACGACCGCTATGCCGAGCTTTACTACGGTGAAGACGATCTGCCTGCCGAATATGAGCATTCGTTTTTGGTTTATGATATCTATGAGCAAAAAACGGTTAGCCTTGTCGAAAGGGTATATAACAAAGCGAAAGCGTTTTTTGAATCGAGAAATGTTAAAAACCGCAATCCCGATGAGCTGATTTTGATAGAAAAGCTGTGTCAAAACCCCGATCGGCTCATATTTTCAACTCCCTGCGAGGTTTTCGAAACAGGTTATTTAGAGCGGTTTATGATCGATCTCAAAAGCGGCGAGCTTAGATCCCTTCCCGCATATAAAACCGTGATAGCCGTTTCAGAGGATTGCGAGAAGATCGTTCTCGGTGAAGAGGTCTTCAACGGCGATGATCTCGAAAAACGCGTCATTTCGGTATATAACACCAAAACCGAGCAAGAAATCGAAATCGAAACGACTTATAACGGACCGTTCGTTTTACAGCTAAACGCCGAGTTTTCCGAAAACGGAAGATACGTTATAGCGCACATCGCCGACCGACGCGGCGAAAGCATCGTTGCGGATCCCCAAACGCTTAGGTGGGTTATATATGATACCGAAAGCGGTGCTCGGCTTAAAGGAAGGGGACGCGTTGTGCGTTTTACCGAAAACGGCGATGCTATTGTAATACGCGATACCCATAAAGCAACGGTTCATCTTCTTGACGATATCGAAAGCGCTGTCGAGGATTATGAGCTTAAAGTGTATGAGCAATACGAGTTTATTGCCGAGCAATCAAGCAACGGAAAAACCGATTTGTATCTCGAACCGATTTTCGGCAACGGCGGAATCGTAACGCTTGCCGAAAACGTCGATTCTTGGCTTGAATGGAAGGGATATATCTATATCTTTAAAGCCGATGCGAAAAAGGTTATGGTCTATTCGGTCAAGGAAAATGAATATTTCACCTGCGATGCGGTTTATCCGGCCTACCTCGGTGATAATTATAAATACACAATGTTCGTTACCGATTCGGGCAAGAAGTGCAACGTTGTGGCCTATGTCAAAAAAGAAAATCCCAACGCCGATATCTATGAAAGCAAAGGCGAAAAAATAGATCCCTTCGAGCTTGAGCTTCCGGAAAACGGCGAAAAGATAACCTATCAAGGCGGAAAACTTCTTTATGCATCCGAAAAGGGATATATTATAACCGTTACCGAAGCATATCGCGAAAACGATATAATATATTTCAACGTTAAGGAAAATGCCGATTATTATTTTGACCCGCTCGGAATAAGCGTTTTGACCAAGAATAACGAGCTGTTTGCTTCTTTAAATCCCGTAAGCGATAAATCGAAGGGCTATGATTATATGCTGGTTAAATGGCATAAAAGCGGCGATATGCGTAACGAGACCACAAGGCTTAAATATTGGAGCTTTTGTAAAAGCATAAGAGATTTCAACAGCGATAAGAATTATGCAATGCTCGGTGCTTTCGGTGTATATGAAAAGGGAAGTAATCGTCTGCTTGAATTCGGCGATGCGCTGTATCACGATTCGGTCTGTCCCAAAGAAATAGCTTATGAATATAAAGCGGTTTACACCGACAAAAAACGTGTCGACGGAATCTATCCTTACCATAACTATATCGGCAATATACAGCTGTTAAACATCTATAACGCTGATATAAACGAGCTTTACGTTACCGACCGCAGCTTCGGCGGTTCTCCTTCTTACGATGAATGGGTAACGCGCTATTCGGAAGAATGGCTGCGCGAAAATGCCGTTATAATGCTTGTTGTTGAGGCAAACGAGCAGGTTTTACCAACCGTTGAATATATAACCGAGCTTAACGGCTATGTAGAAATAAAGCTCGCAAACACCGAGCACACCGACGATAATGCACAGGTGTATCATATCTTCATAGACGTGAAAAAAAGCGATATCTCCGAAACCGACAGAATATGGGTGTTCGATAATTGCAATCAATAAAAAACTGCCGCACCGATGATTTGGTGCGGCAGATTTTTTTGTTATTTGTTCATCTTGGATTTTATGAACTTAACCAGCTCGGAAATAGGAAGTATAAGCACACCGATAACGAGCGCGAGCAGATATTCCCAAACGGTTATGGGCATGAACGAGAACGCGTTTCTGAGCGCGGGAACGAAAATAATCAACGCAGTAAGAACGAACGAAATTGCCATCGTTGCCCAAAGAAGCTTGTTGTGGTTGGTAAGCTTGAAAACGCTCTTTTCGCGCGAGCGCATATTAAACGAATGAACTATCTCGGCCATCGACATCGTAACAAATGCCATGGTAGTGCCGAAGTCATCTTGGAATGCATTTCCGATAAAGAACGAAATCAAGGTAAGCGCCGAAATGCAAGCACCCTGCCAAATAACGTCGATTCCGAGACCGCCCGCAAAAATGCCTTCCTTGCTGTCGCGAGGGGGAAGTGACATAACGTCGCCCTCTGCCTGCTCCATGCCCAAACCAAGCGCGGGCAGGCTGTCGGTAATAAGGTTGATCCAAAGAATGTGAATGGGCTTGAAAACTGTCATTCCGAACAGCGAAGCAATAAACACGCTTAAAACTTCGCTGAGGTTAGAAGAAAGAAGGAACTGAATCGTCTTTCTGACGTTGGAATATATTCTTCTGCCTTCCTCAACCGCAGTAACTATCGTTGCGAAGTTGTCGTCGCCGAGTATCATATCGGCAACGCCCTTGGTAACGTCGGTGCCTGTAATGCCCATGCCGATACCGATGTCGGCGCTCTTGATCGAGGGTGCGTCGTTAACACCGTCGCCCGTCATTGCGGTAATATAGCCAAGCTTCTTCCAAGCGTTAACTATTCTAACCTTATGCTCGGGCTGAACCCTTGCATAAACCGCATAATTGGCAATATCGCGGTAAAGCTGTTCATCTGAGATCTCATCAAGCTGTGCACCGGTAAGCGCTTGGCTTGCATCGGTAATAATTCCGAGCTCCTTGCCGATAGCAACGGCTGTGTCGATATGGTCGCCGGTGATCATAACGGGGCGAACGCCTGCGTTGCGGCATCTTGCAACCGCGTCGACAACCTCGGGGCGAACAGGGTCTATCATTCCCGAAAGGCCGATAAAGACCATGTCCTTTTCGATCTCCTCGGGTGAATCAAACTTGGGAACCTCGGGATAGATCACGAATGCCGCCGCAAGAACGCGCAACGCCTTATCTGCCATCGCTTTGTTGTGAGCAAGCATTGCGGCACGCATTTTTTCATCCATTTCGCGTGTTTTGCCGTCTATGGGTGAGATATATTTGGTGCATCGCGAAAGAATAACATCGGGCGCACCCTTGGTATATTGAATGAACTTTCCGCCCAAAGAATGAATCGTCGACATCATCTTGCGTTCGGAATCAAAGGGAGCTTCGGCAACTCTCGGCTGCTCGGTGCCGAGCTTTCTCTTGTCAAAGCCGTTTTCATAAGCAAACTGCTGAAGTGCGGCTTCGGTGGGCTCGCCGGTAACTCTGCCAAGCTCGTCAACCTCTGCATCGTTGCAAAGCGAATTACAACAGCAAAGCAGGTCTTTGTTGCCGGTAAAGTGCTCAACGACCGTCATTTTGTTTTGTGTAAGAGTGCCGGTCTTGTCGCTGCAGATAACCTGAGTACAACCCAACGTTTCAACAGCGGTAAGCTTTCTGATAATGGCGTTTCTTCCCGCCATTTTCGAAACACCCATCGAAAGAACGATGGTAACAACAGCGCTCAAGCCTTCGGGAATAGCGGCAACCGCAAGTGAAACGGCAACCATAAAGGTGTCGAGCAGAACGCCCGCGTCGATCGAATCGGCTGTTATAAGATTGATCGCAAACACAACAGCGCAAATGCCGAGAACCGCAACGGTAAGCACCTTGCTGAGCTGTGCAAGCTTCATCTGAAGCGGCGTTTTCTCTTCGCTTGCATCGGTTATAGCCTTTGCGATCTTGCCCATTTCGGTGTCCATGCCGGTTGCGGTAACGATAGCCTTGGCTCTGCCGTAAACAATTGTCGTGCCGGTATAAACCATGTTGCTTCGGTCGCCGAGAGGAACCTCGCCGTTTTCCGAAACCAAGGTGTCGGCAGCTTTATTACTCGGAACCGATTCGCCTGTTAACGCCGATTCCTCGGCTTTAAGCGAAGCCGCCTCGATAAGTCTTGCGTCTGCGGGAACGGCGTCGCCCGCTTCAAGCAAAATAACGTCGCCGACAACAAGCTCTTCGCTGGTAATAATTCGAAGGTTTCCGTCACGTAAGACCTTGCATTTCGCTTTTGTCATCGCTTTAAGCGCATCAATGGCCTTTTCGGCTTTGCTTTCCTGAATAACGCCCAAAACCGCGTTCAGAACAACAACGAAAAGAATGATGAAAACGTCTGCAAGCGATTCCTCGGGCTCCATAAGCGCGGTTATAAAGCTAATAACCGCCGCAACCAGCAGAACGATTATCATCGGGTCTGCGAACTGCAAAAGAAACTTTTTCCAAATGGGAACCTTGGGCGGCTCTGCAAGCTTATTTGCGCCGTTTGCACTCAGGCGTGCCGATGCCTCCTCGGAGGAAAGACCTCCCGCTCCCGATCGAAGATGCGAAAACACATTTTCGATCTGTTCAAGATAATGCTTCATCTTGTTCCTCACTTTATAAATAATTTTATTTACGAAAACTAAAAAAATAAGCGAGCACAGTTATGGCAACTGCCATAAAAGTCTCGCAATCAAACTTCCGCCCGGGCAATAATGCCGTGATGTCGAACGGTCGCGCACCTTTTTTTAAAGTGCAGCTACTCCCTTTTATTGGCAATATTCTATCACAAACCGATGCCGCTGTCAATATGGTTTTGCGAAAAATATTTTCCGCGGCTCTGCCGCTATTGACAAATCGGGCGCATTATAATATAATATTTCATTATTGTTATATGTTATTCGGAGGATATTTATGAATAACGAACTTCTTGCCGAGCTTTTATATCCCAATATAAAAACACTTCCCGCCGATATCGAGGCGCGCTATCCCAAAAGAGTGCTTCCCGAGGGCGCAAAGGTAACCCGTTTTGCTCCCAGCCCCACGGGCTTTTTGCATATCGGCAACCTTTACGGCGCCTTCACCGATGAGCGCTTGGCTCACACCACAGGCGGTATTTTCTATCTTCGTATCGAAGATACCGATGCAAAGCGTACCGTTCCCAACGGCATTGCAATAATCATCGAAACTCTTGCAAAATTGGGCGTTATCTTTGATGAGGGCGCGGTTATCGACGGCGATAACGGTGCTTACGGCCCCTACCGCCAAAGCGAACGCGCCGAAATATATCAAACATTTGCAAAACAGCTTATTCGCGAGGGCAAGGCATATCCCTGCTTCTGCACCGAAGAGGAGCTTGAAGCTATCCGCGAAAAGCAGGAATCCGAAAAGCTCAATCCCGGTTATTACGGCGAATTTGCGATCTGGCGCGATGCCCCCATCGAAAAGATCCAAGAAAAGCTCGATAACGGCGAAGCCTTCGTTCTTCGCTTCCGTTCCGAAGGTAATATAAACAACAAGCTTAAATTCGGCGATGAGATCAAGGGCACCATTGACGTTACCGAAAACGATATCGATCACGTTATTCTTAAAAGCGACGGAATACCCACCTACCACTTTGCTCATGCCGTCGATGATCATTTAATGGGCACAACCCACGTTGTCCGTGATGAAAGCTGGCTTTCCACTTTGCCGTTCCATATTCAGCTTTTCAAGGCATTGGGCTTCAAAATGCCCAAATATTGCCATACCGCGCAGGTATTAAAGCTCGATAACGGCAACAAGCGCAAGATATCCAAGCGCAAGGATCCCGAAGCGGCGTTGACCTATTATCATTCTCAGGGCTATCCCGTTGCCGCGGTTCGTGAATATCTTATGACGCTTCTTAACTCTAATTTCGAGGAATGGCGTCTTGCGAATCCCAACGCTCCCATTGAGGATTTTAAATTCACCACCAAGAAAATGAGCGTTTCGGGCTCGCTTTTCGATCTTGATAAATTAAACGACGTTTCCAAAAACGTAATTTCCCGAATGACCGCAGAAGAGGTTTATGATCTCACGCTCGCGTGGGCAAAGGAGAATGACCCCGAATTTGCCTCTGTTCTCGAAGCCGATAAGGAATATGCCGTTCGCATTCTTTCGATCGGCAGAGGCGGCAAAAAGCCCCGTAAGGATATCGCGCTTTGGAGCGAGGTCAAGAATTATATGTCGTTCTTCTATAACGGCCTTTTCGCTCCCGTTGATGCTGTTCCCAAAACCTTCGAAAAGAGCGACGTGAGCGCAATACTCAATGCTTTCGCGGCCGCTTATGACGAAAACGATGCGCAGGACGTTTGGTTCTCTAAGATAAAAGAGATCGCATCGGCTAACGGCTTTTGCCCCGACATGAAGCTTTATAAGGCAGATCCGAGCGCGTTCAAGGGCTCGGTTGCCGACGTCAGCATGTTCCTTCGCGTTGCCGTAACCGGCAGAATGAACTCGCCCGATCTTTACGAGGTTATGCAAATCTTGGGCAGGGAAACGGTTCTTGCACGTATTAAAGCATTCGCTTCTTAAGGAGTTAAAAATGGAATCCACAAACTTTATATTTGATTTTATAGATGAAGATATCGCGGCAAATCCTGCGCTTAAGGTGCACACGCGCTTTCCGCCGGAGCCCAACGGCTATCTTCATATCGGCCATTGCAAGGCGCTTGTTATCGACTTTTCAACCGCAGTTCGCTATGGCGGACTCTGCAATCTCCGCATGGATGATACCAATCCCGCAAAGGAAGATACCGAGTTTGTCGATGCAATAAAGGAAGATATCCATTGGCTCGGCTTTGACTGGGATGACCGCTTCTTCTATGGCTCTGATTATTTCGAAGAAACCTATAAGCTCGCCGAACAGCTTATCATTAACGGCGATGCTTACGTTTGCGAGCTTACGCCCGAGCAGTTCAGCGAATACCGCGGCGATCTTCAAAAGCCCGCCGTTTCGCCCTACCGTGAAAGACCTGCCGAGGAAAGCCTCGACCTGTTCCGCAGAATGCGTGCAGGCGAATTTCCCGAAGGAAAGTATACTCTCCGTGCAAAGATCGATCTCGCAAGCGGCAACTTCAATATGCGCGACCCCGTTCTTTACCGCATCCGCTTTATCGACCATCACCGTCAGGGAAGAAAATGGTGCATTTTCCCTATGTACGATTTTGCTCATCCCATTCAGGATGCTCTCGAGGGCATAACCCATTCGCTTTGCTCGCTTGAATATGAAGATCACCGTCCTCTTTATAACTGGGTGATCGAGCATTGCGACGTTCCCTCAAAGCCTCGTCAGATCGAGTTTGCGCGCCTAAACGTAACCAACACGGTAATGAGCAAGCGCTTCCTTCGCTCGCTTGTTGAAAATAAGCTCGTTGACGGTTGGGATGATCCCCGTATGCCAACGCTTTGCGGTCTGCGAAGAAGAGGCTATACCGCCGCTTCTATCCTTGACTTCATTGACCGCGTAGGCGTCGCAAAGAATAACAGCCTTGTCGATCTTGCACTTTTAGAGCATTGCGTTCGTGAGGACCTCAACAAAAACGCGCTCCGTCGCGTTGCCGTGTTCGATCCCGTAAAGGTAACCGTAACCAACTATCCCGCAGATAAAACCGAATATTTCTCGCTTCCCAACAACCCCAACGATCCCGAAGCGGGAACTCGCGAGCTCCCCTTCACGCGCGAGCTTTATGTCGAGCGCGAGGACGTTTCGCTCGATCCTCCTCCTAAGTTCTTCAGAATGAAAAAGGGCGGCGAGGTTCGCTTAATGGGCGGCTATATCGTTCGTTGCGACGATATCCTCACCGATGAAAACGGCAATATCACCGAAATCCTCTGCTCTGCCGACCTCGAGACCGGCAACGGAATGCCTGCAGACGGCAGAAAGATCAAGGGAACTATTCATTGGCTTTCGGCGAGCGATTGCGCCGAGACCGACGTTGTTCTCTACGACCGTCTTTTCACCGAGGCTGATATGAATGCGGTTGAATCCTCTCGCTACGGCGAATATCTCAACCCCGAGTCCAAAAAGCTCGCAAAGGGCGTTAAGATCGAAAAGGCTCTTCTCGATTGCGCTCCCGGCGAAAAGTTCCAGTTCGTGCGCAAGGGCTATTTCTGCCGCGACACGAAAGACACTTCTGTTTTCAACAGCATCGTCGAGCTTAAAGACAGCAAAAAGTTCTAAAAAATATCAATAAGAAATCTCGCCCGTGTTTTTAATTTCGGGCGAGATTTTTTGTTAAAAATTTCCTGTAATATTATTTGTATCTCTGCTAAAAATATAGGCGAGGAAAGAACCTCAATGCAATAAATTTGCAACTATAAAAAAGGAGATTCAAAATGGCTAGAAACAAGATTTCGGTTCCCGAAGCTAAGGCGGCTCTTGATAAGTTCAAGATGGAAGCTGCCAACGAAGTCGGTGTTAACCTTAAGGATGGCTACAACGGCGACCTTACCTCTAAGCAGGCAGGCAGCGTCGGCGGTCAGATGGTCAAGAAGATGATCGAAACCGCAGAAAAGAATATGAAATAAACGGGATAACCCGAAAAAAGAAAAGAGCACTCTGCATCGGTGCTCTTTCTTTTTCTATTTGGTATATTTCGAAATTATGGCTTCAAATATCGGTCTGCGCGCTTCCATATCCATAACAAGCTTCATTTGGGTTCTTGCTCTGTCAAGGTTTTGTCCTTCATAATGGGTTCTGAAATAGGTGTCGCCGTCGAGATAGTCGGTAAGAAAACGCATTCCGCATTCAAGGGTCATCATAATTGCGCCGTCGTGAAGATGCTTTAATTCCTCTTCGGTAACCGTATCCTTCATTTCCGAAAGGAAGCCCGCGGTGTATTCATCGTAAAGCTCGGGAACACAATAAACCTTATCAAGATCCTTTTCGTCCTCTGCCGCGCTCGAAGCACCAAAGCGTATGCTGTCGCCGAAATCATAAAGCATCGAGCCTGGCATAACTGTGTCAAGGTCGATAACGCAAATTCCTTTTCCGCTTTCGTTGTCGATCATAACGTTGTTAAGCTTGGTGTCGTTGTGAGTAACTCTTGTGGGTATTCTTCCGTCGGCAAGACGATCGGTGATAAGCGAGCAATAATCCTTTTTGGAAAGATAAAATTCTATTTCCTTTTCGCAAAGAGCCTTTCTGCCCGCCTTGTCGTTTTCCAAAGCCTTAAGAAAGTTTGAAAAACGAACGGGAGTATTGTGGAAATCCTTTATTGTTTCCGAAAGGGTAGTGGCGTCGAACTCTGTAAGCAGATTTTGGAATCTGCCGAACGCCTTTGCCGATTCGCCGAACATACCCGCTCTTTCTGCTTTGTTATAGCAGGTCGAATCGGTGATAAACAGATACATTCTGTATAAACCGCTTTCGTCATTGTGCGCGATCTCGCCCTTTTTGGTTTTAACAAGGGTAAGTGTTTCGCGCTCGGGGTCTCCGCCCGATTCGATAACCTTGCTTCTGAGAAACTCGGTAACCGAAAAAATGTTGTTCATCAGCCCGTCGGGGTTTTTGAAAATATCGGTGTTTATTCTTTGAAGAATATAGTCTCTTCCGTCCGAACGGATTCTGTATGTAAGATTAATGTGCCCGTTGGGAATCTGCTCTATTTCATCAACCGAATCAATACCCGAAAAGCGGGTTGAGGCTTTAGTTATGATCTGTTCGTTCATTTCCATAAGTTCTCTGGATAAACTCCGCTTTCTATCGAATTTTTGATGTGGTCAACAACGGTTTGTCGGTCTTCCTTATAAGTAACGCCGTACCATTTCGCCTCGGTCGTCAAAACCTTTGCGCTTTGTCCGCTTGCGGCAAGGAATTTCTTTACCGCATCGGGCAGATAAAACTCCTTCTTCATTTCGTCTCCGCCGTTGCCCAAAAATTCAATAAAGCTCTTTTGAGCATAGCCGAAGAATTCGTCCGAAAGCCCCCAACAGTTCATAGAAACTATGGTGTCCTCGGAAATCTCGTGCCATTCGTCGTTTTCGAAATAAGCGGTGTTGCCGTTTTCAAGCCTTTTTATCTTGGTGCGCTCGGTAATGTCGGTTAAGCTTCCGTCTGCCGAAACCGCACATTCACCTCTCGAAACGGTGCCGTTCTCGGTCAACGTGTTTTTAAGAACAAAGCCTGCCATGCAACAGGGCGAATCGGGGTTGCTCTTTATATGCTCGGCAATAATCTCAAAGCTTTCTCTGCCGTAAAAATCATCGGAATTAACTGCAACGAACGGGCCCTTGATCTCGTTGCGTGCGGCAAGCACTGCGTGCGCCGTGCCCCATTGCTTGGTTCTTCCTTCGGGAACCGAATATCCTTCGGGCAGATCATCAAGTGCCTGGAAGCAATATGCAACGTTTATCTTTTCGCCGATTCTGTTTCCGACCGTCTGCTTGAAAATATCAAAGTTTTCTTCTTTAATAACAAAAACAACTTTATCAAATCCGGCGGCGATAGCATCATAAACCGTATAATCGAGAATAAATTCGCCGTTGGGTCCGATCGGATCAAGCTGCTTAAGTCCTCCGTAGCGGCTGCCCATTCCGGCTGCCATTACCAATAGGGTCATTGTCAAACTCCTTGCGTGTTATAATTTTATACATATATTATATAACACAAAAACGGCTTTGTAAAGTGCGAAAAGCCCTAAAAGTTTTGTTTGTCGCGACAAAAATTAAAATCAGCTTTAAACCTTTTCTCGTTATGATTATGTAACAAAAGGAATAAAATGTAATTTAATGTTGACAATCTCTTTTTTTGAAATTATAATAGATATCACCCTGAATTAATGATCTTCGGAGGATACGGTATGGAAAATGTAAGAAAAGTCAAGGTTGGCGTTATAGGTCTCGGAGCACGCGGTCTCCCGCTTCTTAATGTTGTTTTTCTTCCTATGTGGGAGCATGGCTTGCTTGAGGTTACCGCTGTTTGCGATTATTATTCCGACCGTGCCGAAGAAGGCGCAAAGGCTGTCGAGACAAAAACGGGTGTGCGTCCCTTCTGCACAACCGATTGGCATGAGGTCATCGAGCATCCCGACGTTGAAGCTGTGCTCGTTCTCACCGCATGGGAATCTCATATTGATATGTGCATCGCTTCCATGAAAGCGGGCAAGCGTGTCGGTGTGGAGGTTGGCTGTGCATATAGTATCGATGATTGCTTCCGCCTCGTTGAAACCTTCGAAGAAACCGGCGTTCATTGCATGATGCTCGAAAACTGTTGCTACGGTCGCCGCGAGCTTATGGGTCTTAATATGGCACGCCTCGGTGTTTTCGGAACCGTTGTTCATTGCTCCGGCGGATATATGCACGATCTCAGGGAAGAAATAGTTAACGGTGATATCAAGCGTCATTACCGTCAACGCAACTATATGCTTCGCAACTGTGAAAACTATCCCACTCATGAGCTCGGCCCCATAATGCCGGTTCTTAACATCAACCACGGCAATCGTTTTGTTTCTCTCAATTCGGTCTCCTCTTGTGCAAAGGGTCTTCATGAGTATGCCGTCGAGCACCGTCCCGATGATCCTATCGCAAAATGCGATTTCGCTCAGGGCGATATAGTAACTACTGTTCTCAAATGTGCCGATGGCAGAACTGCGGTTCTCACACTTGATACAACGCTCCCGCGTATCTATTCCCGCGGCTTTACCGTAAGAGGAACCAAGGGTATGTATTGCGGCGACGGTGATTATATCCATATGGACGGTGAAAGCGAATTCGATTCGCTTCAGTCCAAGGCGGGCAATGCCGAATCCTATGCCGAAAAGTACGAGCATCCCATCTGGAAGGAATATCATAAGAACCCCATCGGAGGCCACGACGGTATAGACTGGCTAGTGTATAACGCATTTATCGAATCGGTAAGGGAAGATATAACTCCTCCTATCGATACTTATGATACCGCAACCCTCATGTGCATCTCTTCGCTTTCCGAACAATCGATCGCTATGGGCGGCGCTCCCGTTGCCGTTCCCGATTTCACGCGTGGAAAATGGATCGAAAGACAGGAAAAACCCGAAGAAGATAAAAGCACGTATTCTTTGTATAAATAACGCGAAAAACTAACCGAAAACACCTTTTTTAAAAAACATTTTGGCGAAAAATCCTTTGTTTTCAAGGCTTTTCGAGCTTTTTCAAAAAAAAATTAAAAAAAGTTGAAAAAAGGGGTTGACAAAGGCACGAAGGTGTGGTAGAATAGCCAAGCTGTCCGCGAGAGAGCCGATGAGGCGAGCGAGCGGGTAGTGCGAACGGACATTGAAAATTGAACAACAAGTGTACTACAAAGTACGAAGTACTAGAAGTACGAGACTCGTTAATTCTTTAAAAAGTAAAGAGCAAAACAGGAAATTTACTCTATCGAAAGATAGATAAATAAAACAACTCATTAGAGAGTTTGATCCTGGCTCAGGATGAACG
>JAFSGD010000016.1 GCA_017434845.1 Clostridia bacterium
AGCTGCAGATATTAACGGTAACGGAACTGTCGATGCTACTGATTATGCTTTGATCCAACGGTATTATAATAAAACGTTTTATTTTTCGCCGTTCTAAAATACTTAATTATTGAAACGAGGTTGCTTATGAAAAAGAAGTTATTATCAATATTGCTTTGCATAACGTTCGTTTTGCCGTTTGCGGTGTCGGGAGTTAGCGCTTGTGATGATGCTGAGGGTGTCGTTATAGTTTATACGATCGCCGATTTGGGAATCGAAAGCGACGAACCTTGCGAATTTTTCGGATTTGAGGTTTTGGGCGTTGAAAAGATAAAGGCGTTTCCCGAGAATGATTGGTATAAATACAGAGTTAAGATTGCTTCGGGAACCGAACAAGAAGCGATAACCGAGCTCGAAAAACACGAAGATATTTTTAAGGCAACGGTTGAAGAGGTTCGCTGTGCCGATCCCGAATCGCATATGTCATTTCTGATGCCTCAAAGGTTGATAATCGAAACCTTTGTTGAACCCGACGTCAAGCGCGGTGATGAAAATTGCAAGCTTTTCGGTGTTGAAATCGAGCGCGTTGATATTGTGCGTCCTCCTTTGTTTGAAGGCGGCCTCTATTCGACAACCGTTTACGTTACTGAGGGTAAGGAATGGGAAATTTTAGATCAGCTTATGCTTCATCCGCAGGTCGTTGCCGTTTCGAGGGATTATTATGCATATCCCGATGAGTTCATCTTATTGGGCGACGTTGATTTTGACGATGACGTTGATGCAACCGACTATGCGCTTGCAAAGCGTCATTGCTTAAAGACATTTGAACTCAGCGAAGAGGCAACCGAGAGCGGAGACGTTAACCAAGACGGTGTTTTCGATGCAAAGGATTATGCGCTGATAAAAAGAACTGCACTCGGAACGTTGGATTATAGATACGTATCATAAAGAAACGAGGTTGCTTTATGAAAAAGAAGCTGTTATCAATATTGCTTTGCATAACGTTCGTTTTTCCGTTTGCGGTAATGGGAGTTAGTGCTTGTGAGAAGGAAAAGGGCATTATTATTGTTGAAACCGACAGGGATTTTGAAGATTCAGACGAACCTTGTGTGTTTTTCGGGGTTGAGGTTTTGGGTGTTGAAAAGGTAAAGGCGATTCCCGAGTATAGTTGGTATAAATTCAAGGTGGCGGTTCCTGAAGGGCAAGAGATGGATTATGTTCTCAAATTCGATGCACAAAGGATACTTTCATACATATCATCGGTTCGTTGTGCCGATCCCGAATCTCACGATGAATATCTGATTCCGCGAGATCTTTGTATAACTACTTATGCTGATCCGGGTGTCAGAGGCGGCGAAACCGATTGTGAGATTTTTGGTGTTAAGGTTGAGCTCGTTGAGAGCGTGCGCTTGCCCGTTGAAGGTTATTTTGATGATTATAATATATATGTTAAAGTTACCGAGGGTAAGGAATGGGAAATTTTAGATCAGCTTATGCTTCATCCGATGGTGGTTCATGTTTCGCGGAATTTCTGGATACCCGGTCCCGAAAAAATCTTATTGGGCGACGTTGATTTTGACGATGACGTTGATGCGAACGACTATGCGCTTGCAAAGCGTCATTGCTTAAAGACATTTGAGCTCAGCGAAGAGGCAACCAAGCGCGGAGACGTTAACCAAGACGGTGTTTTCGATGCAAAGGACTACGGAAGGATAAAGAGAATCGCACTCGGAACAATGGTGCCTCATATTATTTGGCGTTGATAACGATAACAAAAAAACGAGCTTCGCAATTTTGCGAAGCTCGAATTTTTTTATCACATATAATTTCTGCGGTTGTAAAGACCCGCATAAATACCGCCGCTTGCAAGAAGCTGCTCGTGGTTGCCGCGCTCGGCGATGCCGTCGCTTGTCATAACCAATATTTCATCGGCGTTCTGAATGGTAGATAAGCGGTGCGCAACAACAATAACCGTTCTTCCCTTGGCAAGCTCCTCGAGCGATGCCTGAATCTGCATTTCGGTAACGTTATCGAGTGCGCTGGTCGCTTCGTCAAGAATAAGTATCGGCGGGTTTTTAAGAAAAACGCGCGCGATCGAAATTCTTTGCTTTTGTCCGCCCGAAAGGTTTATTCCGCGCTCGCTGACCTTTGTGTCATATCCCTTTTCAAGTTGCATTATATAATCGTGAATGTTCGCACGCTTCGCCGCTTCGATTATTGCTTCGTCGCTTGCATCGAGATCGCCGTAGGCGATGTTCTCTTTTATCGTTCCCGAAAACAGAAAAACATCCTGCGCAACGATGCCGATATTTTTGCGAAGCGAGTTTCTCGAAAGCTCGGTTATATCCTTGCCGTCAATTCGAATAACGCCCTCTTCAACCTCATAAAAACGGGGAATAAGGTTGCAAAGCGTTGTTTTTCCGCCGCCCGAGGGGCCAACCAGCGCAACCGTTTTTCCGTGATCAAGCTTTAGCGAAAGATCGCGAAGAACGTTTTTGCCCGTGTCGCCGGTGGGATAGCTGAAGCTTACGTTTTCAAACTCGATATCACCGCGAACCTCTGTCAGCTCAACCGCATTTTCGGCTTCGGGTTCGGGGTTCTTTTCCATAATTTCGCGAAAACGGGCAAATCCCGTCATGCCGTTTTGAAGCTGCTCGAAAAGCGAGATAAAGCGGTTTATCGGCTTTAAAAGCATTGCCATATAAAGAATGAATGCCGCGAATTCGCCGCTGTCGATCGAAAACGCACCGTTGGGGTCGGCAAATCCGTTATAGAAGAACAAACCGCCCGCAACAAGAGCCGCAAGATAGAGAAAATCGGTGAAAAACGTCATAACCGAATGGAATTGTCCCATCGCCTTATAGGCATGGCCGCGCGCTGTTTTAAAGCGCTCGTTGGCGGCATCGAATTTGGCGTTTTCGTGCGATTCGCTTGTGTATGATCGCGAAACGCGAATTCCCGAAATCGAGGTTTCGACGTTTGCGTTAACCTCGGCAACCTCTTCGCGAGTTTTGGTGAAAGCATCCTT
This sequence comes from Clostridia bacterium, assembly GCA_017434845.1. GTDB lineage: Bacteria > Bacillota > Clostridia > Oscillospirales > CAG-382 > Coliplasma. The sequence continues at coordinate 3,008 of JAFSGD010000016.1, forward strand.
CATGCGCCTTCTCATTTTAACCGAGAAGAAAACAACAAAGGGAATAAGGCAATAAATAATCACTGTCAGCGGCAAATTTATCGTTGAAAGCGCGATAAACGAGCCGATAAACATTATTATCGAAAGGAAAAGATCTTCGGGACCGTGGTGTGCAAGCTCCGAAACGTCCATAAGGTCGTTTATAAGACGCGACATGACCGTTCCCGTTTTGTTTTCGTCAAAGAACGAAAAGGGAAGCCTTTGCAAATGGCGGAACATATCGCGGCGCATATCGCCCTGCATTCTCACGCCGACAACGTGGCCCCAATAAGAAACGAAATAATTAAGCCCCATTTTTGCAAGATAAAGCGCAAGCACAACGCCCGCCCATATAAGAACAAGGTTAAGCTTTCGGTTGGGAACGTAATCGTTGATAATATTTTTTGTTATCAACGGATAAAACAAATCGGTAAGCGCAATAAGAAACGAACAGAACATATCGAACGCAAAAAGCTTCTTATGCGGCTTATAATATTTGATAAATTCTTTTATCATTGCTTTTTCCTGCTTTTTCGTATTTATAACAGGATTTTATACCTTATTTTAAAAAATGTCAAGCGGCGGTAAAATTTATTAATAAAGTATAGCATTTTGCGTTTTTGTGTGTTAATATATTAACAACAAAACGGAGGTGCAGTAATGAATATTTCGATCGAACAATACCGCAATAAGCTTCGCGCCGCACTGCTCGGCAGGTTTGCCGGCTGTACCCTCGGCGCACCCGTTGAAGGCTGGACTATCGACATGATAGAAAAATACGGCATCGAATGCGGAAACGATTATCCCCCAAAGGATTATTGGCCTTCGCATCCCGAAGCCGATACCGAAAGATATATATATTGCACAATAAACGATTTTCTTCGTCCGAATCTGAAAAACGTTCCCGCCGACGACGATATCGGCTATACCATTCTTTCGCTTTTGATTACCGAAGAGGGCGGCGGAAAGAGCTTTTCGCTTAACGACGTTGCAAATGCTTGGCTGAAATATTTAACGATGGCATGGACAGCCGAGGACGTCGCCTGGAAAAACCTTAAAAACGGTATCCCGCCCGAAAAGGCGGCAGAGGTTGATAATCCCTATCAGGAGCTTATCGGCGCCGATATTCGTTGCGACGGATATGGCTATATCTGCCCCTGCGATCCCGCAAGGGCGGCAGAGCTTGCAAAGACCGATGCGCTTATTTCTCACCGCGGCAACGGCGTTTACGGCGCAATGTATTTTGCGGCGGTTATCGCCATCGGCTTTGAGTGCGGCAATATTCGCGAATCGCTCGAGCGCGGTCTTGAATATATTCCCGCCGATTGCGAGCTTTATAAAGGCTTGCGCTGGGCGCTCGATATCGCTTCCGAGGTTAAAACGCCGCGCGAGGCGCACAGGCTTGTTACCGAGCGTTACCCCGATATGCACGTTGTTCACACCATAAACAATGCCTGCCTAACCGTTTTCGCCCTGCTTATGAGCGGCAACGATATCGGCGAAATAATTTCGAATTGCGTTGCAATGGCTTATGATTGCGATTGCACCGCCGCAACCGCGGGCTCGATTGCGGGCGCTTGCTTGGGCATGGATGCGCTTGACCCGAAATGGTATGAATGCTTCAACGATACCGCGATCTCTTATTTCAACGGCCCTCGCGAATATTCTATCGAGGATATGTTGAACCGTTTTGAAAAGCTGGCGGTTTCTGAATAACCAAAAGGGGCTTAAAAAAGCCCCTTTTTAAAATACCCGAAAACTCTATTATTCGACCGGAAATTCCTTATATTCATATTCTTGAATGCGAATTGCGATACCTAATGCGTTTTCGGTGGTCTCTTTTGTAACAAGCCCGCTTTCGTTATATTCGGTTAAAAGCTTTTCGGTAACCTCGCCGTCGCTGTAAGTTGTTTTTTCGATCTGCAGGCCGTTTTCATATCGGAACGTAACGAGCGAAATCGGCATCGCGCTATCCTCCCACACGGTTTTAACCTCGGTAAGAAGACCGTTTTCGTATTTATGCTCGGTCAAATACGCCCCCTCTTCTCCCGATTCGAAAACCTTGCCCTCGGCGTCGTATTTGGAATATGAGCCTGTTGCGGCGCCGGTGAAGGTATAGCCGCCGTCTTCTTCATAGACGATGCTCGATTCGAGAATGTCGTTATGATAGGTTGCGGTTATTCTGCCGAGCGAATCGCGCTCATAACGGAATTTGTTCTCGAATTTTGTATTTCCGTTTGCATCAAGACCCTTCCAGTTAAGCAGTTCGCCCTCGGCATCCTTTTCATAAACGTGGTGCGAAAGGAATTTGCCGTTCTGATCTTTTGTGATTTCCTCAACAGTGTTGCCGTATTCGTCATAGGCACAGTAAAGAAGGGTCGTGCTGTCGCCGTATACGGTTTTAATAACCGCCGCCTGCCCTTTTTCGTTGTATTCATAGGTAATAGTGTGAACCGTTGAGCCGGTCTGGTTGGTCATGGTCTGCTTCCAAAGCAGAAGCTTTGTGTTTTCGGAGGCTTCTTCCGAAGTCTCAATGCTCTCATCGGCTTGCGAAGCCTCGGTTATGCTTTCGTTCGGCTCGTTTGAAACACACGAGCAAAGCAAAAGAAGAGAAAAGCAAAGCAAAATAACAGATATCTTTTTCATTTTATTGCTCCTTAAAAACGTTGGTTTTCAGTATATTTCCTTTAACGGCACCATTGCTTTCGAAATCTCCGATGCCAAGATAAAGCTCGTTTCCGTTGAGTGCAAAGCTTATTGCGGGCATGGGATATTCGAGTGTGTAAATGCTTTCAAAGCTTATTCCGTCAAGACTTTTCGTTAAAACGATAAGATAGCCGTTTTCGGTCTTTTTTGAGCAAAGTGCATATAGTGAATCGCCGTAAACGGCAATATCGGTAACGACCGCGTCTTCGAAAATGATATATCGAAGATCATTTACGTTGTCGCAGAAGAAAAGATAACCGCTTGTGAAATAAAAACGACCGTTGAAAACAGCGTCGGCGCCGATGGGTGTATAAAAGGGATAACCCTTAGCGTAACGGCTGCTCCAATCGCATTCAAAAACAAATTCGCTTCCGTTATAGCGGTATACCTCGGTTGAAGAATAAATCGCATAGAGCGTTTCGTTCAGAACAAAAAGGTCATAGCAACGCTCGGCAGGAAAACGGTCGTTTCCAGTTTTGTTTTTCCCTGCAACGCGCGAAAAGGTGTTTCCGCCGTCTTCCGAAACCGAAACGGGAAAACCGCCGTCTTTGATTCCGACCGCGGCAAAGAGCTTGCCGTCAAAAAGCTCAAGGTCGAAGCAATGCACGGCACCGTTAATGGTTCGGTAGGTTTTGAGCTCGTTATTTTCAAGCTTGTAAAAGTTGCCCATGCTCCAATCGCCCGTAGGGTCGGTGCCGGGTATATAAAGCTCGCCGTTTAGGGTTAAAAATCGGTCGATCTGCTCGTCGGGTATATCGCCGCAATCCTGCCAAGTTTGCTCGGCAAGGCTGTAACGGGATAGCCTCTTGGGCGAAACGTTAACGTCATAGTCGCCTGCGCCAACATATAAATAGCCGTTACTTATCTCCATATCCCAAGGGTTTTTGCCGTTGCCGAATAGGGATTTATATGGGTTTGGAATTATCGTTAAGTTGTTTTGGCTATCATCGCTCGGCAAAACGGCATCCGAGCCTTCGGGCAGGCCAACGGAAGCACACGAGCAAAGCAAAAGAAGCGAAACAAGAAACGGTAAAAGTTTTTTCATGGCGGTTATTCAAAGGTGTAGGGCGAGGTTTTATCCTTAAGCGAATCTTGGTCGACGTTTTCGTCAACTTCGGGCGCATAAGGGTCGGGGCCGTATTGGTTGGATCCCTTTGTGCCGGGCAAAACCAAAAGCACAAAATGCCAAACACCGCCTATTGTGGGAATAAATTGAATGAAAAAGCAACCACCGCTTCGGTTGGAATCATGAAATCTGCGTATTTGTGCGGCAACCGCAGGCGCAAGCGAAAGACCTGCATAGGCAAATGCCGCAATGAATGCAAACACGGTCAACGTGGTGAAGTCAAGCATTATGCACACCGCACAAAGCGAAACCAAAATAATGACAATGATGGCGTGCACGATTTCGAAAAACCAATAATCACGGCAGGATGTGCGTCCGTCCCAATGCTTCCATTTTTTGAGAGCATCGATATAAGCGTTTATAAGCTTCATAATAAACTCCTTTTATAAAAATTTAAAAGATTTCCGCGGTTTGTGTGTATATAATATCACACAATCGCGTGATTGTCAATAGAGTTCGCAGGATTTTTTGTATATTTTCATAACTCGGTTAACAAAAACGTTAAATTAGGGTTAAAATTGCCGTTGGTGCTTGACAAAGGTGTTCAATAATTATATATTAAAAAGTGAAAAGCATAAATGCAAAAAGGAGAACTATCATGGAAAAATTAAGAGTTGCCATTATCGGCACCGGCGGTATCAGCAACGTTCACATGGGCGGATATAAGGCGCTTCCCGATAAATGCGAAGTTGTTGCGGTTTGCGATCTTGATGAAAACAAGGTTAAAAACTATGCCTCTGCCAACGGTGTTCCCGCTTATTATACCGATTATAACGAAATGCTTGCCAAGGAAAAGATCGATGCTGTTTCGGTCTGCACCTGGAACTCCTCTCACAAGGGCGCAACCGTTGCGGCTCTTAAGGCAGGCTGCAAGGTTATCTGCGAAAAGCCCATGGCGATGAACACCGCCGAGGCAGAAGAGATGCTTGCCGTTTCCAAAGAAACCGGCAACCTTTTGATGCTTGGCTTCGTTCGCCGCTTCGGTAACGATGCCGATATAATCCGCAAGTTTGTCGATGGCGGAACTCTCGGCGATATCTATTATGCAAAGGCAACCTATCTGCGCCGTAACGGCTGTCCCGGCGGCTGGTTCGGCGATAAGGATTATGCAGGCGGCGGCCCGCTTATCGACCTTGGCGTTCACGTTATCGACCTTGTTCGCTATCTTTCGGGCAACCCCAAGCCCATTTCGGTTTACGGCGTTACCTATGATAAGCTCGACCCTAACCGCGCAGGCGGCGGTCAAAGCTGGGTCTCCACAACAAGCGGCTATGATTTCAAATATAATGTTGAGGATTTTGCCGCGGCAATGATCCGCTTCGATAACGGACTCACTCTTTCGGTCGAGGCTTCATTCAAGCTCAATCTTAAAAACGATAAGGGCGAAATCGAGCTCTTCGGCACTAAGGCGGGCACCAAGATCGATCCTCAGGTAGAGTTCTTCGGAGATATGAACGGAATGTTCGTTGATATCAAGCCCTTCGGCGATACCTCGCTTTCCTTCGACGGTCTCTTCAATCGCGAGATTGCCCACTTCGTTGATTGTTGCTACGGCAACTGCGAATGCATCTCTCCCGCAGAAGACGGCGTTACCCTTATGAAGATCCTTGATGCGATCTATGAATCCGCAAAGACGGGACATGAGGTTATCATCAATAATTAATTGTAAACGGGAGAAAGAGCTGTGCGTTGCACAGCTCTTTTCTTAAAACGGAGTTTTACAATTAATCGGTTTCGTTTTCTTCAACGCTTTGGGCAATTTTTAAAAGCTCGTCGACCGAAACGTCTGCGTTGTTGAGCACAACGAAGGTCTCGCTTCCGTTGTTCCAGGCAATGCTGTTGTTTGCCAAAAATTCGGGCGTTTCAACGGGGGCAAAATTTGTTGCGTTCATAAAGATGTTTTCGCTCGTTTCAAAAACTCCGATAACGTCGTCAAATTGCGAATAATCAATTTTCTTGGCGGGGTAGGAATAAAAAACTATCTTTGAATTGCCGTTTGTGTATTCAAGTCGGGTCGATCCGTTAACCGAAAACTCCTTGTCGCTTAAAACATAGCCATCGGGAATATATTTCGGGTATACTTCCTCCAAAGCGGGCGAGCTTTCGCTTGTTACGCTTTCGGAATAATAAACGCTTTCGCCGAACAGTCCGTTGGGCGAAGCGATATGCCCAACCGCCAAAATGGCTGCCGCAACCGCGATCGATGCGCAAACTGCAACACGCGCGGGGGTTAAGAAACGCCGCTTCGGCGCTTGAACGCTTTGCAAAAGCACTTCTGATTTTTCGTTAAATTCCTTTGAAGGCTCCCAATCTATCTCGCTGTCGTCGGGAATTTTGTTATATTCGGTTATTTCGGCTTCAAGAGAAGCCCTTTTAAGCTTTTCGTTAATTTTCATAAGGTCTCCTCCTCCAGCATTTTTTTAAGCATGCCTCTTGCGCGAAGAAGCTGTTTTTTCACGGTTTCGCGGTTGCGTCCCAAAGCCTTTGAAATTCTTGCAACCGACATATCATCAAGGTATTTAAGAACGATGACCTCGCGGTATATCTGCGGCAGACGGTTTATGCACCGCGCTATCCTTTCGGTATCGCTCAAGGCGCAGATGCGTTCGAATTCGCTTTCCTCAAACAGAATATCCTCGTTTTCGTCAAGCGGTCTGCCGTGCTCAAGCTCGCGTTTTTTCATTTCGAGAATATTCAGCGCCCGCGTTTTTGCGGCGCGGCAGCAATATGCCGCAGTTTCGGGAGAATCGGCGCTCGAAAGCTTTGAAAGATTGCGCGAAACGGCAATAAACGCCTCGTGAACGGCATCCTCGGCGGAATAGCTGTCTTTCAGTATCTCGAAAGCGCAATAAAACATTTTCTTTTTATGCTTGGCATAAAGCTCGGCCAAAAGCTCGCGGTCGGATGCGCAGTCAAGCGTTGCAAACCAAATAAACAGATATATCCCTCCTTAAATTCCGCTTTATAATATTATAACAGAAAATATTGAAAAAAGGGGACAAATAAAGAAAAAAGAAGCAACGCTATCGCGGCTTCTTTTCAATAATTTTTTCAATAATGATATCGGCGATCAAAACAAGCGATGCAACGGCGATCCCGACAAGCGAGTCGATAACAGAATGCTGCTTTATCAAAACGGTCGAAAGAACTATCGAAAGGCTTAAAGCTCCTGCGAGCACCTTCGAGAAATGCTTGCCCTTAAGCGATTCGCTTCGCATTGCCGAAAAGAACAGCGTGCAGGATACCGAAGAGTGAACCGACGGCAAAACGTTAAGCGGAGGCGAATCGGCAAGATAAATAAGCTCAACAAGCTTTAATGCGATATTCTCTCTGCCCAAAGCGGCAATATCGGGTCGGAACGAGATAGGAATACCGTTTGGCACAAGGGTGCAAAACAGCATCGGCAAAAACATCGAGGCTGTAAGCATAAGGTCGGTTCTTAAAAATTCGCGCTTGCTTTTGTTAAAGGAATATATCAGCATAAACGCGATATATAAATACCAAATAATATAAGGAAAGATAAACCATTCGCAAAACGGAATATGCTCGTCAAGCGGCGAAGCTATTAACCAAACGTTCGGGTTATTTGCATTTGCTATCCTTAATATCTCATACCAAAGAAAATGAAGAGGGAAGTAGAGCATCAAAAGCCCGTGCTTGTTCTGTTTTACAGCGCTTAAGAATTTCATGCCCGAGAACTGCCTTTCAAAAGGAAAATACTGTTACTATTATATTACCGCAATTATTTAAAAGCAAACGTTTTTCCATTAATTATTTATTAATAAGGACAGAAATAACGATAAAAATATGCCCGCAACGTTTTTTGCTGCGGGCATGGGATAGGTTATTGAATTAATTAGAACTTGTTAACCTTTTTCTGGAAATAAGCCTTGGGATGCTGGCAAACGGGGCACATTTCGGGAGCCTTCTTGCCAACGTGAACGTGGCCGCAGTTGGTGCAGGTCCAAACCTGAACCTCTTCGGAAACAAAGATGGTTTCGGTGTTGAGCTGCTCGAGAATTGCGCGGTATCTTTCCTCGTGTTCTTTTTCGATTTTGCCTACTGCCTCGAAGAGATATGCGATTCTGTCAAAGCCCTCTTCCTTTGCGGTCTTTGCAAATTCGGCATACATTTCGGTCCATTCATAGTTCTCGCCTGCAGCCGCATCGAGAAGGTTGGTTGCGGTATCGGGAACCTGACCGTCGTGAAGAAGCTTGAACCAGAGCTTTGCGTGCTCTTTTTCGTTGCCTGCGGTTTCTTCGAAGATGTCGGCGATAACAGTGTAGCCTGCCTTTTTAGCTTCGCTTGCATAATAGGTATACTTGTTGCGCGCCTGCGATTCGCCTGCGAATGCGGTCATAAGATTCTGTTCTGTTCTGCTGCCTTTGAGTTCCATTAATGTGTTCTCCTTTGTTTATGTGTTTATTTAATTTTTTATTGCTTACAGGCTCTGCATTTGGGGCAGATGCCGTAAAAAACTGTTTCATGCCGTTGTATTTCAAAGCCGGTTTGAATGCTTATTTGCGCATCGATCGCGCTTTCATCCGAAACGTTGAAATAATCCGAAAAATCGCCGCAAGCCGAACAGCAAATGTGGTGGTGCGGCCTCAGGTCGCCATCGAAGCGGTCGGGCGAGTTTGTAACCGAAAGCCGCCTTATCTGACCAAGCTCGGCCATTCTGTTAAGGTTTCGGTAAACGGTACCGAGGCTTAAGCCCGGCATTTCGTTTTTGAGCATATCATAAACCTGCTCGGCTGTCGGGTGCGCCTTAGAGGCGCAAACAGTTGAAAGTATAAGCATTTTTTGCTTAGTCGTTCGTTCCTTTAACATGCCGCCTCCTTATTGATAAATTTTACTATTAGCAATATATCATATCGTAGGCAGTTTGTCAATAGTAAAATTCGAATTTGCTTTACTTTTTTTGAAATAGGTGGTAAAATACTGTTTGTAAGTATTATGTCCTGTCAGGAGGCGTTTTAATGCCGTTTTTACCTATATATGCAAGCGAGCTCGAGCAAACACCCGATTTTATAATCGTTACGGGCGATGCCTACGTCGACCATCCATCCTTCGGAACGGCGGTTATTTCGCGCGTTCTCGAGGCAGAGGGCTATTCGGTGGCGATCATTCCTCAGCCCGATTACAAAAGCAAAACCGATTTTATGCGCTTTGGCAAGCCGAGGCTTGCGTTTTTGGTAAATTCGGGCAACATCGATTCGATGGTTGCACATTACACGGCATCCAAAAAACGCCGTAACGACGATTATTATTCCCCCGGCGCAAAAATCGGCAAACGCCCCGACCGCGCGGTTATAGTTTATTGCAACCGCATTCGCGAAGCATTCGGCGACGTTCCGCTTATAATCGGCGGGCTCGAGGCTTCAACCCGCCGCTTCGCTCACTATGATTATTGGAGTGATACCGTAAGAAGAAGCATTCTTGTCGATTCCCGTGCCGATATGCTAACCTACGGAATGGGCGAAAACATTCTGCGCAGGCTTGCTTTTCTGCTTGACAAGGGGGTTCCCATAAGAAAAATAAAAGACGTTCGCGGAACCTGCTTTATGGAATCGCGCGAGTTCACTCCGCATTTCGATTTTGAGCTCTGCGGCGAATATGATGATATAAAAACCGATAAGCTTGCCTTTGCCAAGGCGTTTAAAACGCAATCGGACAACCAAGACCACGTTTACGGCAAGGCGGTTATAGAGGGCTATGGCGATAAGATAATGGTTCAGAATCCGCCAATGCCGCCGCTTACACGCAAGGAGCTTGATGCGGTATATTCACTTCCGTTCATGCGAACCTATCACCCAAGCTATGAAAAGCACGGCGGAGTTCCCGCTATTGAAGAGGTTAAGTTTTCGGTAACGCACAACCGCGGCTGCTTCGGCGGCTGTAATTTCTGCTCTATCGCCTTTCATCAGGGAAGAACGGTTACCTCGCGCTCGATCGAATCTTGCGTTGAAGAGGCGGAAAAAATCGCTTCGATGCCCGATTTCAAGGGATATATTCACGACGTTGGCGGCCCGAGCGCCAATTTCAGAGGCAATAATTGTGAAAAAGCCAAAAAGCTTGGCGTTTGCAAGGGCAAGAACTGCCTGACTCCAACCGTTTGCAAGAACATGCAGGTGGATCACAGCGATTATATCGAGCTGTTAAAGGCGATCGAGGCGGTCAAGGGCGTTAAAAAGGTGTTCATCCGTTCGGGCTTGCGCTATGATTATATTCTTGCCGATAAGAACCCGAAATTCTTCAAAAAGCTTGTTAATGATCACGTAAGCGGTCATTTGAAGGTTGCACCAGAACATTGCTGTAACAACGTGCTTAAGCTTATGGGCAAGCCGAACATCGAGGAATATGATAAATTCAAGGCAAAATTTGCCGTTCTTACCAAAGAGGCAGGCAAGGAGCAATATATAGTTCCTTACCTTATATCCTCGCATCCGGGAAGCGATCTTAATTCGGCAATAGAGCTTGCGCTCTATTTAAAGCGCAACAATCTTAATCCCGAGCAGGTGCAGGATTTTTATCCCACACCCGGAACGGCTTCCACCTGTATGTTTTACAGCGGTCTCGATCCCGCAACGCTCAAGCCGGTTTACGTTGCGCGCGATTATTCCGAAAAGCAAATGCAACGCGCTTTGCTTCAGTTTGCCCGCCCCGCCAACGCGCCGTTGGTTAGAAAAGCGCTTATAAAGGCGGGCAGGGAAGACCTTATCGGATTTTCGAAGGATTGCTTGGTAAAGCCCGAGGTTAAACAGCACAGCTTCGGTGCGAAGAGCGATAAGGGCAGACCGAGCATGAAGAAAAATAACAAAAGCAATAAAAGAAAGGCGGTAAAACGTAAATGAGCAAGGTTAACGGATTTCACCATATTGCGCTTAAGGCAAGCGATTTTGAAAAGACTGTCGCTTTCTATAAAGCGCTCGGCTTAACCGAAAAGGTTCGCTGGGGCGAGGGCGACGGCAGAGCAGTAATGCTAAACCTTGGCGACGGCGGATGCATCGAGGTGTTTGCGGGCGGAGAAAAGCGAGAAAGAGTTGATGAGCGCTGGCTTCACCTTGCTATGAAAACCAACGACGTTGATGACGCATATAAAACGGCGATAGCGGCGGGCGCGGTGTCGCATATCGAGCCCAAAACAGTTTCGCCCGAAGGCTCTGTTCCCAAGATCGAAATGCGCATTGCGTTCGTTTACGGTCCTGACGGCGAGCTTATAGAGTTCTTCGACGAACGGTAAATCATTAAAATATAAAGAAAAGGAAGGTTTTCGCAAACCTTCCTTTTTTGTTATTCAACTGCGGGAATATCGGGTTCGTTGGGGTCGGGAATATCAGGGTCGGGAATATCGGGGTCGGGCATTTCGGGGTCGGGAACCTCGGGGTCAACTATTGTTTCGGGGTGATAATGCTCGATACAGATTCGGTTTGCGGGCTTGCTTGCACCCGAGTTGCCGAAGTTTAAGCCGCCCGTGAGCAGATTTTGGAAGAAGGGAACCGATTTGGACGTGGGGTAAACGTAGTCCTCGCCGACCTCCATATAGGTATACTGCGCATCAAGCACTTTAACTTTTCCGTGCAACGCGCGGTCCTCAAGAGTAAGCTTGCGCAAGCCAACGCTGATAATATCGGCTTCGGGGCAGGTGCAGCCGTCAAGGCAAAGCGCCTTGGTTGTCTTATCCCATTTGCAAAGAACGTGCGAATCGCAATATTCGGTGGGAACGTCATAGCTATAGAACGAGCCCTTTGCGATACAGCTCATTCCGCCGTTGAGGTGATAAAGATCGTTGCGGCAGGCCTCGGTGGGCTTTTTGCCCGAGAGGGTGCAATATTCAACGTCGGTAACTATCGAAGAAGGAACGGGGAAATCCTTTGTATAATCGATGCCTTCGGTTTTAAGATAGGAATATATCTCGTTGAAAACCTTGTTCCAAAGCGTTGCGGCGGGGTTGCCCGAAGAGGTGATGACCTTGTTGTTATCATAGCCATACCAGCAGCAAGCAACGTAATCGGGGGTATAACCGCAGAAATAAACGTCTTTTTTGTCGTTGGTGGTACCGGTTTTGCCCGCAACCTCAACGTCGAAATTCTTTTGGAAGGTTATTCTCGAATAACCCGTACCGTTAGAATTTGTGATAACGTGGGTTAAAAGCTCGGTGAGGATCGCCATTGAATCTTCTTTGTATTTAACGTCGTGGCTTTCTTTGTTATCAAGAATTATCGAGCCCTTGCTGTCTCTTACGAGTGAATAGGTTCTCGATTCGGAGGTAACGCCCTTATTTGCAAGCGTTGCATAAGCCTGGGTGTGCTCGCGAACGGTAACGCCGAGCGTCATACCGCCAAGCGCCATGGGCGAGGTGTTTATATCCGAGAAATAGTTGCCGTTTTTATACATCGAATCTACGAGCGTTGTATAGCCGTAGTTTTTGAAGTTTTGATATACGTCTTCAATACCGAGGGCGAGGCAGGTGTCGACCGCAACGGTGTTAAGTGATTTTAATATCGCATAATCGAGCGAAACTCTGCCGCGGTATTTTTTATCCGAGTTGGGCGGCCAATATTTTCCGGTGTTTTCGTAATAAACGGGGGGCACGTCGTCAACGGGCGAGCCTGGCTTTAAATAACCGCTGTCGAGCGCGAGCGCATAAACCGAAAGGGGCTTTATCGAAGAACCGCATTGGCGGTAGGAATGGGTTGCTCTGTTAAGACCGCGGCTTTCGCGCTTTTCGCCGAGACCGCCCACAAGCGCAACGATATCTCCGCTTTCGGGGTCCATTATGCACATTGCCGATTGAGCCTGCATACCCTTAGTTTCGGGCCAATAGCTGCTGTCGGTATAAACCTTTTCAAGACAAGCCTGAATTTCGGGATCAAGGCAGGTTATTATCTCGAGACCGCCCGAATAAAGAACTCTCGATGCGGTTGCCTTATCATAGCCGTATTCTTCCATAAGGTCGGCAACAACGTCATCCATAACCGCATCTATATAATAAGAATGAACGTTTTCAGAATATTCGTCGGTGCTTCCGTCGGCAAGCCTTATGGGCGCATCATAAGCCTCGTTGAATTCCTCTTCGGTTATTTTGCCCTGCTCAAGCATAAGCTTAAGAACAAGGTTGCGTCTTGTCAGATTGTTTTGCGGGTTGGAAATCGGGTCATAGTGGGTGGGCCACTTACCGATCGAGGCAATAGACGCGCATTCGGCAAGGGTCAGCTCGTCGAGCGATTTTGCAAAATAGGTTTCTGCCGCAACGCGAACACCATAGGAATTGTGCGAGAGATAAATGGTGTTAAGATACATTTCCAAAATCTCTTCCTTGGTGTATTTCTTTTCAACGTTGATGGCGCGGAAGATTTCCTGAACCTTTCGCTGAATGGTGGCTTCGTTTTCGCCCGAAACGTTTTTAATAAGCTGTTGGGTGATCGTCGAGCCGCCGCCATAGCTTGAGCTGGTGGGAATAAAGAAGTTGTATATCGCCGAAGCGGTTCGCGTTAGGTCAACACCGGGGTGCTCAAGAAAACGCATATCCTCAACCGCAATATAAGCATCGATAAGGTCTTGGGGGATATCGCTGTATTCCGCCCAAAGACGGTTTTCCGAGCTTTCGAGCGTATCGTTTTCAAGCAAAACCTCGTTGCCGTCCTTGTCAACGTAATACATCGTTGTCGACAAAGCCGAATCGAATTTAAGGTTATCAAGACCGGTATAGTTGGGGTCTACGTAGTTTTTAATATAAACGACGAAGGCGACAACAACCACCGAGCCCGTGATTATTCCCACAACGAGCAGGGTGAGGAAGATATTGAGCATATAAGTCAAAACCTTTCTCGTTGCAAACCAAACGCCCGAGGCCGTTGCCTTTGCGGCGCGCGCGGTTTTCGAATCGCCCTTTTTTTGCTCGGGAGCTTTTTTATCCTTTTCGTTGTTCTGCTCTATCGAATCAAAGGTTCGTGTGCTTCCGTCGGATTGCTTTCCGCTCGGGCTCACCGCATCGAAATCGCGGGTGGGCTGATCGTTTTTATCCGAGTTTTTGAAGTTGTTTTGCATTTTTAAAACTCCTTCTTTCAAGTTTATTTAACGGCGATGTTTTCGCCGCCCATTATCAAGCCAAGCTGTTTTATAAGCTTTTCAGATATATCGGCGCTTTTGCCTTTTGCCGCGCAAAGCCGCTTTTCCTTTTCGAAATAAACGAGAATGCGCGAGCTTCCGCCTGTTTGCGATGCAAGCGCAAGTGCATCGTCGAGGCGTTCGGCGTTGGAATCGGTAACCTTTATATATAGCGATCTCGCCTTGGTCTCTTCGGGCTCGGGCTTTCGTTCGGGTGCGTTCCTTGCGGCATCCTCGGGGGTTGAAACCGATTTCAAAATAATCGATATGCTGTCAACGCCCTCGTCGCCGAAGCTTTCCTTAAGCTCGGGGTTGCCCTCGAAGATAAGCACCTTGTTTTCGGCAATAAGCGAGCCGCATTCGGTGTAAAGCGAGGGGAAAACGATTATTTCGGCTTCGCCCTGCTCGTCCTCTGCCGTTACAAAAGCCATTATATCATTCTTTTTTGTAACTTTCGAGCGTTTTTTTGTTACAAGAGCGGCAAATTTTATCTTGTCGGTCTTTTTTAGGCTTCCGCTTTCAAGCCCTTTTCTTATTGCGGCGGAATCAAGCGCTCCGATCCGCTTCAGTATATCGCCGTACCCGTCGAGCGGATGCCCCGAGAAATAAAGCCCCGTCATTTCCTTTTCGCCCGAAAGAAGCTCGCTTCGGCTAAGCTCGGGAAGCGAAGATTTCGGAAATTCAAAGGCGGTTTCGCTTTCGATGCTTCCTCCGAAAAGGCTTAACTGCCCTTCGGAATTACGGCTTCGATCGCGCGAAACGGTTTCGAGTGCGGTTGAAAGCCCGGCGAGAAGGTGGCTTCTCGGTATTCCGAAGCAGTCGAGCGCGCCTGCGGTTGCAAGCGATTCAAAGGTTTTCGAGCTTCCGAACGAGGCGCAACGGGTTAGAAAGTCCTCGATGTTCGTGAATTTTCTGCGCGTGCGCTCGTTTATTATTCTGTCGGCAAACAGCGCGCCGACGTTTTTGATCGCCGCAAGCCCAAATCGAAGGTCGTTGCCTTCAACCGAAAAGCTTCCGAAGCTTTCGTTAACGCTCGGTGCAAGCAGCTTTATTCCCATGCGCGCGCAATCGGCAATCTATTCGCCGACCTTGGCGTTATAGCCCATAACCGTGTTTAACAGCGAGCACATATATTCGCGCGGGTAGTGGCATTTAAGGTAAGCGGTGCGGTAGGCAACCACGGCATAAGCGGCGGCATGGCTTTTGTTGAACGCATATTTTGCAAATTCGTTCATTTGGTCGAAAATCTTTTCGGCGTTTGCACGGTCAACACCGTTTTTTTCGGCACCGTCAAGGAAAACTCCCTTTTCCTTTGCCATAACCTCGGGCTTTTTCTTTGCCATGGCGCGTCTTACTATATCCGCTCTGCCATAGGTGTAGCCCGCAAGATCGCGGCATATCTGCATAACCTGCTCCTGATAAAGCATTACGCCGCAGGTAGAGGACAAAATGCCTTTAAGCTGAGGTGCATCGTAAGCGATCCTGTCGGGATGCAAACGGTTTTTAAGAAATGCATCGATAGAAAGCGCGGGGCCGGGGCGGTAAAGCGAAATTACCGAAATTATATCCTCAAGGTCGCGCGGCTTAAGCTTGGTGAGCAGATTTCTCATACCCTCGCTTTCAAGCTGAAATAAGCCGATGGCATGGCCTTCCGAAAGCATTTTATAGGTTTTTTCGTCGTCAAACGGAATCGTATCTGACGAAAAATCCTTGTTTTGTCTGCGAATGCTCTTTTCCGCGCCCTGAATTATCGAAAGAAAACGCAAGCCGAGAAAGTCTATTTTCAAAAGACCGAGATCGGCAACCGTGTTCATCGTAAACTGCGTTACAACGGTGTTGTCGTTAACGGCCAAGGGCAGATAATTTGCAAGAGGTTCGTCGGTGATAACAACGCCGGTTGCGTGAGTTGAAGAGTTGCGTGGTCTGCCTTCAAGCTTGCGTGCATAGTCGATAAGCTTTTTCGCCTCGGGATCGCTTTCACAGCGCTTTTTAAGCTCGGGGTTTTCGTTAAGCGCCGATTCGAGCGTAACTCCGTGATAGCGCGGAATAAGCTTTGCGATCTCGTCGACTGCCGAATAGCTCATTCCGAGGGCTCTGCCCGCATCGCGAACCGCCTGCCTGCAGGCAAGCGTGCCGAAGGTTATTATTTGTGCAACGTGGGCTCTGCCGTATTTTTCGGCGACGTATTCGATAACCTCGCCTCTGCGTTCATCGCAGAAATCAATATCGATATCGGGCATGCTGACTCTTTCGGGGTTTAGAAAACGCTCGAACAGCAAGCCGAACTTTATTGGGTCAACCTGAGTTATGCCCAAGCTGTAGGTACAAAGGCTTCCGACGGCGCTTCCTCTGCCGGGGCCGACGGGAATGCCGTTCTTTCGGGCAAAATTAACGAAATCCCAAACGATCAAGAGATAATCGTTAAAGCCCATATCGTTTATAACCGAAAGCTCATATTCCATTCTTTCGCGGTAGATATCCGCGCTTGCATTCAGCCTTCCGCTTTGTTCAAGCGCTTCAAGCCCCTCAAAGCAAAGCTTTTTAAGATAGCTTTGCGGGTCATAGGGCATCGGCGGGCGAAAAGCGGGCAGGTGCATATGCTCGAAATCGAATTTAAAATCACAAGCATCGGCTATTTTTTGTGTGTTTTCTATTGCCTCGGGAACGTCGAAGAACAGCGCGCGCATTTCGGCATCGGATTTAATATAATGCTCGCTTCCTTGCATACCAAACCCGTTTCCGTCAACCGTGTTTCCGGTTGCAATGGCCGAAAGAAGCTTTTGAACCGATGCGTTCTCGCGAGTGAGATAGTGCGCGTCATTGGTTGCGACAAGAGGAATTCCAAGCTCGCGCGAGAAGCGTATAAGCGCTCGGTTAACCTCCTCCTGCCCATCTATTCCGTGGCGCTGAAGCTCGAGGTAGAAATTATTTCTGCCGAAGATTCGGTCGAAAACTATCATTCTTTCTCTTGCAAGCGAAATATCGCCCGCAAGCACAGCCTTGGGAATACTGCCCGAAATACAGCCCGAAAGCGCAATGAGCCCCTCGGAATGCTTTTCGAGCATTTCAATATCGGTTCGTGGCTTTTGATAAAAGCCTACGGTGAACGCCTTTGAAACTATCGAAACAAGGTTTCGGTAGCCGACGGCGTTTTTTGCAAGCAAAACAAGATGCGAATAATCGGAATCGAGCAATCGGTCCTTTTGCTCCATGCTTCTCGGTGCAACATAGACCTCGCATCCGATAATGGGCTTTATGCCCTTTGCGATGCAAGCCTTGTAAAAATCGACCGCGCCGTACATAACACCGTGATCGGTGATCGCAACGGCGTTTTGCCCCGCGGCGATAACGGCATCGGGTATTTCGGCGATCCGACATTCACCGTCGAGCAGGCTGTATTCTGTGTGAAGGTGAAGATGAACGAATCCCATTTTATAATACCCTGAATTTATTGTTTTACCGCTTCCGCTATCTCGATAAGCTTTTTCAAGCGGTGGTTAAGCCCCGATTTGCTAACCGGCTCGCGCAAAAGCGAGCGAAGCTGCTCTAAGCTCATGTCGGGGTTGGCGATTCTGAGCTCGGCACATTCGCGAAGCTCGGGCGAAAGGTTTGCAAGCGCGCCGTAGCGTTCAAGAAGCTTTATTGCCTCGCATTGCTCTGCGGCGGCCTTCGCGGTTCTGTCAAGATTGGCTGTTTCGGCGTTGCAAAGTCGGTTTGCGGTGTTTCTGACGTCGCTCATGACCTTTGCACTGATAATATCCAACGCCGCCTTGGTGGCACCGATAAACGACAAAACGTCCTCGATGCTTTCGCTTGCCTTGTAATAAAGAAGCGGCTTGCCGCGCCTTAACGTGCGCTTGGGCGTTAATCCTGCCGAATCCAAAAGAAATTCGACGTAATCGGCATATTCCGAATCGGGCAGGGAAAACGAAAGCATGAAATTTCGCCCCGGTGCGCTGACCGAGCCGCATTTAAGAAAAACCCCTCTTAAATAACAGCCGCAATCCTTTTCGCAAACCGATTCGAATGCCGAAAAGGCTTTTCCCGCCTCAACGCTGTCGGAACAGCATTTCTTTTTTGTTTCAAGCTCGGAAAGCTTGCTTTTTATATCTGATGAAAAAGACATTTTAACAACTCTTATTAATCAATAACTCTTATTTCGGGCTCGAGACGAATCCCCGTTTTTTCAAAAACGATTTCCGAAACCTCTTTTAAAAGCGCGATAACTTCGCTTGCGGTTGCGTTGCCTTTGTTTATTATAAAGCCGGCGTGCTTTTCCGAAACCTGCGCGCCGCCGATCGAATAGCCCTTAAGCCCGCATTGCTCGATCAATGCGCCGGCAAAGTTATCCTTCGGACGCTTAAAGGCGCTTCCGCAGCTTGGGTATTCAAGCGGCTGCTTTGATTTGCGCTTTGCCACAAGGTCTTCCATTTCGGCACGAATGTCGGCGGGATCGCGCTCGTATCCGCAAAGCTCTGCCGAAAGAAGCAATAAATTCTCGCGCATCAAACGGCTTTTGCGGTAGCCGAATTCGGCTTCCTCGCACGAAAGCGTGATCACATCAAGATTTTCGTTCAAAAATCTTCCGCTTACAAAAACCTTCGATATCTCGCCGCCGTATGCGCCGGCGTTCATATAAACCGCGCCTCCGACGGTTCCGGGTATGCCATAGCAGAATTCAAATCCGCCGATGCCGTTTTCGCAGGCAGTGCGTGCAAGCGCGCTGAGCGGCTCGCCGCAAAGCGAAACAAGCCTGCCTTCTCTTGCTTTCGTTCCTTTCATTTCGGCGGTTGAAATAACCGCGCCGTCGAAGCCGCTGTCTTGAAATATAAGATTAGAGCATTTTCCCACAACGATAAAACGCTCGTTCGATTCTTTAAAACGGCGTATTGCCGAAACAAGTCCGTTCTCGTTTTTCGGAAGAACCAAATACTTTGCGTTTCCGCCAACCTTCATCGAACCGATAGGGGCAAGGGGCGCGTTTTCAATCAAGCTGTAATCCATTAGCGATCGACTCCCGAATGATGCCATAATAATTCATTCTTATTATACTATATATTTTGCGTAAATACAATAAAAAGAAATTAAAATTTTAAATATGCTATTGACCTTTGATAATTTATTTGATAAAATTAAAAAGAAATATATTGCATTTGTGCAAAATTAACATTTTTGAAAGGAAGTTCACCTATGAAAAAGCTTCTTGCAATCATTCTGGCTCTTTCCATGGTAGTGTCTCTCGGCTGTGTCGTTTTGGCAGACGAGGCTTCGCTTGATTTCGGCGACATTTGGGGCGCAGGCGGCACAGGCGCGTCTGATCCCGATTCGTTTGTCGGTCTCGAAGCATCCATACCGCAAAAAGGCTATGCCGCAGGCGAAATCATTGATGTTGTTGTAAACATCAGCTCCGTTGCGCTCGACAAGATCACGCTTTATAACAATAAGCTTCCCGTCGACGTTGATGACGGCGTTTCCGCACTCTCCTTCGAAATTCTTTACAACAAAGATTTCGTAACTCCCGTTGCTCGTCCCGAGGATTCCGAAGAAGGCAACGCAACCTCGCTTTTGACCGCAAACCCCGGTTGGGAGGGTCTTGGCAAGATCGATTACGACAACGGCTCTGTTGATGTTGCTTTCGGCGATACCTCTGCCGCCGCACTCAAAGACGTTAAGGTTGTAAGTAAGAAAACCCTTTCTTCCTTCAGCTTCAAAATGAGCTTCACCGTTAACGATAACGTATCCGAAGACGACATTGTTTTCTCGTTCGCAAACGTAGAAGCATATAACCTCGACGGCACCAAGGCATGCTCCGCTGTCATCGAAGACGTTTCGATTGTTGATGCCGCTAAGCTTCCTCAACCTCCCACGCTCGTTGAGCTTCCCGAGGATGCATTTGCGATCACCCATGCAGGCTATCAGTATGAAGCGGGCGTAACCGTTATCTACTATGCCGATGAAGATATCACCCTTCACGATTATATCAATCGCGCAATGGGCGAAGACCACAAGAGTAACGACATGAACTATTATGCCGTTATCATCTGTGATGAAAACAACGTTGTAACTCACGTTAACACCGCTATCGGCAGACCCGGCGGCGTTAAGGGCGATACTGTGGTTCCCGCAGGCTCTTATCTTATCGGCGTTAACGGCTGGAGCGAGGAATATGCTCCCTTCAGCGAAATCGTTGAGGTAGGCTCGGTTATTACTCTTTATAACGTTAATCTCAACGGTACCAACGTTAAGGTCGGCGCTGAGCCCATGACTCAGGCAGGCTTCACCGTTTATACCGAAACTGATATTCAGCCCGATGAGCTCGTTGACGTCCCCGCAGGCGCAACCGAGATCACCAACGCAGGCTATATCCACGCCGCAGGCGCAACCGTTATTCTCGCAACCGATAAAGATACCACTATCGGCGAGCTCGTTCTTAAGGGCGATCCCGATGCTTTTGCCGCAGGCGAAGCTCCCGATATGAACTATTGGTCGATCCTTATCTGCGATACAAACGGCATCATCACTTATAAGAACACCGTCCTCGGCAGAGAAACCGAAGAGGGTATAAAGACCGACGTTGCAGTTCCCGCAGGCGGCTTCGTTATCGGCGCTCATGCAGGCAACGATGCTATCTCGGCAGCAAAGCTCGGCCAGAAGGTCGACCTTTACAACATCGTTCTCGAAGGCGTTATCAACCTTCAGGGCAACAAAAAGCTCAATAAAGCGGCATTCACCGTTTCCGACGTTGACCTCGTTATCGCCGACGGCGCCGCTGCAACCTTCGTTCCCGAAAAGAACAAGGTGGTTATCTATAAGTCCGGCCTTTCGGTTAAGGACGTTAAGGCAATGTTCGTTACCGAAATCGAAATTCTTGATAAAGACGGCAAGGCAGTTACCTCCGGTCTTGTAAAAACCGGTATGACCATCGACTTCAACGGCGCGACCGTTATCATTCTCGGTGATATCAACAGCGACGGCGAGGTTACTGCAAAAGACTACGGTCTCGTTAAGAGATTCGTTCTTAAAACCCTCAAGCTCGAAGGCGCTCAGCTCGAAGCGGCTTGCATTACCGGCAAGGATGTTCCCGTTGCTAACGACTATGCTCTCGTTAAGCGCCACTGCCTTAAGACCTACGACCTTATCAATCTTAAAAAATAACAAATGCTTGATTATCTTTATGTGTTTTTAATGAGCATGTTGCCGGTTGTTGAGCTTCGCGGTGCCATCCCAATGGGCGCGGCAATGGATCTTAACATGTGGTTCTGCTTTTTGGTTGCCATACTCGGCAATATGCTCCCTGTTCCCTTTCTTGTGCTTTTCGGCGGAAAGGTACTGAATTATTTTGCACAGTTTCCGAAATTCGGAAAGCCCTTCCGCAAAATTATCGAGATTGGCGAAAAAAAGGTTGGCAAAATGAAGAAAACGCTCTTTGCGGGGCTTTTAGCCTTCGTTGCCATTCCGCTTCCCGGAACAGGCGCTTGGACAGGTGCTCTTATTGCGATAACTCTCGGTTTAGACCTCAAAAAGAGCATTCCGCCCATCGCACTCGGCGTTCTTATTGCCGGCGTTATAATGATGCTCGGTTCTTACGGCGTCGTTACGATTTTTAATGTTTTTGCCTGAAAAGGCGAAAGCAAACATTCAAATTTGGAGCTATTATTATGATAAAGATCGGATTTATCGATTATTTTCTCGATGAGTGGCATGCACTCAATTATCCTAAATTTATAAAAGAAGCATTCGGCGATGAATTTAAGGTTGCTTATGCTTATGCCGAAATGGATAAGCCCGGCGGAATGACTACCGACGAATGGTGCAAGCAGTTTGACGTTGAGCGTTGCGATACCATCGCCGAGGTCGTTGAAAAGAGCGATTGCATTATCGTTCTTTCGCCCGATAATCCCGAGCGTCATCCCGACCTTTGCCGTGAGCCTTTGGCAAGCGGTAAACGCGTTTATGTCGATAAGACGTTTGCACTTTCCAAGGAAATTGCAAAGCAGATTGTCGAACACGGCGAAAAGCACAACACACCGTTCTTCTCCACCTCGGCTCTTCGCTTCTCGAGCGAGCTTGCCGATATCAAGCGCGAAGGCATTTGCTTCATCAACTCCCGCGGTCCCGGCAATTTCGATACCTATGCGATCCATCAGATCGAGCCTATCGTTGTTTTGATGGGCAGTGAGGTCGAAAGAATAATGTCGGTCGGCAGCGGCAAATATGAATCCATGGTAATCGAATTTTCGAACGGCCGCCGTGCTGTTATGAGCCATTACGGCTGGACGGGTGTTGATTTCGAAATGATCGTCAACTATGAAGACGGCTCAACCGTTAAGATACCTCAAATGAGCGATTACTTCCCGAACTTTATCAAAGCGCTCTGCACGTTCTTTAAAACCGGCGAAACCTTTGCCGAGCATGACGAAATGATATCCGTTATGGGTATTATTGAGGCAGGCAATAAGGCACTTAACACTCCCAGCGAATGGGTCGAAGTATAATATTATAAACGGAGGAAATGCAATGAAAAAAATTAGAATCATCTCGCTTGTTCTTGTCTGCGCAATGCTTCTTTTCGCAGTAGCAAGCGTTTCTGCTTCCGCGGCAACCGTTACGTTCAAGCCCGAAACGGTAAACTCCAAAATCTACGGCGTTCCTGCCAATTCTACCGTTAAGGTTCTTAAATCCGCATACTATAACACCATCATCGATGTTTATGATGCAAACGGTAAATCGGTCAGCGCCGGCGATACCACCAAGATCGGCACGGGCTTTACCGTCAGAATCAACGGCAGACCCTACACCGCAGTTGTAATGGGCGACGTTGACGGCGACGGCGTTCTTTCCGCAAAGGATTACGCTCTCGTTAAGAGAACCTATCTCGGCAGCGCAGGCGAAGCCGCTCTTTCGGGAATTTATCTTGAAGCTGCAGGCGTTAAAGCAGGCGACAGCCTTGCCGCACTTCATTATATGATGCTTAAGAGAGCTTGTCTCGGCACCTATAACATCAACCGCGATTATACCGTTGATCCTTATGATCCCGGTGCAGGCGAATCCGGCTGGACTTCCGGTTGGGTATAATACCAAGTGGAATAACTTTTGAGATTATAGCAAGAACCCCCTCGTTCGAGGGGGTTCTTGTATCAAAAAGGGAGCTTTTTGAAAAAAGCCCCCTTTTAATTTCAGTGTTCACACGACCGTCTTTAAAAGCGCATACATAAGCGGAATTGTAACGATGCAAAGCGTGTGCGATATCATGGCCATCGAGGCGCCGGTCGCGGTGTCGCCGCCGTATGCGGCAGGGAAGATGACCGTGTTCAGCCCAAGCGGCGTTGCAAAGGCGAAGAAGCAAAGCGTTACGGTTTTTTCGTCTGCGCCGAGCAGAATAAGCATTGCAACGAAAATTGCGGGAAAAACAAGAAGTCTGAGCGCGGTTGCTATATAAACCTTTTTGTTTTTAAGCAACTTTCTGATGTTGTAATCTCCGATAACAAAACCGGTTAAAACCATTGCAACAGGGCCCATGCAGGCAGAAAAGTTTGAAAGCGTTGTTGTGATAAAAGCGGGAACGTATTGCTGAACGCCCGAAAGACCGAGCACGATTCCGATAACAATGGAAATAACGGTTGGGTTAAGCAGATTTGAAAACGAGCTTTTCTTATTTTCGCCCTCGGGAATAAGAATGGTTATGCCCCAGGTGTAGACCGCAACGTTAAGCGGAAGAATGAAAAGCAGATAATCATAAAGGAACTCGTCGCCGAGAATTGCGGGAACTATCGCGTTGCCCATAAAGCTGAAGTTGCCGAAGGTGAGCGCGTATTTGTAAATTGCCTTTTGGTATTTTTCCTTTGCGAAAAAGCCCGAAAGCAAATAAGCGGCGGCGATCGCAACGGCAACCGCGAGAACGCAATAAAGGATCATCTTGTATTGCTCGGCAAGCGAAGCAACCGTGCAGTATTTCATAAACGTGCTTATAATAAGTGATGGCACGAGCACGTAGTTTTCAAGCTTTGATAGCACGGTTGCGGCAGAATCCGGCAAAAGCTTCTTTTTGTTAAGTATAAAGCCGATAACCATGCAAAGAAACATAACAAGCATCGGCGAAAGCGTTGCTGTAAAAACTGTAAGCATAAAAAACCTCGGTTCTTTTGATACATTCGGGGATTATATCACAATAAACTTAAAAAGTAAACATGAAATTGCACTTAAACGCAAAAATAGGTAAACAAAAGCCCTCATACAAGAGGGCTTTTGATGTTTATTTCTTCTTTATCTCTTCGCATTTAATGCGGTAGATATCATCTTTGTCGGCGGTAACCTTAAGCTTAAAGATGCGTGCATCGGCGTTGTTTAAGCGGAATTGAATCTCCTGCTCTCCGACCGCAACGGGCTTGAAGATGATCGTTTTATAGGATGCCGTTCCGCCCATTCCCATAAAGCCGAATTCCTTTGTTTCTTCAGAATTGTGGAATTCCTTTATGCAATACATACTGTCGACGTAATAATCCCAAACGCCTTCGTTATCGATTATCGAGGTCATATAAAAGCTTATCATGTCGGTTCCGTTGTTTTCATAAACAACAAATTCAAGATCGGTTTCGGGCTTTTCCGTGAACGAGCAGGAAGAAAGACCGAGTGCAATCGAAAAAACGAGGATCAACGCGGTGAGCTTAAAAGCTTTCTTCATAAAAAACCTCCTATGTATGCGGCGAAAAGCCGCTTTTTATTTACCCGAAACGGTAATTCCGCCAAACGCCATATAAGGCGCAACAACGCTTCCGTCAACAAGCGTTTCCTTGCTTATCGCAACAAGATTGTTAAGCATATCGGCAAGGTTGCCGCTTATCATCGTTTCGCTCAGCGCCGAAACTATCTTTCCGTTTTCAATAAGGAATCCGTTTTTGGCAACGCCCGAGAATTCGCCGTTGGTTCCGGGGCTTCCGCCCGAGAATCTGCCGATCAAAACGCCTTTTTCAATTCCTTTTATAATATCGTCAAGCGGTGTTTCGCCGCCCTCGATGATCATCGAAAACGAGCTGTTCTTCGCGCGTTTGTTGCCGGTTTTGTTGGCAACGTATTGCGAAAGCATAAAGCTGTTGAGCTTTCCGTTTTTAATAAGGTCGAAATCCTCCGAAATAAAGCCTTCGCCCGTGTAAAACTCGCGGTTGACTATTCGCTTGTCGCTCGGGCAGAACGAAACGCTTATTCTTTCGTCGGCAACCTGAGAGCCGAGCTTGTCTTTCCAAATCGAGGTGCCGTCAAGAATTGTCATATCCGAAACGAAATTATCGCAAATATTGCCGAAAACCGTTCCCGCAAGGCAGGCGGGCGCGAAAATAACCGTACCCTCGAATTTTCCCTCGGGCGAAACGGTATCGATCTGATTTTCAACGTCTTGAAGCTCGCGGTCGATCATCGCGCATTCGATAAAGGGCGTGTCAAGGTTGTCGACGGTAACGTCGCTTCCGTAGAATGAGGTTGCCTTCTCGCCGCGGTGCGCCGAATACATAAGCTCTGCAACGTAGCTTCCGCGCTTGGTGTAATAGGTGTTGCCCGTTGTGCTCATATAAACGGTTTTGCGCAGGGAATGGGTAACTATCATCTGCTCCATAATAATAAGCGGATGACGTTCTTTAATGCTGTTAAGCAGCTCTTCGGTGCGGAAAAAGAGCTTTTCGGTATCGGGCACGAGCGCACCCGAAACAAAGCTTTTTTCGCCGTTGCCCGCGGCGATCTCCCATGCATCGTCGGGCTCGCCGCTGTTTGCGGTTGCGATGCTGTTGGCAACAGCGTCGCGAACGGCATCCTCGTCAAAGCGGTTTATTGAAACCGAGCCCTTCTTTCCGCCGACAAAAACGGTTATTGCAACCGAACGGTCGAAAAGGGTTCTGAAAAGCGAAAACTCGCCGCCGTCAACGTTGAATTCGCGCGTTTCGCGCTCGGTAACCGAGCAGTGCGCGGTATCAACGCCAAGCTCCTTTGCGGTATTAAGTGCAAATTCGGCTATATTCTTATATTTTTCCATATCAGCGACCTCCGATTATAACCTTACAGCGAATTGCGGGACCGCCCATTCCGACGGGCATGGGCTGCTTCTTACCGCAGAAGCCTGAGCTCGACCAGGTAACCGTATCGGATACCATGTCAACCGTTTTAAGCATTTCAAAGGCAACGCCCGAAATCGTGGTGTCGAGCAAGGCTCTGCCGAGCTTTCCGTTCTTTATCTCATATCCCATCGAAACGCCGAACATAAATTCGCCCGTTGTGTCTGCCTGACCGTTGCTTGAATCGATAAGATAATAACCGTCTTCAACCGAGGCGATAATATCCTCAAGCTTGTCGCTTCCGGGCAAAACCGCGGTGTTGCGCATTCTTATAAGCGGCTCGTCCGAGAACGCCCAAGCGCGTGCGTTTCCGCAGGGGGTCATTCCGAAATGCTGTGCAGATTCGCGGTTGTTCATATATCCGACAAGGATTCCGTTTTCGATTATCCTTGCGTCGCTTGCCTCAACGCCTTCGTCGTCGACGTAAACGGGCAGGGGCGTTTTTTCGCCGAATGCGGTGTTGGCAAAGTCGGTCAAGCTGACCTTTTCGCTCGCAACCTGCTTGCCGAGGTTGTGCGCGGCAACGCTTCCGCCGAGAACAAGGTCGGCTTCAACGGTATGGCCGACGGCTTCATGCGCGAGCATTCCCGTCATCATGCCGCCGAGAACCACGGTTTTTTCGCCCGCGTCGGCATAAACACCCTCGCGCTTTTTCATAAGGTTTTCATAAAGCGCGTCGATGCCCTCGTAAAGCGCCTTCGGGTCGGAAAAATTGGCGTTGAAGCCGCCTTCGCCGCCAAACGCCTTGAAAAGCTCAACCGGCTTTCCGTCGGGCGTTTCGGAATTCATAAAAACGTAAACGTAAGAGCGTTGCAGGCAGGTGTGTGCATCAACGCCGTTTGAAACGCGAAGAAGCTTTTCCATGGAATCCTCGCGCGAAGCGATCATTCTGCTTGCGAGATTCTTGTATTTTTCGGCGATATAGCTGTCTATTTCGCGCGCGAATTCAACGTAAAGCTTTTGCTCGCAATCGTCAACGTCGCTTTCCAATGCGCGATATCCCGAATTAATGCAGGGAAGCGCGGGCTTGCCCTTTGCAACGTGGAGATCCATAAATTCGGCATTTTCGGTGGCGGCGCGAAGCACAGCCTCGGCAGCCTCGGGCGAATATTCGGCCATCGAAGAGAAGCCGTAAACACCGTTTTTGTAAACACGCACCGAAATGCCCGAAATATCCGAGCGGCTGTTTCCGGTGAGCGCGCCCGAAACGATGGTTGCGTTTCTCGAGCGCGAAACCTGGCCGCGAAGCTCTGTGTGGGCATCGGGGGCGAAAATTATCTTTTTGGGAGTTAAAATATCCTTTATCAAAAGCTTATACCTCCGTTTTTCTGTCTTTTTACTATTATACCACCCGACAACCCGAAAGTAAACAACTCAAACGTAAAATGCGCTTTTTTCAACGTAGGTTGCGGTTAATTTTCGGTAAAGATTAAGAAAAGAGCGGTATACATATTGAATTAATAAAAAAATTGTGTTAAAATTGAGCGAATATGAGCTGTTCGCTCTTTTACTCGAAAGGAAAAGAAAATGCAAGACCTTTTAAAACTGTTTGAAAATGCCGCAGAGCTGATAACGGTTGAGGGAGTCAAGATGGTTATCATGTGGCTCATCGGCGGCGCGCTTATCTTTCTTGCCATCAAGAAAGAAATGGAGCCAACTCTTCTGTTGCCCATCGGCTTTGGCGCAATACTCGTTAACCTTCCCAATTCGGGTGCTATCGGCCCCGAAGGTCCTCTTTCGGTATTGTATAACGCAGGTATAGCCAACGAGCTTTTCCCGTTAATACTGTTTATCGGTATCGGCGCGATGATCGACTTCGGTCCTCTTCTCTCCAATCCTAAGCTTATGGTGTTCGGCGGTGCGGCTCAGTTCGGCATATTCTTCACGCTTTGCATGGCTTCGATGTTCTTTGCCGATAAGGATGCGGCTTCTATCGCAATTATCGGTGCGGCAGACGGCCCCACCTCTATTTTCGTTGCAAACGTTCTCGGCTCGGATTATAAGGGTGCGATAACCGTTGCGGCATATTCCTATATGGCGCTCGTTCCGATCATTCAGCCCCCCGTTATCAAGCTTTTAACCACCAAAAAGGAACGCATGATAAAAATGCCCTACGTTCAGGCAGAGGTTTCCAAAACCACCCGAATCCTCTTCCCGATAATCATAACCATCGTTGCGGGCATCGTTGCTCCCGCCTCGGTTGCTCTTGTCGGCTTTCTTATGTTTGGTAATCTTATCCGTGAATGCGGCGTTCTCGATTCGCTTTCCGAAACCGCGCAAAAGGTTCTTGCAAACCTTGTTACCATATTCCTCGGTATCACCATTGCATCTCAAATGCAGGCAGAGCGCTTCCTCCATCCCGCAACCCTTCTTATCATGGGTCTCGGTCTCGTTGCGTTCATCTTCGATACCGCAGGCGGCGTTCTCTTCGCAAAGCTTTTAAACCTCTTCCTCAAAACCAAGGTCAACCCCATGATCGGTGCGGCTGGTATTTCGGCATTCCCGATGTCGGGCCGTGTCGTTCATAAGATGGCTCTTAAGGAAGACCCTCAAAACTTCATTCTTATGCAGGCTACCGGTGTTAACGTTTCGGGTCAGATCGCATCTGTTATCGCAGGCGGCTTGATACTCAACTTCTTCGGTTAATGCAGGGAGGCAGAATAAAATGAAAAAAGCATTTATTGTAATTCTAACCTGCTTTGTTCTCGCAAGCCTTTTCGCTTTTGCGGTTTCCGCAGAGAATGCAGATGAATCCTCGGCAGTTGTTGAATCTGCCGAATCGCTTTCCGAAGAAAAGGAAGAGGGCGCTGTTGAAGACCTCGAAATAACCTTTAACCCCGCCGGATTCCTAACTCACGTAGGCAAAATGGGCTTCGGTATGATAGGTATATTCGTTGTGATCGGCGTTATAGTTATCATAACCTATCTTCTTAACAAGATCAGCAGCGGAAAGAAAAAAGAATAATAACACGGTCGGCGCTATGCTATAAAAGTATAACGCCGATTTGTTTTATTAAAAACCGAAAAAATCTTGCTTATTTCGCCTATTTCGGTTATACTGTTAAAAACTTTATTGCAAGGTGAACGATATGAGCATAACCAAAAGAGGCAGCGGCGTGCTGATGAGCATTTCAACCCTTCCTTCTGAATACGGCATAGGTGTTTTCGGCAGGGAAGCGGTCGCCTTTGCCGAAAAAATAAAAGAAATGGGCTTTGCCTATTGGCAGGTTCTGCCCTTCACTCCGCTTGATTACGGCAACTCGCCCTATGGCTCCGACAGTGCATTTGCGGGCAACGAGCTTTATATAAGCCCCGATCTTATGGTCGATAGCGGATATATTACCTACGACGAGGCAAAAGCCTTTAAATACGGCGGCACTCCCTATACGGCAGATTATGCCTTTGCTTATGAATCGAAAAACAAGCTTTTAAGGCTTGCGTTTTCCCGCCTTTCCGAAGAATTCAAGCAAAAGCTTGATGAATATGCAGAGGAATCGGGCCTTTTCGCTCATTGCCTCTACCGTGCTCTTAAATCGAAAAACGGCGGAAAGCATTTTTGGGAATGGGAGCAGGGCGCAAAGTATTCAGAGGCGCTTTCGCTTGCGAGTGAGCTTAAAGAAGAAATACGTCTGAATGCGTTTGCACAGTATCTTTTCCACACGCAATGGAAAGACACCAAAGAACGTATCAACGCGCTCGGAGTTAAAATAATCGGCGATATGCCTATCTACGTCTCGCGCGACAGCGTTGACGTTTGGGCATCGCCCGAGCTTTTCGATATCGACCCCGAAACCTTCACGCCCGCTTTCGTTGCGGGCTGTCCGCCCGATTACTTCTCCGAGGACGGTCAGCTTTGGGGCAACCCGCTTTATAATTGGAAAAACCATGCAAGCCAAGGCTATGAATGGTGGATCTCGAGAATAAAGCATTCCTTCGAACTCTATGATCTCTTGCGAATCGACCATTTCCGCGCGTTTGCGTCCTATTGGGCGGTGCCCGGCAACGCAAAAACCGCAAGAGACGGAAAATGGCTTAAGGGCCCCAAGATGAAGCTGTTTTCCGCGGTTAAAAAGGCGCTCGGCGACGTTCCCATAATTGCCGAGGATCTCGGCGTTTTCGGCGAGGACGTTATAAAGCTTCTTTCCGACAGCAAATTCCCCGGAATGAGAATTATTCAGTTCGGCTTCGTTCCGGGCGACGATTCCACTCATTTGCCGCACAACTATCCCATAAACAGCATTTCTTATATCGGAACACACGATAACAACACCCTGCTCGGCTGGCTTTGGGAGGCAACCGAAGAGGAACGCGCCTTTGCGCTTTCTTATTGCGGCTTTGAAAGCGGCGATTGGGGCAGGGGCGGCTATGATGCGCCCGCCTGCCGCAAGATAATCGAAACGGTTTGGCGTTCAAGCTCGATTCTTGCGATAATTCCTTTCCAAGACCTTTGCGGCTTCGGAAGCGATGCCCGAATGAATATTCCGGGCGACGATCAGGGCAACTGGCGCTTCAGAACAACGGCAGAAACGATCGATTCGATCGATAAGGAATATTTCCTTTCCATCAACGAACTTTACCGCAGAAAATAATTATTTAAATTACAAAAATGGGCTTGAAATCATAAATAATTGTGGTATAATCCAAGTGAATAATAAAAAGTATTCAGAGGTTTTATTATGAAAAAATACAAGGCAGCGGTCATTGGCTGCGGCAACATTTTCCCCATGCACGCTGTAAGCGTAACCAGATGCCCCAATGCAGAGCTCGTTGCGGTATGCGACGTTAAAAAGGACAGAGCAGATGCCAAGGCTGCCGAATTCGGCGTTAAGGCTTATTACGACTATATCGAAATGCTCGAAAAAGAGGATATCGACGTAGTTCATATCTGCCTCCCTCATTATTTGCACCCCATCGTTTCCATGGAATGCAGCAAGCGCGGCAAGCATGTTCTTACCGAAAAGCCCATGTCCATCGAAATTGAGGATGCCCGCGCAATGATCGACACCGCAAAGGAAAACGGTGTTGTTATCGGCTGTATCTTCCAGAACCGCTATAACGCAGGCACGGTTCTCACCAAGCAGCTTCTTGAAGACGGAACTCTCGGTGCGATCAGATCGGCAAAATGCTACGTTACCTGGGATCGCTCGGATGCTTATTACGGCAGCAGCGACTGGAAGGGCACTTGGGATAAGGAAGGCGGCGGTGTTATCATCGACCAGGCTATCCATACCCTTGATATGATGCGCTATCTTATCAACCGTCCCGTTGAATCGGTTGATGCAACCATCGCAAACCGCGGCCACGCCAAAATCGACGTTGAAGATACCGCCGAGGGCGTTATCCGATTCGATAACGGCATGCTCGCTAACTTCCATGCTATCAACTACTATACCTATGATGCCGATGTTTACATAGAGCTCCACTGCGAAAACGGCGTTGCAAAGCTCGAAGCAGACAGAGCCTTCATCAAGCTTTATGACGGCAGAGAATTCACTGCTGTTCAGCCCAACGAAGATTTCGGCTACGGCAATGTTAAATCCTATTGGGGCGTAAACCACTGCAAGCAGATAAATAATTTCTATGAATGCCTTGATTCCGGCGAAGAAATGTTCATTCCCGTTGAAAGCGCTTATGAAACCATGGAAATGATCTGCGCTATCTATAAGAGCGGCAAAACCAAAGAACGCGTTTATCTTAATAAATAAAGGGCTGTCGCTTTTGGGCAACGTCGAAAAGCACGGTTTTTAATTCGTGCCAAAGCGAATAAGATCCAAACCGAACCGTTCGCCCGCAAAAATTAAGCTCAATAGGGAGCTGTGCAAAGCCTAATCTTGCGCAGTTCCCTATTTTAAATCAAACGGAGAAAATAATGCTTGATATTCTTGAAACCGAAAAAAGCTTTATTTTAAAGCACATTAAAGAGGGCGACACTGTTGCCGATTTCACCATGGGCAACGGCTATGACACGCTGTTTTTCTCAAAGACGGTCGGCGAAAGCGGAAAGGTGTTTGCCTTTGATATTCAGCCCGCCGCGCTCGAAAGCACAAAAAAACGCCTTGTCGAAAACGGCGCCCCCGAGAACTATGAGCTTATCTGCGATTCGCATCATAATGCAAAAAATTATATAACCTCTAAAATAAAAGCGGGAATGTTCAATCTCGGATATTTGCCCGGCGGCGATAAATCGGTTACGACCAAGCGCGAAACAACGCTTGCCGCCATTGATGCCGCGATCGAGCTTATGGATAACGATGCGATTTTGCTTATTGCCGTTTATCCCGGGCACGAAGAAGGCGAGATCGAGGGCGAGCTCATCAACGAAAAGCTCTCGCTTCTCGACCGAAAGAAATATTGCTGTGCAAAATTCCGCATAATCAATTCGCCCACAAGCTCTTATTTTTATATAGTCGAATCGAAATAACGGAGGTCAGCTATGCTTTTATACGTTATCCGCCACGCTGAACCTATCTACAATCCCGATTCACTTACCGAAAAGGGAAAACGCCAAGCCGAAGCACTCGGCAGAAGACTTGCCGTTAACGGGCTTGATAAGATCTATTCATCCCCGATGAACCGCGCGCGTCAGACCGCACAGCCAACCTGCGAGATACTCGGCAAAAAAGCCGAAATTCTCGAATGGACAAGCGAAAGCCTTGCTGCCAACGATTTCGGCTTTTACGATCCCGAAAACAACGGCCGCTGGTGCTGGTCGTTCGGCATAAATCCGCTTCGCTTTAAAACCGAGGCGCACCTTGCCCTCGGCGATAAATGGTATGAAGCCGAGCCCTTTAAAAGCTCTAACGCAAAGGCGGGCTACGAACGCATTGCAATCGAATCGGATGCCTTTTTAAAAAGCCTCGGCTATGAGCGCGACGGCCTCAAATACAAGATACTTAACCCCAACGATCAGCGCGTTGCGGTGTTCTGCCATTACGGCTTCGGAATGACTTGGCTTTCTCATCTTCTTGGCATTCCGCCCGTTTTGTTCTGGTCGACGTTCGATATCAACCATTCGGGAATAACCGTTGTTGAGTTCTATAATCACTCAAACGGCTTCACCTCGCCCAAGGTGCTGACCTTTTCCGAGGTTGCTCATTTTTACGAAAGCGGTCTGCCGCTTGAGTTCACAAACCGAATAGGAATCTGAAAGGAGCTTAGCTATGCTATTATACGTTATCCGCCACGGCGACCCGACCTACAGCCCCGATGCGCTGACCGAAAAGGGAAAACGCCAAGCCGAAGCGCTTGGCAGACGCCTTGCCGTTAACGGACTTGATAAGATATATTCCTCGCCTCTCATCCGAGCACAGCAGACCGCACAGCCAACCTGCGAGATACTCGGCAAAAAGGCTGAGATACTCGATTGGACAAGTGAGGCGCACGCTTGGGAGGAATTCACCTTTAAGGATCCGAACTTCAACGGCGGACTGAACTGGTGCTTCCACGTTCAGACCACGCGCTATAAAACCCCCGAAATTCTCGCGCTCGGCGATAAATGGTATGAGGCAGAGCCCTTCTGCCAATCTAAATCAAAAGAGGGCTACGAGCGCATTCAGCGCGAATCCGATGCCTTTATCGAAAGCCTCGGCTATAAGCGCGATGGGCTGAATTACCGTATCGTAAATCCTAACGATCAGCGCGTTGCGGTGTTCTGCCATCAGGGCTTCGGAACAACCTGGCTCTCGCACCTGCTCGCCGTTCCGCCCATTATTTTCTGGTCTACCTTCGACCTTAACCATTCCTCAATAACCATTATCGAATTCAAAAACAACCCCGACGGCTTCACCGCGCCTATCTGCCTTGCGGTCTCCGACACCTCGCACCTCTATGCCGACCGCCTTCCCCTGCGCTTCGCCAACGGGATAAAGATTTGATTTAAATGTTTTTATTTTATACAAAAGGGGCTTTTTGAAAAAAGCCCCTTTTAAAATCCCCAAAAACTTTAAAAATTGAATAATTATTGACACATAAACATTCCTATGATATACTACTGTTGTAGTGGTCAACACAAAAAACTCAAGGAGGTATTTATGAAGAAATTAATTAAATTGTTCGTTTTCATTTTGATGTTGTGCGTTGTAACATCACTTTTGTTCGGTTGCAACAGTAAAACTAACACGCTCACGGTTAACTCGGCTTCATTTACCGAACTTGAAGCCAAAGAACCCGATATTAATTGGATTAGGAATTATTATTACGTTTCGGAAACCAACAAATACAAAGGACCGGAGTTTGAATTATGTGAGTTAAACGGCGAGTTACATCTCAATCAAATTTCGTTGCCTTACGACAAGGCGCATTTGTTGTGCCTTGATTACAAATATCTGCTCGGCGTTGACGCGGGGGAGTTTGACGGTTGGGTGGCGCTTTGCGATTACGATTCATATAGGTGGGAAGAAGCCAAGCAAGAACGAATATTAAACGAGCTGTGCATGGGATTTCTTCGTTATCCGTTGCCTGTCGGTCATGAGCATGACAACCAGGTTGCTCTTATATTTACGAGCACCATATATCTTCCCGACGTTGATAACGACGGAAGAATATATAAGATAACGACTTTTGATGAAGAAGACAAGGAATATGAATTAGAGCTTTACGCAACCCTTGATTACACACCCGTTGCATTTTTGTTCGATGGCGATGAGCTTATAGTTGCAACAACGCAAAATCTGGTTTCTGTTGACACGAGCGGAAAGGTAACCGAGCTTTATTCTTCGGATTATTGGGATTTTTTGGGTGTGAATTCAATCGTTAAAATAGATGACAGCTATTTTATTGGTGCCTGTATGGGAATTCTTGAATATAAAATCACAAATTCCGAAATCGTTTGGTATCCGTATTACAACATTGAAGAAAACATAGAATAATAAACGCAACAGGGGCTTTTTGAAAAAAGCCCCTTTTAAAATCCCCAAAAACTTTTATAATTAATTTTTAAAATTTAAAGGATTTTCGGGAGAGAGCACGAGAGAACCCCTTTTGCAAAAGGGGTTCTCTCGTAAAACATAAAATAAAAACAAAAAAACAAACCTTACTGAGCCGAGGAATATTTCTGCTTGGTTTTGTTTATTTGCTGTTGCTCTGCCTGCTCGGTGGGATACCAGCCCTTCTGTGCCATTTTTGCATAGATTTCGCTTTGCATGTTAAGGCAATCGTTCAACGCGCTCTTAAACGCGCTGTTAACGTTGGGGGTGGGCGATTCTATTGCGCCGTGCATAAAGATATCGCAAGCGTTTTTAACCGAAGTTAAGATATTGTCCATTATAACCTGATCCTGCATGCTTTGCCTCCTAAAGCAGACCGTAGAAGCGGTCAAAGGTCTGTTGCTGTTTTTGTGCGATCTGCGAAACGAAGTTGGAAAGCTCGGTGTCGCCAAGCTGGTTAGAAAGATCACAGCAAACGGTTTTTATCTGTTTTGTGTGGCCGAGTGCGTCTTCAATATAAAGAAGCTCTTTTGGGGACATTTTTTCAAAACCTCCGAATATTATTAATGTAAAGCTATTATTGACATTTATATCGTTGAATATTCATTCGAGCGGTATGCTTCTATTGACATTTATGTAAAAAACAGGTATAATTTGTATAATAATTAATTGAAAGGAATAAATCTCATGAAAAAATTCGCATCTCTCGCATTGGCGATCGTTATGACCGCGCTTTGCGTATTCTCCTTCGCATCCTGCTCGTCCGAAAGCAGCAATAAGTTCGGCGTGCAGTCGGGCACAACCGGCTATTGCTTCCTCGCAGGCGACGAGGACTGGGGCTTCACCGGCTTTTCCAATCTTGACGTTCGCTCTTACGACAACGCCGGCCAGGCAGTTGCCGATATGAAAAACGGCAACATCGGCTATGTTGTTATCGACGCTGACGTAGCGCGCAACCTCGTTGCCGCAAACGAAGGCATCAAAATGATCGACATCGCTCTCACCACCGAATCCTATGGTATTGCGGTTGACAAGAACCAGGCAGAGCTTCTCACCGAGGTTAACAAGATCCTCTCTGAGAAGAAGGCCGATATCGACGCTATCTTCGCAAAATATGAAAACGTAGACGATAACAACGCTGCTAACTGGAACGGCACCACCATTCCCGCAGGCAAATACGACGAAGCTAAGGATCAGCTCGTTGTTGCAACCAACGCCGCATTCGCTCCCTTCGAATTCACCTCGGGCGACCAGTTCGCAGGCATCGATATGGAGATTGCAAAGCTTATTGCCGACACCATGGGCAAAGAGCTCGTTATCGTTAACATGGACTTCGAAGCTGTTACCGGCGCAGTCGGCAACAACGGCATCGATATCGCTATCACCGGCATGACCATTAACGACACCCGCAAGAAGGTCGTTAACTTCTCCGACCCCTACTATACCGATGCTTATCAGGTCGTTATCTGCATGGAAAACGACAAGACCTTCGATGATTGCAAAACCACCGAAGATATGCTTAACGTATTAAAGGGTCTCGGCGCAAAATAATGGGAGTCAAGTGGCAGGTATTTTATGATAAATTCATAACCAAAGAAGCCTGGCGAACGGTTGTCGACGGCTTGTGGGCAACCATCGAGATCGCGGTTCTCGGTCTTATAATCGGCATTATTATCGGTACGGTTATCGCAATGATAAAGATGATTCCGAAATATAAGACCGCGCCGAAGGTTTTTTCTGCCATATGTGATGTATATGTGGGGTTCTTTCGCGGAACCCCTATTATATCGCAGCTTCTTATCGGCTATTACGTTTTAATGCCGGCTTTGGGGCTGAATATAAATAACGTAACGGTTGCAATAATCGTTTTCGGCATGAACAGCGGTGCTTATATTTCCGAAATAATGCGAAGCGGTATGCAATCGGTCGATCCCGGCCAGCTCGAAGCGGCAAGAGCGCTCGGCTTGGGCTATTGGGTTTCGATGCTTAAGGTCGTTATTCCTCAGGGTATAAAAAACATTCTGCCTACATTGGGTAATGAATTTATTGCGCTTATAAAAGAAACCTCGGTCGTTTCAATGATCGCCGTTGTCGATCTGACCAAGGCGTTCCGTCAAATAGGCGATTCCTCTTATGAATATATTATTCCCTATACGATCCTTGCGGCGGTATATCTCGTTATCGTGTTTATTATATCGCGCGGAATAAAATTGCTCGAAAGGAGGCTCGCCAAGGTTGATAGAAGTCATTGATCTTAAAAAAGCGTTCGGAAGCAACAACGTTTTAAACGGAATAACCGAAACCATCAACGAAGGCGAGATAGTTGCCGTTATCGGCCCCTCGGGAAGCGGAAAAAGCACCTTTTTGCGTTGCCTTAACTGCCTTGAGGATCCCACCTCCGGCTCGATAATCTTTGAGGGCAAGGACCTTGCCGATATGAAGGTCGACATCAATCTCAGCCGCCGTCACATCGGAATGGTGTTCCAGCAATTTAACCTTTTCAATAACAAAACCGTGCTTCAAAATATTTGCATGGCGCCTGTTTATATTGCGAACTCGGATTTAAGAAAGGTTAAAAGAACAAATCGCAAAAACAAGTTTTTGAATCTTTTCCGCAAGAAAAAGGTTGAAATGCTTGAAATAACCGCCGAAAAAAAGCAGATAAAGCTTGAAGCCGAGGCAAACGCAATGCGCTTGCTTAAGCGAATCGGTCTTGAGGATAAGGCAAATGCATATCCTTCAACCCTTTCGGGCGGTCAAAAACAGCGAATTGCAATAATCCGTGCCCTTGCAATGAACCCCAAGGTGATGCTTTTCGATGAACCCACCAGCGCGCTTGATCCCGAAATGGTCGGTGAGGTTCTCGATCTTATCAAGGCTGTTGCCGAAGACGGCATGACCATGGTTATCGTAACACACGAAATGGGCTTCGCGCGCGAGGTTGCAAACCGCGTGTTCTTTATGGATGAGGGAATAATTCTCGAGCAGGGAACACCCGACGAGGTGTTCAATCACCCTATAAACCAACGCTTGAAGGATTTTCTTTCAAAGGTTATTTAAATCTGTATAACGCAAAAGCTGTCGCAGTTTATGCGACAGCTTTTTTCGTTGTTATTCTATTGTGAATTCGTTTGAATAAAGAGTAAGAGCAACCGAATTAACTCGCACGTCAAGCATCAAGCGGTATTTCTCGTATCCTGCATCTGCACGTTCAGAAAGCACGAAAGAATCGGTGCCCTTGCCGTAAGCTTCTTGCAATACTTCTTGGATGAGAAAATCCTTATCGCAGTTTTGCCACTCGTTTGCATCTTCATTGAAATATTGAACGATACAACCGAGTCCGAACGTTATATAGTCGGTTTCGCGAGGTGCGGTTACCGTAAAAGCGATCGTGTCGTTAATGCTATAGGAGCTTTTGTCGGTTGTCAGCATTGTTGCTTGAACGTCGGAATCATCGGCTTCACTTGACGAAATATCCGATTGCGCCGAGCTTTCGGTGCTTTCGGTACTGCATCCCGAAAGAAAAACGAATAAGAGGGAAGTAATTATAAAAAATATCAGAAACCTTTTACGTGTATATGCCATTCAGTTCACCAACCTTTGCTATTAATTGATCGATCGTTCAAAAGCAAACCATCGGAACAGTCCTCCTTTTGATGTCTTCGACTAATTATAACATTCAATCATGGTGAAGTCAATAGAATATAGTTTATTTTGTCAAAACACACAGATTCTCGCAACTGCTTTTGTGTAAAGTCGATAACCCGCGACAGCTTTTTGCTAAGAATTGTCCTTTAAAAGCTTTGCATAGGCATCGGCAAAGCATAGAATTGCGTTTTCGGCTTCGGTCATATTATTGCCGCAGGAGCCCACCTCAAGAATAACGCTTCCCTTGGTAAGCGCTTGGTTAAAGGCGGCGGTGCGAAGGTTTATCGGGCGCATAAGGGTTGGGAACAGTCCGTTTATTTCGTTTTGCAAATAGGTTGCAAAGGTTAGGTTATCACGCCAGTTGGGGTGGCTTGCGCCGCCCTGATCGGTGCCGATAACAAGCATTAGCTGTGCGCATTTTTCGCCGTTGATTTCGGTTAGCGGCTTTATGTTCTTGCCCGAGGAATCAAAAACAGAATCGCGGTGAACGTCGATAACGTATTTGATGCTCGGGTATTCGGAAAGCGCCTTTTGAATACCCTTGCGCGAGTTAACGTAGGCTTGGTTGAAATCGCTTTTGTCATACATCGTTTTGTCGTGAACCGCGTTTATGCCAAGCTCTTTAAGCCGTTTGCAGAGAACCTCGCCGACGTGTACAACGGTTTTTTCTTCATCGTGCGAGCGGTATCCGTCTTGCGGATTATAGAATTCATAGCCCGCGGGAAGATAGCTTTCGGTTCCGTGGGTGTGAACGATAAGCACCAACGGCTCGTCGGTTATTTCGGTTTTTATGGGATAATCGCGCTCGAGAAAGCTTTTTAGGTTAACCGAATATTTGGTTCGGTTAAGCAGATTCATTTCGGGCGTTTCGCCGAGCTCATACCAACAAAGGTTGCTTGGGTAAACGGGCTTGTCGCCCTCGCCGGGAATCGGCTCGGGAATCGGGTTTTCGGGCTCGTATTCGCCGTTGCTTTCGGGCTCGGAGCTTTCATCGGGCTGTTCTTCCTCATCTTTTGCCGTTGGGGTGAATTTACCCGAGCCGATAGGAAACAGCGGGCGATTTGATTCCTCGGGCTCGGGATCGGGCAAAAGCAAAGCCGCGGCTTGTCCCGTCATTTTCGGCAGCATGGCGGCAAGGTGAGGAATAGCGGCAAGCGCCGAAACGAATAAGATCGCCGAAAGAATAAGGCAAAACCATTTCAGCAACGCCTGCCTTTGCGCAACGGTAAGCTTTGTTTTCATATAATTATCACATCCTTGATAATATATATGCAAACGGCTTTGAAAATATGATATCAACCGATAAATTCGTTAATTTCGTTCGGGCTCATCTTGTGTATCGCCATGTTAAGTGCATCGGCAATAAGCTTTGCGGCGGCTTCGGTTATAACGTCGCTTTCCTTTGGGGTAACAAACATCGTGCTTTCGCTTCCCGTGGCAAGCGATTTGGCGATCTGCTCGAATCGTTCTGCGCTGATCTCGCCAAGCTCATCCTCCAAAACGTCAAGCGCAAGTGTTGCCGCGTCAACAACGGTCGGAACACCGATAGAAACAACGGGCGCACCGAGATATTCGGCGTTAAGCTCGCGCCGCTTGTTCGAAACGCCCGATCCGGGGCTGATTCCGCTGTTTGATATTTGAATTGTGGTTGCAAGCCGTTCGAGCCTGCGCGATGCAAGCGCATCGATAAGGATGATGCATTTCGGCTTGATGTTTTCGGCAACGCTTTTGATTATTTCGGCACTTTCAATGCCGGTTTGTCCAAGAACTCCGGGCGCAATGGCGGCAACACATTCGAAGCCCGCGGTTTTATAAAGCGAGGGGTCAAGCTCTTGCAAATGCCTTGTTACAAGCAATCGCTTAACCGCCTTTGGCCCTATTGAATCGGCGGTTATGGCATCGTTGCCAAGCCCCGCTATAAGCACACAACCGCTTTCATCGGGAACAAGCGCGCAAAGCTCCCTTGAAAGCTGTTGGGAGATAACGCAAGCGCGCGAGCGCTCCTCCTGCCAAAACCTGCCGATTTCAAGCGTTGTATAAATGCCCGCCTTCTTGCCCGAAAGACGCTCGCCCTCGCCCGATAAAATTTCGGCGCGTGTGATTTTAATTCCGTTTAAGGTCTCTTCCTTTGCGGTTATTCCCGATTCCTCGCCCCTCAGTTCCTTTACTTCAAGCGCAAGATCGGTTCTTTTTTCAAACATAAAACGCTCCTTTTTATAAACGGTTTAAAATAATTTACCCATAAAAGAAATTTTTTATAATTTTTTGCTTTTACCTATTGCAAAAAGGAAAAAAGTGTGGTATTATAACATGGTTCCAAAATTCAAAGGGAGGTGCAAAGTGCATGCCTAACATCAAATCTGCTAAAAAGCGTGTTAAAGTAACTAAGGTAAAAACGCTTCAGAACAAGATGTTCAAATCCGCGCTCAAGACTTCTGTTAAGAAATATAAGTCTGCTGTTGCCGAGGGTAACAAAGAACTCGCGGAAAAGACCTATCTTGAAGCTGTCGGCATGGTCGACAGGGCTGTCTCCAAGGGCATTATCCACAAGAACAATGCCGCTCGTAAGAAGAGCCAGTACACTAAGCTTCTCAACGGTTTAGCCTAAGTAATAGTTTAAGGCGGCATAAGCCGATTATCGCCGCCTTAAATAATACGCGGGTGTAGTTCAATGGTAGAATCCCAGCCTTCCAAGCTGGTCGCGCGGGTCCGATTCCCGTCACCCGCTCCAGTTTTTCGGGTTATAACCGTTAAAAACACGAATTTCGAGTGAGACCGAAATTCAAAAAATGTGCCTTTAGCTCAGCTGGATAGAGCAACTGCCTTCTAAGCAGTAGGTCGGGGGTTCGAGTCCCTCAAGGCACGCCATATGGTGGCTGTAGCTCAGCTGGTTAGAGTACCAGGTTGTGGCCCTGGGGGTCGCCGGTTCGAACCCGGTCAGCCACCCCAGAAAAAACTCTTGTTCTTTCGAACAAGAGTTTTTTCAGTTATATTCGCCTTCGGCGAGTTATATTGCTTCGCAGTGATATTTAGGCTACGCCTAAGTGATATTGCCCTTCGGGCAGTTAAGAGGCGAATATAATATCACTTTTGCGTAAGCAAAAATATCACTATGCCGTAAGGCGTAATATCACTCTGTGCGATAGCACAGAATATCACTAATCCCTTGAAACTCCGTCGCTTTTATGCTATAATAGACCCAAGGCGGTGATATGATGAAAAGATTTGTTTCAATAATTGTTGTTTTTATGCTGTTGTTTTCTCTTTCTGCTTGCTCTGATAAAGCTGTCAAGGGCAGTGTTGTTCGTGAATCTACCTATGGCAACGCAGAACTTGATATAATGCCACAAAAACTTATGGAAAATATCATAGTTGGTGATACGGTTTTAGTTACAATCGGTGAC
>JAFSGD010000017.1 GCA_017434845.1 Clostridia bacterium
ATCATATCGATGGGACTGTCATTTGTCATTTCGATAAGTACAACATCTATCATTTCAAAACAAGTATTATATTTAATTTTCCCGTAAGGTGAGTACTATGGAGCCACCGAAGTGCTCCGCGGTGCTTGCTCCCAAAATGAGAGTGGAGGCATAGAATACCTCACGCACGTCACCGATCAACGACCATGGATCGTCACGATACCCCCAACTAAGGCATCGTTCGGTGGGAACTTCCATAACGATTAAAATTCCTTAAACTTCGGTACTTCTGTACGAAAACAGAATTTTGGTCAGCAGACTATCACAGTCTGTGAGCATAATGCTATCCGATTTTCGTCCACACCGATACAGGTGGTTCCGCACTTTGCTGTTGTTGTGACGTTAGAGTTAAGATACATTTTCGTCTGCATATTTGGGGACAAGCAATTATCCCTCGGCATCTCACGCTCTTGTAGTTGGAATGATCTTCTCGGTTGCCTTTGCATATGCAGATGCTTTTGCTGTCACTGTGCTGTAGAGCTTCCCTTGGTGCGTCAAGGTTGCAGACATTAACTTCTATGCCTGCCGTGTTCTCAGAGGATTGTGACACTATCCGTAACCGACGTTATCGAATCTTCTTGTGCCACCCTCTGTCTGTCCTTAAAGCTATCGGACAGAGAGCTTCCGTTTTTTCAATGTCTTTTCATTTGAAACGCTCCTTCATATGATGAAATTTTGGTAATTTATTTTGACTCCATAACAAGCTCCTTGCTTGTCGGAGAACAAAAACAAGGTACAAAAAAGCACCTACCCGAAGGTAAGTGCTGCTGTTGCTGTATGCGAAAGGAAACACATTACCTCGAAGGTTCTACTGAGCTTTGTTTGAATGCTTCCTTCATATTTTTTTAGCTTATATATAATATAATCGATTTTAGGGCAATCGTCAAGGGGTAGACACCAACTTTTTTCGTCCTAATTGGAAATATTTTTGCCGAAACCGCACGTATCAAAAGTGCAAAGAATGAATTGAGATTTAACGATTAGAATTAACGGCATCGTTAATTCTGAAGTTTTACAGAAAATTCACTTCCCAAAATCGAATATCTATTGAATTTGGGAAACAAATGTGGTATAATAACTTTGTGAGGTGATTTTATATGAAACTGATCGAAAGAAAACAATACTTAGATAAAATGATAGGCGTTATCGGAACTCCCGATATTAAGGTCTTAACAGGTGTGCGCCGTTCCGGCAAATCAAAGCTGCTGGAAG
Source organism: Clostridia bacterium (assembly GCA_017434845.1). Taxonomy (GTDB): domain Bacteria; phylum Bacillota; class Clostridia; order Oscillospirales; family CAG-382; genus Coliplasma. Next base: position 1,252 of record JAFSGD010000017.1, read on the forward strand.
CATTCAAAGCCTATGTGCAGAAAAACATTCCCGATGCCAATATTATTCATATCAATTTCAACCTATCTAAATATGACAACCTTAAAGAATACAAAGCATTAAATGAATATATCGAAAGCAATTATGCAGAGGGCAGTGAGAATTTCGTTTTAATTGACGAGATTCAAATGTGTTCCGATTTCGAACTGTGCATAAACAATCTGCACGCAACCGAGATGTATGATATTTATATCACGGGTTCTAACGCTTTTCTACTCAGCTCGGACTTGGCAACATTGTTTACCGGTAGAACGTTCGAGATCAAGGTATATCCGTTCTCCTTTGCCGAATATGTGCATTACTTCGGTCTAACAGATAATTATACCGCTTTTGACAACTATATGCTTGAAGGCGGTATGTCTGGCTCTTATCTGTATAAAGAGCAAGAAGATAAATACGACTATATAGAAACCGTATTTGACACTTTGATTTTGAGAGATATACGTCAAAAGTATAACATCAAAAATCCCGCTCTGATGGATCGTATTTCTCAATTCTTGATGGATAACGTGTCCAACTTGACCTCGGCAAGAAGCATTACGGACACCCTTACATCGAACAAAGATAAAATCAATCATAAAACTGTTGGCAATTATTTGAATTATCTTTGCAACGCTTTTGCCTTCTATAAGTTCCGCAGATACGATATTAAAGGCAAAAAGTATCTTGCTTCTAATGATAAGTACTATTTAAGTGACCATACCTTCCGCTATGCCAAGCTCGGTACGAAAAACTTAGATAACGGCAGAGTGATTGAAAATATCGTTGCAATGGAATTGCTTAGACGTGGCTATGAGGTTTATGTCGGTGTCTTATATAAAAAAGAGATTGATTTCGTAGCACTTAAGAGAAACGAGAAAATTTATATTCAGGTCTCGGACAATATAACCCATCCCGACACCTTTAGCCGAGAGGTAGATCCTCTGCTAAGAATTAAAGATGCCTATCCCAAGATGGTTATTGCGCGAACAAGAAACCCCGAATATCAATACGAGGGCGTTAGAGTTGTTGACGTGGCAGATTGGCTACTGAACAAATAACAACTTCCCAAAAACGAAAAAAATATGAATTTGGATAACGCAATTATTATCCCGCATATATCTTTTCTTCAAGCCTATGTTTGTTGGAATCATATATGCAAAATTTGTAGATAAATGTAAGAGATATCAAACAAGAAGGTGACTTATGAAAAAGATAGGCAATTGGTTAAAGAACCATTTTATTATTTCGTGTATTGTATCTGGGTTTATTGGAGCAATAATTGCCTGGGGTTTAAATTGGATACTTATATCCCCTCCTGTTAAAGTGGGTAATTTACCTCAGAAGGAATTGACTTGTACGCTTAACTATTCACAAAAACTGATAACAAAAAACACTAAAGATGATGGTTTTAAAATAATGTATCACGATAAGGAAGTGATGGACCCATACATTTTTAGTATTACAATCAGCAACACAGGTGATTATGCAATAGAAAACGAAGATTTCAAAAAAGAGTTTTCCATTGACTTCACCGGCAGCGAAGGAATCATCAAGGTGAGTGTAATCGAAGCTCGCAACAAGGAGATTTGGGACGAGATTTTGGAGAACTCCAGCATAAACGGTAGCGAACTTGTTTTCTCAGACTTCTTTCTTAATCCCGGAGAATCATTTACTCTAAGTATTATTACAAACAAAAATCCCTCTGGAATCAAATATAATTCACGAATTGAGGGCGTACCTAATCTTACTTTAGTAAACACCCGTGCAGATCGTATAGAAGAACTCAGGAATAATAGAACGATTTTTATTGCGATTATGATCTCTGTAGTTTCTATGGTGACTGTTGGTATCGTAATATTCTTAATTGTTGATGCCAAAAGATATAAGAAATACAAAAAAGAGCTTTTAAGCCAACTAACATCTAAATCGTCTGATTGTAACGGCGATTGTGATAATTGCCCCTGCTCTCAAGAAGAATGATAGGAGAGAAGAAATGAGTACAAATATTTCAAAGCAAAAACGTGAGGATCTCCTTGCGAAAATAAAAGAAATACGCACGTTTATTTCTGCTGCACCGCAGGACGAGAACACAGGCAATCTTCTCTCCTACCTTTCGGAGCTTGAAAAAGATGTGTGCGGCAAAAAATACGGTCTTGTATTTGAAGAACATCGTGAAGATATTGACGAGGTACTTGCCACCCACACGCCCGTCCTGACTGAGCAGAGCGACCTCTTTATTGATAATGGCGGCGAAATAAACTTTCTTATTGAGGGTGACAACCTTGCTTCGTTGCAGTTGCTCGAAAAGACACACAAGGGCAAAATCGACCTTATCTACATAGATCCGCCGTATAATACAATGAGCACCGGTTTTACATATTCAGATGCTTTGGTTGATAATGGGGATAATTACCGACATTCTAAATGGACTTCTTTTATGAAACATCGTTTGGAACTTGCCCGAACCTTACTATCGCCAACAGGATGTATCTTTATTTCTATTGATGACAACGAATTTGCGGCACTCAAATTAGTTTGTGACGAGGTATTTGGTTATCAAAATTTTGTTACAACTTGTATGTGGCAAAAAATCCATAGCATAAAGAATGATGCCAAATATATTTCCGTTAATCACGATTTCATTTTCGTATATGCTAAAAATATTGAACTGCTCAAATTTAATCTACTTGACAGAACAGACGAGATGAATAACCGATATAAAAATCCAGACAACGATCCAAGAGGTCCGTGGCAATCGGGGGATTTGGTTGCAAACGAAATACGTACAAATGGTAATTATGATGTAATAGGACCTACGGGCAAGATTTTTAATGTACCAGAAGGTAAGCACTGGGTGTACTCAGAAGAAAATATGCGAACCTTAATTGCTGAAAATAGGATTTGGTTTGGCAAAGATGGAACTTCTTTTCCACGCAAAAAGCGTTATTTATCAGAAGTACAACAAGGACGTACGCCTGATTCTTGGTGGACAAGTGCAGAGGTCGGACATAATCAAGAGGGTGCTCGTGAGCTTAAGGCTGTTTTTGATGGCAAGGTAGTATTTACCAACCCCAAACCCACACGCCTTATTGAACGAATTATCAAAATGGGTTCAAAAGATAACAGTACAATCCTTGATTTCTTTGCGGGTAGTGGTACAACAGGACACTCCATATTAAAGTACAACGCAAACAATGAGGGAAGTAATCGCCGCTTTATTCTTTGTACCAATAATGAAAACAATATTTGCCGGGAGGTAACATACGAGCGTATCAAGCGTGTGATCGAAAAAGAAGGTTATGCTGCTTCTCTCAAATATTACAAGGTGGATTATGTCCCCGTCAGCGAGCGTATGTATTACGAATATGCAGACGAACTGCTCTACCATATCCGGGAACTAGTAGAGCTTGAAAACGGTGTAAACTTTACGGGTAACGCCGAAGTCGGCATTGTTCTGACCGAAGAAGAACTTGACGAATTTATCGCAGATACTGCTACTTTTGCAAAATGCCGCAAGTTGTATATGGGACACGATGTTTTGCCGAGCGACGAACAGGAATGTGCATTGAAAAAGGGCGGCATTGAAATCGGTATTATTCCGGATTATTACTACAGGGATTTACAGGAAAACTAATTAAAGAGAACGTATTGGCTATTAGATCAATGCGATTATGGTGACAAAATGAAAGAAGACAATTTTGCTGCACGAGTTGCAAAAAAGGTTAATAAAGAGTTTTCGGCAATGGAAAAGTCAGACTATGAAAATGAGCCGTATTACGCTCATCCAACCTTTTATATTAAAAATCTATCTGAATATATTCAACTGGTAACAACTATTTCATCAGTAAGTAAAGATGATTTACCGGGAGAAACAGTAATTTTTCGAGGTATAGCTGATTCTGAATATGATTTATCACCGGGTTTAGTACGATTAAAAAACGTGGAAGAGAACACAGAAAAAGAGTTGATAAATGACTTTCTTACCCATCGTCCCGATGCTTTTAGTGGCTTGACTGATTTTGACATCTTAGCAAAAATGCAGCACTACGGTTTACCAACAAGATTGTTGGATTTCTCAATAAATCCACTTGTAGCGTTATATTTTGCGTGTGAATCCAAAATGTCAAAAAACGGACGTATATTATGCCATAATACATTCCTACAAAATGATTCTGAGGCTTATATAAGCGAAATTTGTACTGCTGCAATTAGAAAGAATTTTGAAGAAAACTTTTTAGTTGATGAATATCTATGCAATGAAGATTTAACTTTATATAAATATTTGGCTCGAACTTATATGTATAATGAAACCACTGTAGTAAGGCCAAAATATTGGAATCAACGTATTGCAAACCAAGCTGGTGTGTTTATGATTTTCTCCAACAATTTGCTTGACCGATACAAAAGTGTTTTGATACACGCAGAGGAAATGGGTACAGGTACAGCAATTAAGGAATATGGTCGTGGAAAAATTGACGAAGATATTATAAAAGAAGCCTTGTCAAAAGAACCCGTTGACTACTATAAAAATGACGGAAATAACTATTTATCAAGCGAATGCTTCAAGACTATGTACAACTCATACAAGAGCAAAGAATATGAAGAAGGCTACTGGGATAAAATCAAAAAATACTTTGAGAACAGATTTAAAATGTCTTGCGAATTAAAGCCGCTAGACACTAAGATCATCAAAGATGGTTTTTGTAGTATTATAGTAGATTCGAAATGCAAGAAAAAGATCCTTCGTGAATTATCCTATGTGGGTATTGGAGCCGATTACATATACCCAGAACTTGAATATACAGCTAAAGAGATTAAAAGGCGGTTTGAATAGCATTTCGCTATAATCAATAACCACGTTTTATAGGAGTGATAGAATGGAATTAAAAGAATTTCAGTTAAATGCGGTAAAATCGTTGTTTGAAGCAATGGCAACCCCTGCCCGTGATATTATTCTCAAAAGCCCTACGGGTAGCGGCAAAACCATTATTCTGACCTATTTTATGCACCAATACATACAGTCTTTCCCGAAAACCGTCTTTGTATGGCTTACGCCCGGCAAGGGCAACCTTGAGGAACAGAGCAAGGCGAAAATGGATAAGTATATCCACGCTTCGCAGACCAAATTGCTCTCCGATGTGATGACGTCGGGTTTTGAGGAAAACGACAGCGTATTCATAAATTGGGAGAAGCTAACAAAGAAAGGAAACAACGCGCTCAAAGATAGTGAGCGTACGAATTTCCTTGAGCATATTGCTCACGCCTTGAACGACGGCTTGCGTTTCGTCATCATCGTGGACGAGAGCCATCAGAACAATACCATTAAGGCGGACGAGATTATACAGTATTTCCACACCGAGAAGATTATCCGTTGCTCGGCAACCCCGAAAGGCGTAGCCAAGGCGGAGATCATCGAAATTCCCGAAGAAGAAGTTATCGCTGCAGGTCTTATCAAGAAGATGCTGATTATCAACGAGGACTTTCCGCAGACGGTGACGACCGACGACCAAACGGCGTTTCTGCTCGACCGCGCGCTTACGAAGCAGCGCGACCTTCGCGCCGCCTTTTTGCAGAGAGGAACGGATATAAACCCGTTAATCGTGGTGCAGATACCGAACAAGTCGGAGAGCTTGCAGGACGGAGTGGAACGCTACCTCGAAACGCAGGGGGTGACCTATGAGAACGGACAACTTGCGGTATGGCTCTCCGATCAGCACGAAAACTTAGAAGGCATAGACGAGCCTAACGCTGCCACTTCTGCGGTCATTATAAAACAAGCGGTTGCTACGGGTTGGGACTGTCCGAGAGCACATATCCTTGTGAAACTCCGTGATAATATGGACGAAACCTTTGAGATACAAACCATAGGTCGAATCCGCCGTATGCCCGAAGCAAAGCACTATGAAAGTGATCTGCTCGACAGTTGCTATCTTTACACCCTCGATGAGAAATTTACGGCGGGTGTCAAAATGGCTCTCGACAAGGGTGCGTTAAATGCGTGTACTCTTTTCCTCAAAAATGAGTATAAAGACATAACGCTTACAAGCGAACAGCGAACAATGGTAACAAGTACCCGTAATCCACAAAAGGCATTACAAGCCATTGTTGCCTACGCTCAGAAGGAACTTGGCATTGGTACGGACAAAATGGAAAATCGGACACGTTTGCAGACTGCAGGCTATGAGTTGAGCGAAAATATCGTAAAGCATACCCTTTCGGGTGAAACTGCTACCCTTGATTTTGCGGCGGCAGATATGAACGCTATTGCTGTTACTGAAAAACTGAATACCCATACACACGGACGAGATTACCATCAAAAAGTTGGTAGGATCGGCTTGGAAGTCGGTATGGAATATTCGTATATGAACACCATTATTCGCAAACTGTTTGATAAAAACTTTAAGTACAGCCGTAAAATCCTTGCTTTAGAGCCGAGAGAGGTTTACGCCTTCGTAATAAACAACGCTGACAGACTTCGCCATTTAGTGCGTGAAGCTATGGCTTATGAATTGGCTCAAATGCAGTTTGAAATTCAGCAAAAATCTTTCTATGAGTTCCGTATTCCGCAAGCTTGTTTGTTTACCTACAACGGTGATGCAAAAACGCAACTTATTATGAAAAAGAACGTGTATCAGAATTATCTCTCGTCTGCCGCACCACGCTCTATGCCGGAGGTAAAGTTTGAAAAATTCTGCGAGCGTTCCGATAGCGTGGAATGGTGGTATAAAAACGGAGATAAGGGCAACGAATATTTTTCTATTGTCTATGTAGACAATTCCAACAGACAAAAATTATTCTATCCCGACTATATTATTTCCGTAAACGGCGAGGTTTGGATTATTGAAACAAAGGGTGGCTTTGATCGTAGCGGTAACAGCCAAGATATAGACCTCTATACCCCGAAGAAATTTGGTGTACTGAAAGCGTACCTTGAAGAGCACGGCTTAAAGGGCGGTATCGTGCGCAATGATGCGACCACCGATGAGCTGTGTATCTGTATGGATCACTATTCCGATGACATCGGTAGTGACGATTGGCAAGTGCTTGAAAGCGTGTTGCCTTAATGGAGGTATTGGAATATGACTATTGACTCAATGGAAGTGGTATTCTACACATGTATATTTCTTTTGCCCGGATTTATCATCAAAAGCGTTATGGATACATTAGTACCTCCTGCTAAGCATAACGATTCCAAGTATTTCTTCTCCTGTTTGTTGTATAGCATTGTAAACTGTGCAATTTGGAGTTGGGCATATTTATTACTCAATAAGATTCCCGATAAGTATCCAATTATATATTGGATATCCTTGCTTGCTACAACTGTAATAGGTGCAACCTTACTTGCCGTTATTATCGGAGTTATAAGACAAAAGGGTGCAATAGAGTGGTTGTTCGAGAAATTGCACATCAATAAAATCCATCCCGCTCCTACTGCTTGGGATTATTACTTTTCAAAACAGGAAGAAGCGTGGATCGTGGTTACTTTGAAAAGCGGTAAAACCATATATGGTAAATTTTCTGAACATTCTTTTTCATCTTCTGATTCCGAGGAAAGAGACCTGTATATTGAAAAAACTTATACTATTAAAGACGACATGACTTGGGAAGAAGAGAAAAGAGCAAGGGCATACTCATAGCCAAAGAAGAAATTGAAACGATAGAATTTTTTACATAAGGAGCAACAAAATGAGCGATACAAAGAAACCCAATCCGAATACCAATTTCGGTTATCAACCAAATAGTGAACAGCGTGGCTATCAACCCAAAAAAGGAATTAACGAAGGATATCACCCCTCAAAATCGGTGTCTACTCAGCCTCCAAATAAAGGCTCCAACGTTCAGCCTGCTAAAACTGAAAAATAAAAACGGGAGACGTAACAATTTGTTTTGTTGCGTCTCCAATTTGCTTTTTTATAACACAAGCTGTTTGTTGCGTGAAAACCACACATAATTTTTGTGTTGCGTAATAAACATCACACATCACTTTTCACTCTTCTCTTTCGAAACTTGTCGATTAGGTAATAAGTAATAGTGAATAGTGAAGAAGTAAAGGTATCCGCTTTGCGGATGATTTGAATTTCTGTAAGAGTTCGAATTCATACGCAAAAACAGCAAAAATATCTTTTTCGCAGCCCATAGACAGAAACTTGTCGTTTTCAGTTATATTCGCCTCACTTTATTCGGCGAGTGATATTGCCATTAGGGCAGTTAAGGAACGGATATCACATCATATCACAATAGCAATATATCATTTACCGCAAAAATTCAAAGTTATACAAAAAAGGAAACACTATGAAAGTTTTTCTTATAAGGCACGGGAAGGATGACGAAAGCGTCAGAGGCGGTTGGAGCGGTTCTCCTTTGACCGAAGATGGCATCGTTCAGATAAAAGAGCTTGCCGGTGATCTGGCAAGAAGACGCGAAAGCTTGGGGATCACAAGACTGTTTTCAAGCGATCTGAAAAGAGCCTCACAGACAGCCGAGATCATAGCTCCCGCACTGCAACTTGAGATCGAGTATTTGCCCGAATTCCGCGAAACAAACAACGGTCTTCTCGCAGGTATGAAAAATGATGAAGCTTTAATAAAATATCCCGGCCTTTTCTGGAGCGCGCTCGCATGGGACGAGCATTATCCCGAAGGCGAGAGCCCACATGAGTTTTATGTGCGAATCTCGAAGGCGTGGCGAGATCTTAAGAGCACGGCAAAAGAAAGCGGCGGAAACGTTATTCTTGTTACTCACGGCGGTGTTATAAACGTTATTCAATGTATTGAACACGGAATCGATTATTCCAACAAAGCTAATCCCTTCCCTATCGGTAACGCCGAGATGATCGGGATTTCGATTTAATGCATTTATTTATTTCTTGTTATGCGGTTGAAATATTTACGGACTTGCGGTATAATAATTTATGATAATATAAATTTCGGGAAAGGATATATATTATGGCAGGGTTTATAGTTCCCTTTCTGATAGGAATTATATGTATCGCACTGGGATTTTTAAATATGACGGGTAATATCTCATCTCTTCATTCATACCACAGACGCCGAGTTTCCGAAGAAGACAGGATACCTTTCGGCAAAAAGGTAGGACTCGGTACTGTCATTTGCGGTTCTGCCGTTGCAAATTACAGTGTTTTGTCCGCGATTACCTTTTACACCGAAATCAAGATCTTTATTTTGATAGGATCTGCGTTGCTGATCGCGGGACTCGCAATAGGGATCGGATTAAGTTTTGCCGCGATGATCAAATACAATAAAGGTATCTTCTGACCGAACCATTCTGCTGTTTGAGCGAATATTATTGATCTTTGAATGTTCGGAACAATAAATGATATAATACTGATACAACAATAAGGAGATTGCGTTATGATACTTGTTAACACCGACTATATTACCGGAAAAGAGTTTGAAATGCTCGGACTCGTCGAAGGCAGTACGATCCAAAGCAAACACATCGGAAAGGACATTACGCAGAGTTTCAAAACGATCGTCGGCGGTGAATTAAAAGCATACAACCAAATGATGATCGAGGCACGCGAGCTCGCGACCGAAAGAATGGTCAAGAAAGCTGAAGCGATGGGTGCAGACGCGGTCATTAACATCCGCTATGCTTCTTCTGCAGTTATGCAGGGCGCCGCGGAAGTCATTGCCTACGGAACAGCCGTTAAATTCATTAACAAATGATAATAAAACGCCGTCTTTTTAAAGCACGGCGTTTTTTACAAGTTCGATAAGCTTTTCCTTTTCGTTTTCGACTTCGCCGAGAAGAACGGAATTCAGCAGAGCGTTCAGCACTTTGCCGATATCCTTGCCTTTTATTCCAAGCGAAATAAGGTCGAAGCCTTTTACCGCCAAATCCTTTAAAAACAGGCATTCGCCCGAGGAAAGCAGTTTTTCGGTTTGTTTTTCGTTATCTTCGCCGAAGAGCGCTCGGCGATATGAGGCAACTAAAAGCGAATTTTCTTCACCGAGCGAGGAAATATATTGTTTAAGCGCGGGCAGAGTGCTCGGTATCGGCTTTGATTCGACAAGCAACTTACATCTGCGCTTAGTCTCGTTATCGGCACGAAGGCGAGAAAGCGATTCGATCACACCTTTGCCGCAAAGGCAGGTTAGGCGCATTGCGAAATCGGGTGGCAGAAGCGAAAGGCTTTTTGGCGAGCCCGACACGGTTAAAACCTGCTCAAGCACGGGCAGATAATTATTTACCACCGCTTGCGAGTTCTCGCCGCAAAGCGTTTTTTTAAGCTCGGTCAGGATGCGCTCGGGCGAAACGCTTGACAGCGTTTCCGAAAGGGCAAGAAGTGCGTTTGAGGTGTTTTCTTCGATTGAAAAGCCGAGCACAGAAGCAAATCTTATTGCGCGCAGAATGCGCAATGCGTCCTCCGAAAAACGTTTTGCGGGATCGCCGACGGCACGAATTATTCGATTTTTAATGTCTTCGGCTCCGCCGAAAAGATCGATCAGCCCATCTTGCGGAGAAAAGGCAAGCGCGTTTACCGTGAAATCGCGGCGGGCAAGGTCTTCGTTAAGGCAACGCACGAAAGAGACCGAATCGGGATGGCGCGAATCGGAATATTGCGATTCGACGCGATAGGTTGTTATTTCATAGGGCTTATGATCGAGAACGACGGTTACGGTCCCATGCTTGATGCCCGTTTCGATAACGCTTTGAGAGGAAAAGACCTTTTTGGTTTCTTCTGGCAGAGCCGAGGAGGCGATATCAAAATCGGACACTTCCCTGCCGAGAAGGCTATCGCGCACGGCACCGCCGACGGCATGGGCGGAAAATCCCGCGGAAACGAGCTTGGATATGAGATATTCGGTGTTTTTATCAAGCTTTATCTGCATTGCCTTCTCCTTGATTTTTTTATATAATATCACAAGGAATTTTTATTTTCAATATGCATTTAACCCCAAAGACGTCAATATTATGTTATGGGGTGAAGAAAATGAGGAAGTTGATCATAGTTTTTATGGCGGTTTTATTCTTAACTGCCTGCACGGCGGATGCAGAGACAATTCACGGGACAAGCCATGCGCCCGAAAAAGAGCATTACGCGTTTTTTTCGGTTTCGAGGGTTGAGTTTAAGAGCGATGCGGAATCGGACGTTGGGCTTGAAGAAGAAAGCAAGGCGAGCGAAAGCATGAAGGCGATTTGGGTTTCGCAATTTGACATGAAGCCGTTATACCGCAACGGAACCAAGCAAAGAGACGAAGCCGATTACAGAAGCAGGGTTGAAGCAATGACGGCAAACCTTACGCGAGACGGATTCAACACTGTTTTTTTGCAGGTTCGTCCAAACGGCGACAGCATGTATGAAAGCGAATTTTATCCGCTTTCGCGATACGTTGCGGGCAGCTACGGCGGAAGCATAAGCTATGATGCGATTGAAATATATCTTGAGATCGCAAAGAAAAACGGAATATCGGTGCACGCATGGATAAACCCGTTCAGGCTTTGTGAGGAGGGCGAGCTGAAAAACGCGTTCGGAAGGCTGAAGGAATGGTCAGCCGATATCGGCGGCAGGATAAAGCTCGGAAGCAACGGCGTTTATTATCTTGATCCCTCTTATGAGGAGGCGACCGAGCTGATCGTTGACGGTGCGACCGAAATACTTGAAAAATACGATTTTGACGGAATACACATCGACGATTATTTTTACCCGACCGAATTTGATCTTGACGACGAGGCGGAATTTAAAAGCAGTGGTTACACCGACAAGGGAGAATTCAGGCGCGATAACGTCAGCCGAACCGTGAAGGCGCTTTACGATGCGGTTCACGGGTTTGAAGGAAAGGTTTTCGGCATATCGCCTGCGGGAAACATTACCTCTCTGCCGAAGAAATGGCATGCGGATATTTACGTTTGGCTTGAAAACGACGGATACACCGATTATATTCTGCCTCAGCTTTATTTTGGGTTTGAGAACGCGGTATGCCCGTTTGAGCGAACGCTTGAAAAATGGGAAGCGGCGGTCAAAAACGAAAATATAACGCTTTACATCGGGCTTTCTGCGGCGAAATGCGCCGTTGGAAGCAAGGGCGGTGAGGACAAATATGCCGGCGAGGCAGGCAAATACGAATGGCGGGATAACAAGGATATTCTTGTGCGCTCGCTTGAAGCCATCAACAGCTCTTCTGCCGACGGTGTTTGCATTTTCACTTATTCTTCGTTTTACAGCACAACAACGGGAGAACGGAATTCCTTAACGCTTGAGGAAGCAACCTCTTTTATTGAATTACTGAAAAAAAGCGAATAATAAAAAACAGCCGAGGTTATTTACCTCGGCTTATTTTGATACGGATTATTTATTAAGCTTTGCATTGGTTTTTTCGGTGAAGCGTTCGGAAAGAACGATAAATCGTTCGTGGGTTCCCTCTCCGATAACGCCGCATTCATCGGATGCGGTTACGTTGAAAACCAGCTTTCTTCCGTCGCGCTCGATCAGCTTTGCGGTTGCGGAAACGTTCATGCCGACAGGAGTTGCGGCAAGATGCTTTACGGCAAGATAGGTTCCGACAGAGGTTTCGCCCTCGGAAAGCAGAGGACTTACTGCAACGCAAGCCGCTTTTTCGATAAGCGCCAGCATCGCGGGGGTTGCATAAACGGGCAGGCTTCCGCTTCCGACAGAAGCGGCGGTTTTTTCGGGGGTTACGGTTTCGTTTACGGTTGCGGTCATATTATCCATTTTTATTTTTCCTTTTTTTGATTATTATAAACGCCGTAGCGGCTATTGCAACGCCTGCGGCAAGACCGCCGAGCAGAGGAACGAGCAGTTCGTTATCCCCGCTTTCGGGCTCGGATACGTTGGATTCCTCCTCGGGCCGAGAAGCCTCGGGCTCGGGGGCGTTGAGGATTTCGTTAAGCTTGTTATAAAGCGCTTCGGCGTTGGGGCGATATACGTTGACACTGTCGAGATAACGCGAAAGCTCGTTTACCGAGGTGCGGATATCGCTTCTGCGCGGATCATCCTTTGAAATCGTTGAAAGCGCGTTCTGCGCGGTCAAGACAAGCTTTTCATAGCGCTCCATATCGGAGGAAAATACACGGAATTCGCAGATTCCGCCGCTGTAATGGGTGTTCCATTCGCTGTGATACCAGCGCTTTAGCTGAACGTATTTAACGTAGCGCGCGTTTATCGGCTCATTAAGATTTATCGTGTCGGTTACCGAAACGCGTTCTTCACCGCCCGTCAGCTTATATGCCGAAACGAAATCGGTTCCGTTTTCCGAAAGCATTATTTCATATTCGCTTACGTGCTCCTGAAACATTATTTCGATTCGCGAAACGGAATAAACGCCGCCGAGGTCGACAAGCATCCATTGCTCATCTTTGTCGCGGGCGAAGGAAACGCGCGAGCGTTCGATGCCGTCAAGCGCAAGATCGGGCGTGAAGCGTCCGTCATTCACTTCGAGACCCGAAACGGTTGCTTCGGCATTAAGCGCAATGTTGCGGTTAACTATAAGCTTTTCGGGTTCGAGCGCGGTTGTTGTTACCTTGATATTATCGATCGCGCCCTTGACGCCCAAGCCGATGGTTTCAAGCGGAACCGTTAGCGAAACGAGCCTTGTTCCCGACGGATTAAGGCTGTTGTAGGGGTCGTAGCAGAATTCGTCGTTAACGATAAGAACCGTGTGCTTGCCGTTTGAGGTAAGGCAGAGCTTTACCTTATCGCCGAGCGGGATCTTATAATCATAAGTAAAGGTATATTCCTCGGTTTTAAAACCGAATTTGCCGCTTCCGTCGGCATCGGCGTATATGGCTATTCCGTCGCCGGAGAAGAGAGGCGAGGTCGGAAGTTCATCGAGCCTGAGCTCGAACTCAAGCGTATTCGGGAAGCCAAGCGCCTTTATGGGAAGCGAAAGACTCGTTTGACCATCGAGCAGGAGCTCGCCGTTTTCAAGCTTGCCGCCGTTTTGGGTTACATATTCGGGGAGAACGCCGTTTTCAAAGTCGATAACTATTTCTTCGGCGGGAATTTCATGTCTGCCCGGATCGGAATCGCCCGAACGGAGCGAAAGGCGCTCGAAGCGATCGAGAAAACCGTTAACGCTCATGCTTGCGGTATCGAGTCCGCACCAGGTTTTTTCGGAGATAAGGCAGGTCATTCCGCGCAGGCGGTCGAAGATATCATGGCGGGTTACGCCTATCTTACTTCCCTGCAGGTCGTTCCAAAGCGCGAAGCAGGCGCCGAGAAGGCGTTCGTCGTTGGGGTCCATCTTTGCTTCGCCCGCGAGGTCAAACATATGCACCTGCCACATTGTATAAAGCTTTTCGAGATCGTAATAATCGGGAAAATCATAGTTGGTTGTAGGCACGGTATATAAGATCATATTGACCGTATTTACAACCTCATAGTTGCTTGCAAGCACCTCGTTGATTCCCGAGATGCCTATATCCCAGAAATTAATTTGTGCTTTTTCGGAAATCGGAGTGTCGCCTTGGAATCCGTTGGGACCAAAGCCCGCCCAGAAGCGAGGTGTGTAGCCGCGGGAATTGATATGCTCTATCAGCGCGTTTGTATAAGCACGCATATCCTCGGAATATTCGCGGGGATATTCATCGGTGCCGATATGAACGACCTTATTGACGAAAACGGGGTCTTCGCCCGTTATATATTCGTCAAACAGATTTTTAACGAACTCGAGCGTTTCGGGCTTTGAAATATCGAGACAACGGTTGTTTTCGGGAAGATGAGGGGGCGGATTATCGGCGGATTGATAGCAACCCGAATGGAATGGCGTGTCGATCTCGGTAACGACGGCAATGCCGTATTCGAGCATCCGCTTTTGATAAGCACGGTATTCATCCTTCGTGTAACAGCCGTCCTTTGCGGAAAGACCCGCGACGTTGCTTTCCAAGCGGAACGCGGAATAGTTATTGGTGCTGTCGTCGTTGATGTGAAGATGGACCTCGTTAAGCTTAAACCAAGCCATATATTTGGTTATCTCTTCAACATAATCGAGCGGTATCCACGCTCTGCCGACGTCGATCATTCCCGAGCGGGTGGAATAGGCGGGATAGTCGATTGCCGTTCCGCAGGGGAAAAAGCCCGAGGCGTGAACGCTTTGCGCAACCGTAATGCCGCCATAAAGCAGACCCTTATCGGTAGGAGCTGAAACGGTTATTATCGATTCATCGGCTATGATCTTATAGCCCTCTTCGCCGACAGACGAAAGAAGTGATTCGTCAAGCTCGAAAATTATTGCGTTTTCGCTTTTGTTTTCGAAAGAAAGCGAAACCGACAAGCCGAGATAATCGGAAAAGAACACGGCGACCTTTTCGACGGAATAAGACGACGCCTTGTTCACAAGAACGGTTGAGTTATCGGGAATAAATTTTCCGTTTGTTCCCTGCCAATCACGAATAGCGGGGATTACCAAGGGGGCGGAATTCTCCTGCGAGGCGGCCGCCGCAAGCGGAATACCGCCAACGGTCATCAGCAATGCGGAAAGGATCGATACGATGCGTTTCAGCATGGTTTTTCTCCTTTTATGAATTTATTTCACATTCATATAGTAGCATAATAAATATTTCGTGTCAATAACGCAAGGGGATTGAAAAGCTTTTAATTTTTTGATATAATCAAAACAAATAATTATTAAGGGTGGACCGCAATGGAAAGAATTCTTATTGTTGTTGATATACAAAACGATTTTGTTGATTGCTCGCTCGGAACAAAAGAGGCTCAGGAGATTATTGAACCCGCTTGTGAAAAAATAAAGAGCTTTGACGGGCATATTTTCGTTACCCTCGACACGCACGGCGAGAATTATCTTGAAACTGCAGAGGGCAGAAAGCTTCCCGTTGAGCATTGCATTAAAGGCACGAAGGGCTTTGAACTGAACGAAAGGATCGCTTCGGTGCTTAACGGAAAAGACGTTACCGTTGTTGAAAAGCCTTCTTTTGGGTCGCTTGAGCTTCCAAGGCTGATAAGGGAGCGCTTCGGCGACGATATTGCCGTTGAAATGATTGGGCTTTGCACCGATATTTGCGTTATTTCGAACGCGCTTATTTTAAAAGCCAACTTCCCCGAAGCCGAAATCTCGGTTATTGAAGGCTGTTGTGCGGGCGTTACCCCCGAAAAGCACAAAGCCGCCTTGGAAACCATGAAAAGCTGTCAGATAAACGTTATTTAGCAAAAGCGGCACGGCAGACAGGGATATATAATTATTTTGAAAGAAAGTTAAAGGCTTCGCGGGCAAATGATCTGCCCGCGAAAATTTTTTTTATTTTTTTTCGAAAAAGGTATTGACAAATTTGGTTGGTAGTTATAAACTTATAGCGAGGTTGGCGGTTGCAAACCTAATTGGTTGGTTTTTACAAACCGTACTGCTTGCAAGCGTGCATTCCGCCGCCCGTGTGCACACAACAAAATGAAAGAGGATTG
Organism: Clostridia bacterium; assembly: GCA_017434845.1. GTDB lineage: Bacteria > Bacillota > Clostridia > Oscillospirales > CAG-382 > Coliplasma. Next base: position 17,672 of record JAFSGD010000017.1, read on the forward strand.
TTTTATGGATTCGATGAAGCTTTGCGAAAGCGATTACAGATTTATGAGCGTTATTTGGGACAACGAGCCCGTTCCCTCGGGAAAGCTTGTTGAGCTTTGCGCCGAAAGACTCGGCTGGAAGAAGCCCACGACCTATACAACGCTTAAGAAGCTTTGCGAAAAGGGTTTTGCTCAGAATAAGGATACCATAGTTACCTCGCTTATTCCGCGTGAACAGGTTCAAACCTTTGCGAGCGAGCATTTCGTCGAACACACCTTCGGCGGTTCTCTGCCCCGTTTTCTCGTTACGTTTTTGGGCGGAAAGACCATTTCGGAGGAGGAAGCCGAGGAGCTGAAGCGTTTGATCGACGAGCACAAGGAGGTTTAAGGTATGGTAGAGCTTTTCAACACCATACTGCAAATGAGCCTTAATGCAGCGATAGTTATTATCGTTGTTCTTATCATGCGCTGTCTGCTTTGGAAAGCGCCCAAGCGTTTTTCTTATCTTTTGTGGGCGGTTGTCGGGTTCAGACTTTGCTGTCCCATAAGCTTTAGCTCGCGCTTTAGCATTTTTTCGCTCACACAGCCCGATGCACCCAAGCTTCCAAACAACGGAGGCGACATAGTTTTGAACAATAGCGATCTCGGCGGAGGTGTAAGCGCGCTCGACCGCCTTGCCGGCACGGGCGGCACTGCCGTTGAGCCGATCGTTCAGCCGACCGATTGGATCGACGTGTTCAACACCGTTGTTATGATACTTTGGTTTATCGGCGCGATCGTGGTGCTCGGTTATGCGTTTTTCTCTTATTTCAAGGTGAGACGCATGATGAGCAACGCGGTTTTGCTTGAGAAAAACGTTTATATGTCCGACAGAGTCAGTTCTCCCTTTACGCTTGGTTTTATCAAACCGAAAATTTATATTCCCTTTGGACTCGACGGCGCAACCTGCGAGCAGATACTTGAGCATGAGCGCTGTCATATACGAAGGCTCGACCATATCGTTAAGCCGCTCGCTTTTCTTATTCTTGCGGTGCATTGGTTCAACCCGTTTTGCTGGGTGGCATTTAAGCTTATGAGCCTTGATATGGAATTGAGCTGTGATGAAAACGTTCTTAAACGAAAAGGAGACGAAGCTATGAAGAAGAACTATTCCAGAGCTCTGCTTTCCTTCGCTTCCAACAAGCGTTTCCCTGCCCCGAGCCCTATTGCTTTCAGCGAAAGCAACGGAAACGCAAAGAAGCGCATTAAGCACGCTCTTAATTTTAAGAAGCCCAGATTTTACGTTAACGTTATTTGCTGTTTGCTTTGTGTTTTTGTGCTTGCCGCCTGCGGTGCCGATGCATCTATACCGGAGTGGCAGGAGGTTAAAACCGAGGTTTTCGGCGAAAATCCCTATAACTTCGTTTTTGTGAGCAACGGAAACGGAAGCTGTTATATCTCGGAAATAAGAATCGACAAGGATTATGACGGCACAATCACGCTTGTTATTCCCGAGAAAGCGCCCAACGGCGACACCGTTACCGAAATCAGAGGCTGTGGATTCGACGGCGAAAACGCGCACAAGAATCTGCCCGTATTTATTTCCGAGGATGATTTTAACGGAATTATCGATTATATTTCTTCCTACGGAAGCGAAAACGGAGGCGTAAGAGACTCGAAAATATTCGCGTCGTTTTATTTGCTTAAAAACGCAAACGGAGTTAACTATTATGAGCTTGAACCCCTGCTGAGTGCCGATGAAAGACTTCGCCTTTCGGAATTGCTTTTCAAATACGGCTTTGATGCCAACGATTGCTATGAATTCACAAACACATTCGTTGAGAGCCTTGACGAAAGCAAAAAGGAAGAAATGACCAGAAGCGCCTTTAAATATCTTTATCTTGAAGGCGGAAAGATCACCGAAATACAGTTCCCCGAAAGCGTTATCAAGATCGGTTACGGTTCGTTTGCGGGCTGCGGTAATCTTGAAAGGGTTAGCGGACTTCGCGCAGAATGTGTTATCGAAAACCACAACGAAGACGGCAGTTGGGGTCTCAACACCGACCTTATGGTTGCTATAAATAACAAATAAGCATTAAAAAGGGACAGAGAAGATCACTTCTCTGTCCTTTTCATTATGTTAGGTTATTCAGCCGAGGGAGCCATCATAAGCTCGGAGATGATATCGAGCACCTTTTGATGACAGCCGCCGCAACCTGTGGAGCAATGAGTTATCATCTGAACACTGTTGAAGGCTTCGAGCACGTCGGAAAAGGAGGAGTGCTTATGCAAAGCGTCTTCTATATCGCCGTAGCTGACCTTCATACAATTACAAACCGTGTAGTTCTCTTTCATTTTCGGTTACCTCGTTTCTGATCAGATGTCTGCTTTCCAAAGGCCGTGGAGATTGCAGTAAGCATAAACCGCGATCGGTTTTTCGTTTTCGGTAAGAGCAAAGATTACCGAAGGCGCACTGCCTGCAGAAAGGCATTTGCGCTGACCGCCCTTATCGGTCTGAAGATATACCCAATTGATAAGGTGTTCTTCTGTCATGGGATGCTCAACCGAGCCGACGGTTACGGTTACGGTATTGCCGTTAACGGATGCAACGGGAATATGCTTTTCTTTGCTGGCTTCAACAACGCCTGCCTCGAGAACAGACATTTTTTTGCCGCAACACATCATTGATACGCCCGAAGCGTTTATCATACCTACAAGATTACCGCAGGTTTCGCATACATAGAACTTGGTTTCACACATTTTAGTAGCCTCCAAACATTTAATTAGGAATATTTCTTATTTGTTGTGATGATTATATCACACAAAAAAGCATTTGTAAAGGGGTTTTGTTAAATTTATTGATAATTTTTCTTATTAATCCTCGAGGAATTTATCAAGCTTTGGCGCAAGCTCCTTTTTGAAGATGGGAATTGCCTCGCGGCTTATCCAGCTTGACCAATAGGTATAGCCGCCGAGTGTCATCGAACGAGGGGTTGCAACGTAGTTATAATAGCCGCCGCATTGATCAACGGGAACCGTTTTTGTGCCCGTGAAGCGCGAACGCATCCAAAGCGACATATCAACGAGGCTTTCGCCGGGCACACCGACGAACAGATAGCCGCAGAAGCGAAGCGCGGGAACGCAGACGGTTACCTTATGGGTTTTGAGCTCCTCGGCGGTGAAGCCGAACTGCTCGCCGCGGCACATATGCGGAATATGGGTTATGCGCCAACGGTCATCGATAAGGCGTTTTACAACCCAAGGCTCTGCGCCGTCGGCAATCGCTTTATCGAGTGCCTCCTGAACCGAGACGGATTCATCGTAAAGCTTTGCAATATCGGCATAGTTATCGGGGATATCCTCTTTCATGGGAAGAGTTATTTCGAAGGTTTCGGTTTTGAAAACCGAATCGGCATCGAGCTTGACCGCCTTTTCGGCAAAAATCTCGCGCATTCTCGAGCCGATGTTCTTCGCAAGGCGCTTGCATTCCTCGGCGGAGTTTTCGTAGGTTGTTCCCTTGCCGGGGCGGCAATCCTTTTTGGTTGCCAGGTCGGCGCAGGGGCCGTTGATATACATTCCTATACCGCCGAATTCCGCCGCCATATCGTCGGCAAGATAGCCCGGCCAATCGTAATCGTAATGATATTCCTTTGCGCGCTCGGGGTTTTCGCTATGCTCGAACAGAACGGCAACGTCGGGGTGGGCGGCAAAGCGCGAAACGGTGCCGATAGTTTCGCCTTTTTTGTTTTTGAACATGAAAAGATATGCCATTTGATCGACGTTATTATCGAAATAAATAGGCGAATCGAATGCGGGAAGCTTTGGCACATAGCCGCGAAGAAGCATTATGTTAGGATCTTGGGTATAGGGTCTTCCCTCTTCATCGAAGCGGATGCCGCGCCAGACGGTTACACCGCCCAAGCCCTCGACATATTGCTCGCGGTTGAAGGAATAATCCGTGCCCATATCGCATTCGGCGGCATAGACATCGCATTCCTCGGCAGAGGCGATAAGCTCGTTTACCGTTGCGACCGATTTTTCGATAAGCGCATCCATTGCCTCGCCCGCGATCTGATCATAAAAGGGGGCGGCATGGACTTGAATTTCATGATACCAAACAGAGTTTACGGGAATGCCGGTTCTTGCGGCAACCTCCCTTCTCCAGCGGTCTGCCTCGCGCGGATAGGTTGCGTTGAAATCGAACGCGGCGATGAGAACGCGCGCATCACCCGATTCGAGATACATAAACCTACCGTAGAGGTCGGTTCCGTAGGGCCATTCCTGCTTGAACGTACCCTTTGTTGACATTTTAGCAAAGCTGCATTTCATTTTCTTGCACCTAACCTATATTATGTTCGGAGACGAGCTCGATAAAGGGCTCGCCCTTGAGACCGTCGGATTCGAAAACAACGATCTCGTTTTTGCCTTTTTTAAGAATCGATGCGGGGAGATAAAGGGTTTGCTGAGGGCCGATCTCCCAATATCTGCCCAAATTGAAGCCGTTGACGGTTACGAAGCCCTTTTTGAAGCTTTCGAGCTTAACGAAGGTATCGCACGGGATTTCGATTTCGAAGCTTCCGCGGAAGAACACCGAGCTTTCGGCGGGCATTTCGGTTGAATAAGCAACTTTTTCAAGGTTATCCATAGGAAGCGGATAGGCGTTCCAATTGAAATGTATTTTATTATTGAGCAAGCATCTGCCCGCGATGCCCTTTTTGCGCATCATTTTTGCGCCGAAGTTGGCTCTGCCCATATTTTCGCAAAGAACAGTGAGCACATCGCCCTTCTTTGCGGTTATATTTACCTGAAGCGATTCGTTGATATAAACAACGCCGGCAAGCTTGCGATTTACGTATACCTGAGCGCGATCGCCGATGGTTTCGAACGACAAAACGGCGTTTTCATAATCGCGGTTTAGCGTTGTTTGATATGCGATATAGCCATATCCGATACCGTATTTTTCCATGCAAAGCGGAACGTTGGAGAACACCTTTGAGGATAGATTATTCAAATTATCGAAGATTCCGCCGAACTCGGTGAGCTCTACCCTGCCGTATGCCGCCTTTTTGCGATTTTCGGGAATTGCGGGAAGCGGCTCGGAAACGTATTTTTGAACGACCTCTCTTATTGCGAGATATTTGGGTGTTATATCGCCGCACTCGGTCAAAAGCGAATCGTAATCATAGCTGGTTACGTCGGGAAGGAATTTATCTGTATGATTTGCGCCGTTCATGAAGCCGAAATTGGTTCCGCCGATGAACATATACATATTAAGGCTTCCGCGCTCGAGCATATCGCCAACGGTTTTCGCATAATCCTCGGCAGAGGTTGTGTGGTGATATTCATCGCCCCATGCATCGAACCAGCCATCCCACATTTCCATGCACATTTTGGGCATATCGGGATAATAGGTGTCGTGATCCTTAAAGCGATTTTCGACGTCGCTGCCGAAATTAAGCGTTATCAGACAGCCATCGATAGAGCCATCGAGCATTTCGGCAATGGCGGTTCCGTCGGATGTGAAAAGCGGAACGTTCATGTTGCGGCGGAGATAGCCCTCTTTCAGATAGGCAAGGTATTCCTTATCGTCGCCGTAATAGCCATATTCGTTTTCGCACTGAAGCATTATTATCGGGCCGCCGTTGGTTGAAAGCAGAGGGCGGATGCGGTTGAAAAGCTCATCGAGATAGCGGTCGAAATACTTTATATAGGTTGGGTTCGAGCAGCGGATCTCTATATCCTCTTCCGCTTGGATCCACCAAGGCAAGCCGCCGAATTCCCACTCGGCGCAAATGTAGGGACCGGGGCGCACGATCACCATAAGCCCCTCTTGCTGTGCGGTCTTTATGAATTCGGCTATATCGAGCATTCCGCTAAAATCGAAAACGCCCTTTTGCTTTTCATGCATATTCCATGCGCAATAGGTTTCAACGCAGTTACAGCCCATTGCACGCATTTTTTTGAAGATATCGCGCCAGGTTTCGGGCAGATTGCGAAAATAATGCACCGCGCCCGAAATCAGCTTGACAGGAGAGCCGTCTTTTATGAATTGATTGCCTTTTATTTCAAAAGTCATGGGAACACTCCTTTGCCTTGTTTAAAATATTATACAACCTTTGTTGATAAAATGCAATTAAAAAAGAGGCTTTTACACCTCTTTTTTCACAATTATCTTTGATGCGGTAATCATTCTGCTGCGTCGCGTTTTACGCCCCAGTTAACTTCTTTTCAACCTATTGTCAGCGTAATGTTCTACTTGTGTAATAAGTCTACCATATTTTTACAACTTTGTCAATAGAAAGAGCTGTTCAACTTTGAACAGCTCTCGATCTGTAGGCAAGGCCTACAGATTGGCAGAGGAAGAGAAACGAAGTTGTTTTTCACGAAATCCGAGCGTTGGCGTAGAAATCTACGGCAGTCGAAGGATTTTGTGAAAGTGCTTGAAAATACAATATAAATACAAATTCATTATAGTATGCAACAACGCTTCCCGTTTCCGAGAAGCGTTGTTTTTTCGTTTGAATTGTTATTTCAAGCACGTAAAGAACGAGTTTGTCTTCACTCTGAGAGCTGTTCAAATTTGAACAGCTCTTGATTCTTTTGTTATTTCGTTTTTTGGGTTTAAAGCTTTTCGGCAAGCTCGAGAATGAGCTTTTCGGTTTTTTTCCAGCCGAGACAGGGGTCGGTTATGGATTTGCCGTATACGTGCTCGCCGATTTTTTGAGAGCCATCCTCGATATAGCTTTCGATCATCAAGCCCTTAACGAGCTTTTTGATATCGTTGTTATAAGCGCGGCTTGAAACTATCTCGTTGGAGATACGAATCTGTTCAAGATAACGCTTGCCCGAGTTATTGTGGTTTGTATCGACGATAACAGAGGGGTTGGAAAGACCCGATTTTACATAGAGCTCATAAAGCTTTACGAGGTCTTCGTAATGGTAGTTGGAAACGCTCTTGCCCGCGAAATCAAGATAGCCGCGAAGGATCGCATGAGCATAGGGGTTGCCCTCGCTTTTTACCTCCCAGCCGCGATAGATGAAGGTGTGGCTTGCCTGTGCGGCGTGGATGGCGTTCATCATGACCGAAAGGTCGCCGCCGGTAGGGTTTTTCATGCCGACGGGAACGTCGAGACCGCTTGCGGTGAGGCGGTGCTGTTGGTTTTCGACCGAGCGCGCGCCGATTGCAACGTAGGCAAGAAGATCGGAAAGATAGCGGTGGTTTTCGGGATAGAGCATTTCGTCGGCGCAGGTGAAGCCATAATCCTTAAGCGCGCTCATGTGGAGCTCACGGATAGCGACGATGCCCTTATACATATCGGGCTTTTCATCGGGATCGGGCTGGTGAAGCATTCCCTTATAGCCCTCGCCCGTTGTTCTGGGCTTGTTGGTGTAGATTCGGGGAATTATAAGAATTTTATCGGAAACCTGATCCTGAACCTTGCGCAGACGCGAGATATAATCGAGAACCGGCTCGCGATGGTCGGCAGAGCAGGGCCCAATGACGAGAATGAATTTTTCGGATTCGCCCGAGAAGATCGCCTTGATCTCGTTATCGCGCTGTTCTTTAACAGCCGCCATTTCGGGCGTTACGGGGTAATCCTGCTTTACCTGCTGGGGAATGGGAAGCTTGCGGAAGAATTGCATATTCATGATAAGTACCTCATGCTTTTTTATCAAATTTCTTGCGGCGGGCGGTGGAGAGGCGCATCATTTCACGCATTTCTTCACGGTCTCCGTTTTTTATGGTGTTATATAGCTTTTCAAACGACTCGCGGTAGTTATCCATTTCGGAAAGAAGCGTTTCGCGGTTGGAAAGAAACAGCTCGCTCCACATTTCGTCGTTTATATTCGCAATGCGGGTGAGATCGCGGAAGGAGTCGCCCGTGTAGCGTTCAAGGTCGGGGGCATCGCAGGCGCACATAAGCGAAACGGCGATGCAATGGGTCAGCTGGGAAAGAAAGGCTATCATTTGGTCATGCTTTTTAGGGCTTAGAACCGAAATTTCGCGGAAGCCGAGCGTTTCGCCGAGGTCGCCGCAAAGCTCAACGGTATCAAGCGAGTTTTTCTCGGTCGGCACGACAATATAGTTTGCGTTGCGGAATATTTTTTCATCGGCATATTCGACACCCGCGGTTTCTTTACCCGCCATTGGGTGTGCGGCGATGAATTCAACGCCGTCGGGAAGCATTGCCTGAATATCGTAAACGATGCATTCCTTAACGCCCGTTACGTCGGTTATAACGGTTTTGGGCTGAATAAGATGGCCGTTTTGCTTTATCCATTCAACGAAAACGTGGGGATAAAGCGCAAAAACGATCAGGTTTGCTTCTTTTATAAGCTCGGGGTCAACAAACGCCGAGCCCTTGGTTATAAGATCATGCTCAACGGCATAATCGATCGTTGACTGTTTTCTCGTTATTGCGGTTACGTAATAGCCCTGACGGGTCAGGCTTTGTGCATAGCTTCCGCCGAGCAAGCCGAGACCGACGATCAGGATTTTTTTGGATTTATCAAGCTTCATAAAGAGTTACACCTATATTGAGTTTTTTGAGCGTTTCGAAGAAATCGGGATAGCTTTTCGAAACCGCCTCTGCGCCGTTTATAACGCCGCCCTTAAGCGTTGCGAGCACGGCAAGCGACATTACGATGCGATGGTCGTTATGACCGCAGAGCTCGCAGGAGGGGGCTTTAAGCTCGGGGCAGGAAACTGTTACGCGGTTTTCCTCAACCTTAAGCTCTGCACCGAATTTTTTCAGCTCCTGCGCCATAACCTCGGCACGGTCGCTTTCTTTTATTTTAAGCCTTGCGGTGCCGTTGAACACGGCTTTGCCCTTTACAGCCGCAACCGAAAAGAGAATGGGTGCAAGGTCGGGACAATCGGAAAGATCGAATTCACGCTCGCCTTGGTTCATTGCCTTGAAAATATCGCGATAGACGCGGTCGCCCTGAAGCGTTTTTTCGGGAATGCCCGATATTTCGGCGTTTCCGCCGAGGAAGTTGAGTGCTTCGAGAAAAGCGGCGTTAGAGCAATCGCCCTCAACGAAGGCTTCACGGCTTTGATAGGTTTGGTTGCCGGGTATTATAAAGCTGTTGCCGCTTCGGATGATATCGATTCCGTAGGAGGAAAGCACGCCGAGAGTTATATCAACGTAAGAGGCGCTTTCGAATTTGCCGATAACGTTGAGCACGCTTTCGCCCTTAAGCAACGGAAGTGCGAACAGCAAGCCGGTTATGAACTGACTTGAAATATTGCCCGGAATATCATAGTTGCCGCTTTTGAGTCTGCCGCAAACGGTTACCGAATTCTCGCCCGTTTCATAAAGAATATTTTGCGATTCGCAAAGCTTTTGATATATTCCGAGCGGACGCTCGAAAAGGCGTGGACTTCCCTTTAGCGTTATTCTGCTGCCCGAAAGCAGACACAGCGGAAGCATGAACCTTAAGGTACTGCCGCTTTCATCACAGAACAGCTCACATGGGGAGGCATTTGCGGGATCGAGGCCACCGAGCGACACCCGATCGCCGGAGAGCGAGCATTTTGCGCCGAGAGCCTCGAGGCAGCCGAGCGTTGCTTTGATATCGTTGGAATAAGCGATTCCGCTTATTTTGGTGCTTTTCGAAAGCGCACCGCAGATAAGCTCGCGGTGGGAAATGCTTTTTGAGGGCGGTGCACACACCGAGCCAAACGCTTTCGAGGGGGTTATCTCTGCTTTCATTTATATTTCTCCGATAAATAATCCATGGCTTCGATATAGCCGTTAAAGCCTTTTCCGAAAATGGTTTTTTCGCAATATTCACGAACGTAGCTTATCGAGCGGAAGGCTTCTCTTGTTGAAACGTCGGATATATGCACCTCAACAGCGGGAATTGCAACCGCCTTGAGCGCATCGAGAAGCGCAACGCTTGTGTGGGTATACGCCGCGGGATTTATTACGATACCGTCGAAGCTGTTATAGGCGCTTTGTATCTTATCGACGATCGCGCCCTCGTGGTTGGACTGAAATATTTCGAGCTCGATCCCCTGCTCTGCGGCATGGGATTTAAGCATATCGCAAAGATCGTTATAGGTCGATCTTCCGTAAACATCGGGCTCGCGGATGCCCAGCATATTAAGATTCGGGCCGTTGATAACAAGAATTTTCATTGATACAGTTCCTTTATTATAAGGTTTGCGTTCTTTTCTGCCGTTCCTGCGGCTGCAACGCGATAGTCGCAACAAGAGCAATATATGTTATATCGTTCGTTGAAGCGCTTTTCGAGCGCCTCGCGGTTGGAGGAAAGCGGGCGGTTTGAAGTGGGCACCAGCTCATCGAGCGGTCGGTCGATGAAATATACCCTGCCGTTTTCCTTTAAAAGTGCGATATTTTCGGGGCGCAATATCGCACCGCCGCCGGTTGAGATTATTTTTGACTGCGTTGCGGAGATCTCTTTGATAATGCTCGATTCGATATCTCGGAACGCCTGCTCACCAAGCTCGGTTATAAGCTCGGCAGGAGTTTTTTTGTGTTTTTCGGTTATGAGCTCATCGGTATCGAGAAATTCGAAGCCGAGCTTTTCGGAAAGAATCTTTCCGACCGTGGATTTACCGCATCCCGGCATTCCGACGAGAACTATATTCTGCTTCGAGGAATAGATCTCGTTATAAATTTCGTTTATGCGCTCTTCGGGAACCGATTTTTCCACGAAGCGCTCGGCGGCGAACGCCGCCTGTGCAACGAGCATATAAAGACCGCCCGATGCCTTGATGCCTCTTGAATGCGCATCGCAAACAAGCTTGGGACGAAGCGGATTATAGACCGCATCTATAACGCCCGAAAGCTTGGGAAAGCTGTTTATATCAACAGCCGAAGCACCTATATTGGGAAACATACCCGAGGGCGTTGTGTTTATGATAACGTCGGCATCGGAATGGTGAGCTATCGCTTCTTCATAGGTTATACAGCCATCCTTGCCTGTTCGCGAAACGCGATAGACCTCGTTTGCTTTAAGCATATTTGCAGCATAACACGCGGTTTTAGAGGTTCCGCCGCTGCCGAGAACCAAAACCTTTTTTCCCTTTATTTCAACGTTCGCCCTGTTTATCAGCGCACAAAGACCCGAAAGGTCGGTGTTATAACCAAACAGCTTTCCGTTTTTGTTCACAACGGTGTTGACCGCGCCGATAGCGGCGGCGGTTTCATCGATATGGTCGAGATAAGGTATTACCGCCTCTTTATAAGGAATGGTTACGTTTATCGCAAGGAAATCTCTTTCGGTCAAAAACCGATGAAGCTCATCCCTTGCAATGGCTTTAAGCTCATATTCATATCCGAAGAGCTTATTATGTATTTCCGCCGAAAAGCTGTGGCCGACACGCTCGGCGATCAAACCGTATTTCATAGTGCCAACCAATCCGTTCCGTGTCTTTCGGCGAGAAGATCGGCAAGCACAAGCGCGGTTATGCAATCGACAACGATGCGCGCGCGGTGAACGATGCAGGGGTCGTGTCTGCCTGCCGCCGCCAAGGTTTTATTCTCTTTGGTTATATAATCAACCGTGTTCTGTTCGCGCGATATGGTGGGCGTGGGTCTTATTGCGCAACGGAAGATCACCGGCATTCCGTTGGTTATGCCGCCGTTGATTCCGCCGCTGTTGTTGGTTGACGTGAAAACGCTTCCGTCCTTCGCGAAGAAGGGGTCGTTTGCCTGCGAGCCGAGCATTTCGGTAATTGCAAAGCCCGCACCGAACTCGACGCCTTTAACGGCGGGAACCGAGAACAATGCATGGGAAAGCAAACTTTCGACAGAATCGAACCAAGGCTCACCCAAGCCCGCCTCTAAGCCGACAACCGCTGTTTCGAGCACACCGCCGAGGCTGTCGCCGCTTGAACGTGCGGACAATATCTTATCCTGCATGGCAACCGATGCGTTTTCGTCGAGAACGGCGAAAGGAAGAGTTGAGAGCGTTTTTATATCAGCGCCGATATCGCCGAATTCGCGGTCGGAAATTCCGCCGCAACGCTTTATATGAGTTCCGACGGTTATGCCCTTTGCCTCAAGCGCTTTCAGAAGGATTCCGCCTGCGGCAACGACAGCCGCGGTTATTCTGCCGCTGAAATGTCCGCCGCCGCGGTGATCCTGAAAGCCGCGGTATTTTACGTTTGCGGTATAATCGGCATGCGAGGGGCGCGCAAGATGCGCCATTTCGCCGTAATCGCCGGAGCGCGTATCTTTATTCGGAATTACTATACAGATCGGTGTTCCGGTTGTATAGCCGTTGAAAACACCGCTTTCTATTACGAATTCATCAGCCTCGCGCCGCGAGGTTGAGATTGCGCCTGCAGGGCGGCGAAGCGAAAGAAGCGCTTTGATATATTCTTCGTCAACGCAAATTCCGGGAGCGATGCCGTCGAGCACACAGCCGATAGCATTGCCGTGGCTTTCGCCGAATATTGTTAGAGTTATTTTAGAGCCGAAGGTGTTTTTCATTAGCAAATAGCCTTTCTTATCATCGTTTCGAAATCATCAAGCTTCATCTTTTTGAATTCAAACGAACCGATTTCGTTCACGTAAACGGCGGTTATTTCTTTTCCGTTCAGCTTTTTATCGTGTCGGCAAGCCGAAATGATGGCCTCGGTATCATCGCATGAAAACGAGCTCGGCAGAGCAAGCTTTTCGAGAACGGGAAGCAAACGCGCCCTCACCGATTCGCTGCACATGGGAACCATTCCGATCGCAACACATTCGCCGTGATACAGTTTTTTCATTCCGTTTGCGCTTTCTATTGCATGGGCAAGCGTATGACCGAAATTAAGCACACGGCGCAAGCCGTTTTCGTGCTCGTCGGCTTCCACAACGCTTTTTTTAACGAGCAGCGCACGCTCGATAACCCTATCAAGATCATTCTCGGCGCTGCCGTTTTCAAAAATTTCAAACAGCGTTTTATCGTTGGTCATAGACATCTTCAATGCCTCGGAAAGACCGTTTGATATTTGACGCTTCGGAAGCGTTTTGAGGGTTTCGGGGTCGATAACAACGCATTTGGGCGGATAGAACGCGCCGACGATGTTTTTTATTCCCATAAAATCTATTGCCGTTTTTCCGCCGACCGAGGAATCGACCTGCGAAAGAAGCGTTGTGGGGATATTATAAAAATCTATTCCGCGCATGAAAGCGGAAGCCGCAAAGCCCGAAAGATCGCCGACAACACCGCCGCCGACCGCAACGACGCAATCGGACCTTGTGAAGCCGTTTTCGACCATTGCACGAAGCAACAGCTCGAAGGTTTGAATATTTTTGCTGTTTTCACCCTGCTCGAAGCGAACAGTGAACGCCTGAGCGCATTGGTAAGCGACCGTTTCGGCATATTCGGCAGGAACGCCCGAATCGGTTACAACAAGCACCTTTCGGTTAAGATCGAGATACTCGTTAAGCTTGGAAAGCGAATTTCGCTCGAGAATGATATTATAGCCTCCGACCGAGGTTTTTACGGGTATTATCATTGATGCACCTTAAACCTTTTGTTCTTTTTCGTAGCTTGCTATTACCTTTACGTTATTACAGCAGGTTGCGAGCTCGGCAAGCATTGCTCTGCCGCCGACCGAGGCAAGATTGCCCTCGCCCTCAACGTAGAAATAATAATCCCAGATCAGATCCTTTGTGGGACGGCTCTTTAACGCACGGAGATTGAAGCCGTGCTCGCCGATTACCGACACGGCTCTGCCGAGCGAGCCTGCGGCGTTCTTGACCGTGAAAAGCATTATGAAGCGTTTATCGCCGGGAGTTGGAACGCTTTGCGAGCGCGAGAAGACGGCAAAACGGGTTGTATTATTGCTTTTTTCGTTGATGTGACCCTCTAATTTAATGAGCCCGAATTTTTCCGCCGCCTCTTCGCTTCCGATTGCGGCAATATCGGTTCTGCCCGATTCGGCAACCATTTTTGCGGCAACGGCGGTGTTAACCGCCTCGATAGGCTCGAAGCCGTTTTTCTCTATATAGGGCGCGCATTGGCCGAGCGCCTGAGGATGACTTATAACCTGTTTTATATCGGAAAGCGTTGCGCCCTTTACGGCAAGCAGGTTCTGAACCACCTCTGCTTCGTAAACGCCGCTTATGCAAAGGCTTCCGAAGAACGCAAGGTCGAGAACCTTGCCGACATCGCCGTTGGAGCTGTTTTCAACGGGGAGCAAAACGCAATCGCATTCGCCCGAAACGACAGATTCGTATGCCGATGCGAAATCGGCATATCCGATGCAAGAGGCATCGGGGAATATTTTTTCGGCGGTTATGTTTGCAAAAGCACCCTCTACACCGCTGTATGCAACGCGCATTCCGTCGAGCAAGCGATGCTGGAACTGCTTGGATATATCGATAGTGCTGCGAAGGAAATTCACGTAATAGGAGCGGTATTCCTCATCGGCAACAAGTGAGCTGTTGCGGCGAATTATTGCCTCTTCCCTATCGAAATCGTCTATCGGCAAGCCGTTTTCCTTTTTATAACGGGCAACCATGCGAACCGCCTCCATTCTTTGTTCAAAGAGGCGCGCCATTTCGCTGTCGGTTTCATTAATTAATAATCTTGCTTGATCGAGCTCTGTCATTTTTATTCTCCTTACTTTTTACAAACAAAAAATCCGCACCCTTATGCTTTTTGAGCATAGCGGAAGCGGACTGCAGGTTTGCGTTATGAAAGAGGTTATCTTTCAATGAGAGCAGACGAGCAGTCCTTTTTAAAATAAAAATAATAGCCGAAAAAGAACATGCCGCTTACTCCTTTGCTTAAGATTTAATCACAACGGAGTTATATTATTCCTTTTTTAATCATTTGTCAAGGGGTTTTTGAAATTTTATGCAAATACGGCAATTTAATAACTTATTAACAAGCTGTATATATAGGGCTTGATTTTATGATTAAAATATATTATAATAAATTGAAAAGATATTGCAACTTTGGGAAAGGTGATTGAATTTGAAAAAAACCTATTCGGAAATTACGCCTTATATAAAAGAGATGGCGGAGCTTTCAAACAAACACAACGGAATAGAGCCCGAAATGTATGCGCACCACAAGGTCAACCGCGGCCTGCGCGATATGAACGGCAACGGCGTTGTTACCGGTCTTACCGAGGTTTCGAAAATCAAAGCCAAGGAGCTTAACGCCGAGGGCGAGTTTGTTCCCTGCGAAGGTCAGCTTTATTTTCGAGGCATTAACGTGCGTGATCTTGTTGCGGGATTCAGAACCGACGACCGTTTCGGTTTTGAAGAAACGGTTTATCTGCTTCTCTTCTCGGAGCTTCCCAATACCGCGCAGCTTGAGCGATTCGAAAAGGAGCTTGTAAAATATCGCAGCCTTCCGCCTTCGTTTGTTCGCGATATGATACTTAAAGCGCCCGGAAAGGATATGATGAATATTCTTTCGCGAAGCGTGCTTGCTCTTTATGCCTATGACGATAATCCCGACGATATTTCCATCGAAAACGTTTTGAGGCAAAGCCTTCAAATGATTGCATGGTTCCCTCTTCTCGCGGTTTACGGTTATCATTCCTTCAGGCATTATCACAAAAACAAGAGCCTTTACATACACCTGCCGAAGCCTCAGTATTCAACCGCCGAGAATCTTTTGCATCTGCTTCGCGACGACGGCGCATTTACAGACCTTGAAGCAAAAATTCTCGACCTTGCGTTAGTGCTTCATGCCGAGCACGGCGGCGGCAACAACTCGACCTTTACCACACACGTTGTTACTTCTTCGGGAACCGACACCTATTCTTCGGTTGCCGCGGCACTTGGCTCGCTTAAGGGCCCCAGACACGGCGGCGCCAACATAAAGGTGGTTAAGATGTTTGAGGATATGAAAAAGAGCATCAACACCAAGAAAAAGGGCGAGATAGAGGATTATCTTGTTAAGCTTCTTAACAAAGAGGCGTTTGACAAGGCCGGTCTTATCTACGGTATGGGCCACGCGGTTTATTCGCTTTCCGACCCAAGATCCGATATTCTCAAAAAATGCGCAAAGGAGCTTTCGATAGAAAAGGGCAAGCAGGACGAATATGCGCTTTATGAAACGGTTGCCGAGATTGCACCCGCCATTATTGCGGAAAAGCGCAAGATGTATAAAGGCGTTAGCGCTAACGTTGACTTTTATTCGGGTCTTATTTATAAGATGCTTGGCCTGCCGAACGAGCTTTACACCCCGATTTTTGCGGTTTCGAGAATTGCAGGCTGGTCGGCACACCGAATCGAAGAGATTCAAAACGCCGGCAAGATAATACGTCCCTCTTATATAAGCGTTATCGACGACAGAGAATACGTCAGAATCGAAGACAGAAAATAAAAGACAAGAAAAAGACCTCTTGACGAGGTCTTTTTCTTTAATCAGATATATTATAAAATAACAATTACTGATTCTTCTTCTTAGCGAAGCAATCGCTGCAGTAAACAGGTCTGTCATCAGAGGGCTGGAAAGGAATCTTAGCCTCGCCGCCGCATTCAGCGCAAACTGCGGTGAACATTTCTCTGGGAGCTCTGGTAGCCTGCTTTCTTGCATCTCTGCAAGCCTTGCAACGCTGCGGTTCGTTCTGGAAGCCGCGTTCAGCATAGAATTCCTGTTCGCCGGCAGTGAAAACGAATTCGTTACCGCAGTCTTTGCAGGTTAAAGTCTTGTCTTCGTACATTTGGTGTTCTCCTCTTAAATGTGGTTGTTTTTATTTACCCTTTGGGTTTTTACGTTTTTGAGTTGCAAAAAATATCAGCATTGCCGACAATTTGCTTTAGCTTTGTCCTGATCCTGTATACCGCATTCGATGTGCTTTTAACACTTTTGCCCGTTACAAAGGCAATATTCTCATAGGCCATATCCGAAAGATACATATCGAAAACGGTTTTTTCATAAGGCGAAAGCGCCTCATAGACCTTATCGTAAAGCTGACGGACGCGAACACTGTCGAAGAGGACCTCTTCTGCCGAAGGGGCGGTTTCTTCATCGAGCAAATCGGCTTGAACCGAAACGGTATTGTTGGTTTGGTTCGCATATTTTCTGACGCCGCTGATAATGCTGTTTCTAACGCAAAGAGAAGCAAATGTTGCGAAGGAAGATGACTTGCCATCATAGCTTCTGACCGCTTTTAGAAGACCGATCAGCCCCTCTTGAAATAAATCTTCATATAAATAAGAGGGCGGATCATAACGCTTGATATGAAATTCAAGGACACGTTTATAGGATTCGGCGAGGGTTTCAAACGCACGCTGATCGCCGCTTTTGGCAGAAGCGATGAGCGCTTCTTCGGAATCGGTTATTCCATTGCCCAAAGTTTTAGCAGGCACGTTATTCCCCTCCGCAGTGATTAAATGAGACAATACACCCATTCAATTCATGACTACAATATAATATTATACACAATTTATTGCATTTGTCAAGTTTTTTTAAAAAATTGTTTGAAATATCATCGTTTTTGACAAAAATCAAACAATCTCGCTTAATCTTTGACGAAGCTGAGGCATTTTCTTTGCGATATCTTTAGCCAAAGCGACCTGTGCGCGGGTGCGAACGAGGTTATGCTTGGGCTTTTTGCATTTGAAGTATACGTCGCCGTTGAGATAATCGGTTAAAAATCTTGCGGCAAGCTCGAGCGTTATCGCAAGAACGCCGTCGGGCAGGGTTTCGAGCTCACGGGCGGTTACCATATCGCGAATTTGAGGAACGAAGCCCTCGGCAAACGCAGAATAATAATCGAGATCGAGATAGATTTTAGAAAGGTCCTCGTTGTCTTCCCCGCCGGGATTGGCGGCAAAGCGAACGGCATCACCGAAATCGTAGGCGACAAAACCGGGCATTACCGTATCAAGATCGATAACCGCGAGATGCTCGCCGGTTAACTCATCGAACATTACGTTATTGCATTTTGTATCGTTATGAACGACTCTTAACGGAATATCGCCGCATTCGTGAAGCACGTTGAAGAGAGAAGCAAAGCTTTCCATCGAGATAAGGTATTCGTATTCCTCCCTGACCTCTTCGAATCTGCCCGCAACGTTATCGGTTGCAGCCTTATGAAGAGCGGCATAACGTTTTTCGGTATTGTGGAAATCGGGTATTGTTTCATAAAGTTTATCGGCGGAAAAATCAGAAAGATACTTTTGGAATTCGCCGAAGGCGATGCCCGCGGCATAAAGATGCGGGATATCGCTTTCATTAACGTTTACAGAGCCGTAAACGTAGGAAAGAACACGCCAATATTCACCGTTTGGGGTTATATAGAAATAGCTTCCGTCGCTTTTGCGGTAATAGCGCATTACGCGGCGGCGAATATCTTCAACACCGTTGGCACGAAGCTTTGCTTCGATATGGTCGGTTACCTTGCAAACATTCTCGGCAATGCGTTCGGGATTGGAAAACACCCTATGGTTAACGCGTTGAACGATATACTGGCGATTGCAACCCTCGAAATCGGTTGTTGCAAGATAAGTATCGTTTATGTTGCCGGTTCCGATATAAATAATATCGGTTAGGGTACCCTTTAAATTAAACTCTTCTATTATTTTTTCAAAAACGGGAACAAGCTCGTTACAATTCAATTTATTCAGCCCAATCTATAAAATAATGAGGTTCTTCGCGGTATTTTTGATCTGCCTTAAGCCACATTGCAGGTGCGGAAACGAGATGGCACTCGGCAGACATTACTTTGCCGATCTTTAGTTCATTTTCGTCCAACAGCGTTGCAAGGCGCTCATAGCATTGAATAACGCCCTTAAAGCCATGAGCTCGGCAAACGGTTTTATGTTCTTTGCCTTCGCTGTCTTTTATAATATAGGAAGCATCGTCGCCAAACAGATAATCGGGACAGCTCAGCTCCTCAACAGCGTGCATAGAGGTGTTGGGGCGCATTCCGCAACCGATAAAAAGGATCTTTCCGCCGAGTTGCATCAAACGGCGGAAGGGCGAATTCTCGCCGCAGGGGGTTTTATCGAGAATATGGCCCGAAACGATATATTCGGCATTTTTGCCTATTGCACAACATGAATGGGTCGGGCAGAGGCTTCTTACAACGCCCTTAACCGAGGTTCTGAAGAACTCGGGCAGTGCACCGACGTTCGAAGGAGTGTTATAATAGTCAAAATTCGGCTTCGAGGGGTTGCAATGCATATAGCTCAGCGCCGGAAACACTAGAGTTCCCTCTTCGCCGAGCACGGAAAGAAGCCCGTTTATAACCTCTTCGGGCGAAGCACCGCCAAGCGATTTAAGCGAGGAATGAACAAGAACCGTATCGCCCTCTTTTAAACCGAGGCGGGAAAGATCGTTGGCAATCAAGCGTGTGTTTTCGGTCATTTTATACCTCTGTTTTGACAACTGCAACAGTTTTAGGAGACAGTTCCACTAAATTACTATAAACCTTTTTATTGAAAATGTCAACCGCAGAAAACGGAATCGACACATTATATTGTGTATTCGACATATTCGCCCACATTATAAGGCGTTCGTTTCCGATAATTCGCTCGGCGCAGACAACGCCGTTCGCAAGCTCTTTAACCGAAAGCTCGCGCGAAGAAAACAGCTTTTCTTCACGGCGGACGCGGTTGACCTCGGCAAAGAATTTTGAATATTCATCGTCAAATCCGCTTACGGGGAACGGGCGGCGGTTGAAGGGATCGCGATAGCCCTCCATTGCGATCTCGTCGCCGTAATAAATGCAGGGGATTCCCGGCATAAACGCCATGAGCAGATATGCGTTCTTCAGAAGCTCTTTTGCTCGTTCGCGCTGTTCGCGAGACATTTTTCGGTGGGCAAGCACACTTCCCTCTTCGCCGTAATCGGGATCACCGCAGAGCACGGTTGCTATCCTTTCGGTATCGTGAGAGCCCAAAAAGTTCATTAAGCAGGCGAGCTTATGCGGGGGATAGTTGCGATAGAGAGTTGAAACGGTTTCCGTGAAGAAAGAGGAATCGCCGTTTTTTACGTATTCGATAATAGCGTTGCGAAGCGGATAATCGGTTACCGAATCGAGCTGTTTACCGCGGAAATACCTTTTTCTTTCATTATATGCTATTTTGTTGGAAGCGTCCTCCCAAACCTCGCCGATTATAAGCGCATCAGGCTTGAAGCGCTTTATTGCCGCAGCAACGCGGTCGAGAAAATCGGCTTCGAGCTCATCGGCAACGTCCAATCGCCAGCCGTCGATGCCCATTCGCATATATTTGGGAATTACCTTCTCGGTGATAAAGCGGATGTAGCTTTCGCAACGGTTGATTCGCGGAAGATTCTTTATGCCCCACCAGCTTTCATAAGCATTGGGATAATCGTTAAAGGTGAACCATTCCCAATAGGGCGACATTTGGGTCGAGCAAGCGCCGTTGCCGTATTTTCCGTAAGCATCGAAATAGATGCTGTCGTTACCGACATGGTTGAAAACACCGTCAAGAATGACCTTTATTCCAACTGAATGCGCCTTTTCGATCAGCTCGGCAAGAGCGGCATCGCCGCCGAAGGTTTTATCAACCGAAAGGAAATCGGCCGTATCGTATTTATGGTTTGAATACGCCTCGAAGATAGGATTAAGGTAGATGCAATTAATGCCGAGCGAAGAAAGATAGGAAAGCCTTTCGACAACGCCGTAAAGCGTTCCTCCGAAATGGGTGTTATTGGGGTATTCATCGCCCGGATGCTCGGGATATTCGGGAATGCCGTTATCCCATTCTTCACGGTAAACGGCATTAGAGCGCAACAAAACCTCCCCACCGCGCGAAAAGCGATCGGGAAAGATTTGATACATTGCGCCGCCGATGAGCCATTCGGGGCAATGATACTGCTCGGAATAAACGAGGATCTGCGTTTCGTTAACAAAACGGTCTTCGACCGAGCAGGAATAGCCGTTGAAGGCTATATAATAGCGTTTTTCGCCCGAGACAAACTCGAAATGGGTGAAAAACAAGCCGTCTTGCTCGGTTAATTCCCTTGTGTTAACGGTATATTCGCTCACAAATCCGCTTCCGTAGCAGGAAAATGCGGCTTCCCTCTCGATGAGAACGCGTTCATCGTTTCCGATATAATAAAATACCTTATCGCATTCTGCGCCCGACACCGAGAGCTTAACCGTTATTTCACTCCCCGCGGGAAACGCATGGCATCCGCGGGGAGCGTTTTTTGACGTTATTGAATATTTGGCGTTCATTTATCGAACTTAACGGGCTTGATGTGCCAGATATTATCGGCATATTCCTTAATGGAACGGTCTGCCGCGAAATAGCCCGCGCTTGCGATATTAACAAGCGCCATGCGATTCCATTTTTCGCGATCGCTGTAATCGGCAAACATCCTTCTGCGGGCTTCGGAATAGAAATCGAAGTCGGCAAGGCACATGAAGGGATCGGACACGCCGAAGGAATAGAGCAGATAGTTTGCAATATCGGAGAAGGATCTGCCGTTGAAGCCGGTTTGGAGATAATCTACAGCCGCCTTAAGCTCGGGACTGCGATTATAATAATAGGAAGAAGCATAGCCCTTATGCCAAAGCTCTTCAACCTCTTTTGCGGTGTGGCCGAAGATATAGATGTTATCTCTGCCGACCTGCTCTGCCATTTCAACGTTTGCACCGTCGAGAGTTCCGATGGTGAGCGCGCCGTTGATCATGAACTTCATGTTACCGGTACCCGAAGCCTCTTTACCTGCGAGCGAGATCTGTTCACTGATCTCGGCTGCGGGCATGAGGTGCTCAGCGAGGGTTACGTTATAGTTTTCGAGGAATACAACACGGAGTTTTTCGCGGATCTTGGGGTTCTTTTCGATATCTGCACTGATATAGCAAATAAGGCGGATTATAGCCTTTGCGGTATAATAGCCGGGAGCCGCCTTTGCCGCGAAGATAAAGGTTGTGGGGGTTACGTCGGCATCGGGATTTTCTTTAAGCTTGAGATAAAGGGTTATGATATTGATTGCATTGAGAAGCTGACGCTTATATTCATGCAAACGCTTTGCCTGAACGTCGAAAACGCTGTTCGGGTCGATAACGATGCCCTTTGTTTTATAGATATAATCGGCAAAATCAGCCTTGTTGCTCTTTTTGATTTCATCAAGGCGGGAGAGAACCGATTTATCGTCGCCGTAAGCAAGGAAGCGCGAGAGAACCGTGGGGTCGGAGCGATAATCGGGACCGATGGTTTCATCGAGCAGAGCCGCGAGGCGAGGGTTGGAATAGCAAAGCCACTTGCGATGCGCGATACCGTTGGTTACGTTGGTGAAGCGTTCGGGATACATATCGTTGTAATCCTTGAACACGGTATCCTTAAGAATATCGGAATGGAGACGCGAAACGCCGTTGACGGTATGCGAACCGATGACCGAAAGGTTTGCCATGCGCACGCTGCCCTTATTAAGAATAGACATTCTGCCGACCTTATCCCAATCGCCCATAAATGCATTCCACGCATCTGCACAGAAGCGGCGGTTGATCTCTTTTATGATAGAGTGGATACGCGGAAGCTTAAGTGCGAAGAGATCTTCGTTCCAGCACTCGAGCGCTTCGGGAAGAACGGTATGGTTGGTATAAGAAACGGTGCGGGTTACTATATCCCACGCTTTATCCCAGTCGACGTGGTGATCGTCGATGAGAATTCGCATAAGCTCGGGTATGCAGAGTGCGGGATGGGTGTCGTTAATATGGATAGCGACCTTATCGGGAAGATTATCGAGGGATTTATAATGGAAAAGATGCCGCCACACGATATTCTGAAGCGAAGCGGAAACGAGGAAATACTGCTGGGTAAGACGGAGCAGTTTGCCCTCGTGGTGATTATCGGCAGGATAGAGAACCTTGGAAATGGTCTCTGCCATGGTGTTCTCTTCAACCGCTTTCATATACTGACCCTGAGAAAAAGCTTCCATATTAAAATTATTAATATCTCTTGCCTTCCAGAGACGGAGAGTGTTTACCGCTTTTCCTACACCGCCCGAAATGAGCATATCGTAGGGGACAGCTTCGACCTCATCGTAATCCTCATAGATAATCTCGCAATGGTTATCGCGCCATTCCTCGCGCACCTTTCCGCCGAAGCGAACGGTTACAGCTTTATCATGACGGGGCACGAGCCACGATTCGCCCTCGGGGAGCCAAATATCGGGGAGTTCGAGCTGTTCGCCGTCTACAAGGCGCTGTTTGAAGAGACCGTATTCATAAAGCAGGCAATAGCCGCGCGCGGGATAATCCTGTGAGGCGAGCGCATCCATAAAGCAGGATGCGAGTCTGCCGAGACCGCCGTTGCCAAGACCGGGGTCGGATTCGCATTCATAAACATCCTCGAGCTTATAGCCCATCTTTTTAAGAACCTTGCGGTATTCATCCTCTAAGCCGAGGTTGCAAAGGTTCATTTTCAGCGATCTGCCGATAAGGAATTCCATGCACATATAATAGACCTGCTTGGCCCCTTGTTCATTTACCTTATCGGTGAATTCTTTATTTTTGGTTGCGAGGATATCACGGACAGACAAAACGGTTGCACGGTATACCTGATTGATATCTGCATCGCTTTCGTTGATTCCGAAATAGCGCGAGAGCTTGGTGTTGAGTGCCTCGCGGATCTCGGAGGCTGCGTTTTTCTTTGCCATTGGTTGGAGTTTCCTTCCGGGTATTATATAATAAAATGTTTAGTTCAAAATAGAGTTATAAAGCTCGAGGTAAGAGAGCGCGCTCTGCTTCCACGAGAAATCAACGCGCATTACCTTCTTGCGAAGCTTTTCGAAGGTTTCGCGGTCGCCGTAATAAAGGCCGACTGCGCGATTTACAGAGTTGAGAAGCTCGTAAGCGCTGTATGCCGCAAAGGTGAAGCCGTTGCCGCCCGATTCACAGCCGAAATCCTTTATGCTGTCGTAAAGGCCGCCGGTTTCGTGAATTACGGGAACGGTTCCGTAGCGTGATGCGATCATTTGAGCAAGACCGCAGGGCTCGCTGCGCGAGGGCATAAGGAAAATATCTGCCGCGGAATAGATCTTTTTGGAAAGATCGCGGTTATAGGTGATGAGCGCACGGCATTTTGTTGGATAGCGCTCGGCGAGCGATTCAAAATAGCCTTCGTAGCTCTTATCGCCCTGACCGAGAACAACGAGCTGAACGTCATCCTTAAGGATATCGTCGCCCGCGAGCATAACGAGATCGAGACCTTTATGGCTTACAAGGCGCGAGATAACGGCAATGAGCGGAACATCCTTTTCGGGAAGTCCGAGCATTCTTTGAAGGTCCGATTTGCAAAGTGCCTTGCCGTCGAGGTTGCGGGTCGAGAAGTTGGCGAAGAGCTCTTTATCCTTTGAGGGATTATAATAATCGCGGTCGATACCGTTGAGAATGCCCGAGAGCTTGAACGAGAACAGATTGAGAACGCTGTCGAGCCCATGAGAGAACTTGGGCGAGAGGATCTCTTTTGCATAGGTGGGGCTGACGGTTGAAACGGCATCGGCACAAACGACCGCGCCCTTTAAAAGATTGATGCCGCCATCGTATTCCACGATCTCTTTATCGGAGGGCATTAAGCCGAAAACGTCGCCCAAAAGCTCGAAGCCGTACTGACCCTGATATTGAATGTTATGAATGGTAAAGAGCGCGCGGATATTGGAATATCTTTCATCAAGACGTGCATAGCACTGCTTGAGATAGATAACGCTGAGCGCGGCATGCCAATCGTGTGCATGAAGAATATCGGGGAAGAAATCGATATCGGGCAATATTTCGAGCGCGGCGCGGCAGAAGAAAGCGAAGCGTTCGGCATCGTCGTATTCGCCGTAAAGCATGTAGCGCTTGAAATAATATTCGTTATCGATGAAATAGAAGGTTACGCCCTTATGAACGTAGCGGAAAAGACCGCAATATTGGCTTCTCCACGAAAGGCGGATATATTTAGAGCCGATATATTCGAACTTTTTGCGGAATTTTTCGCCGATAGCCGAATAAAGCGGCATAACGACGCGAACGTCGCATTCACCGGAGGCGGTGAGCGCCGCGGGAAGCGAGCCGATAACGTCGCCGAGACCGCCCGAAGATGCAAACGGGAGTGCCTCGCCGGCAACGTATAATATCTTTTTCATTTTATCATTTCCTTTTTAAGTTTGTTACTGTTATTATACAAACGAGCCCTTATCTATAAAGAAGGGTTTGGTTTCGTGGCCCGAAAGAACGCGTCCGTCACGGATAACAACGTTTTTATCGGTTATAACGCAGTTGAGGTATACGTTTTCGCCCGTTAGGGTATCCTGCATTATGATACTGTTTTTGATATGGGTGTTCTTTCCGACCTTTACGCCGCGGAAGAGAATGGAGTTTTCAACGGTTCCCTGAATAACGCAGCCGTCGGCAATAAGCGAATTGCGAACGATGGCACCCTCCATATAAGAGGTGGGCGCAGAATTGCGGACCTTTGTGAACACGGGACGGTTGCGAACCGCGAACAGCGAACGGCGGATCTCGGGATCGAGAAGATCCATACTGCAGCTGTAATAATCGCCGATGCTGCGGATAGCGGCAAAATAGCTGTCGAATTTATAAACGCGAATGTCATCGAAGCGGCAATTGCGGCGAATTATATCATAGGTGAAGCTGTGATAGCCGCGCGCAATGGAATCGTTGATGATCTCTTCGAGATATTTTTTGCCGATGATGTTTATTCTTACGAGAATATCGGCAAAGCCGCTTTTTATGCCCGAATAGTCGGCAACATCGGTTACCCTGCCGTTTTCATCCGAGTTGATGACGGTTACGTCGCGGGAGTTATCGGAGGAAACGTAGCTGCTCTTAACGCCGAGAGTTACGTCGGCACCCGAAGCGATATGCTGTTCGATCATATCGGAAAGATCGAGGTTACAAACCGTGTCGCAGTCGGAAAGCACAACGAGCTCTTCCTTGCATTCGGAAAGGAATTCGCGAATGCTTATGAGAGCCTCGAGGCGAGTGCTGTAAAGAGCGTTATCGTTATTTGCGAATGCGGTGATATAGGGCGGAAGTATCTTTATACCGCCGTGACGGCGGGCAAGGTCCCAGTCTTTACCGCTTCCGATATGGTCCATAAGAGACTGATAGTTATAGTGGGTTATAAGGCCAACGTGGGTTATGCCAGAATTGACCATATTGGAAAGCGCAAAGTCGATAAGGCGGTAACGGCAGCCGAACGGCACCGATGCCATGGTGCGCTCTTTTGTGAGCTCATAAACGCTTTTTTCGTTCATGCTGGAGAAAATGATGCCTACTGCGTTCATTATTTACCCTCCTTTTCGGCGGAAAGCTCCGCCAACATTTCGCTTCCGCAGATCACACCGTCGGGAATGACGGTTCCGTCGGGAATATCAAGGCCGCCGCCGACAAGGGTTATACCCTTTGAAAGCACCTTTTCCTTACCGATAACGGCATTGACGCCGACAACGGTATCGGAATCGATAACCGAATAGTCAACGGTGGATTCGGCTTTGAGAGTTACGTTGCCGAGAACGACGCTGTCGCGGACTACCGCGCCGCGTTCAACGATAACGCCCGCCGAGAGAACGCTGTTGATTACGGTTCCGTATATCTCACAGCCCTCGGTTATGATAGAGTTGTTAACTACCGCGCCCGAGCCGACATAGTGGGGCGGCATTGCATCGTTACGGGAAAGGATACGCCATTCGCGATCCTTGAGGCTTAATGTAGGACGGTCGCCGAGAAGGTCCATATTTGCTTCCCAGAGGGAATCGATGGTTCCGACATCCTTCCAATAGCCCGAGAATTCAAAGGCATAAAGCTTTTCGCCTGCCGCGAGCATTGCGGGAATTATGTTCTTGCCGAAATCCTTAGAGCTGTTTTCATCAGCTTCGTCGGCCTCGAGATAAGAGAAAAGCTTGTCTTTATTGAATACGTAAACACCCATGGACGCCTTGGTGCTCTTGGGCTCCTTGGGCTTTTCCGTGAATTCGGTTATGCGCATTTCGGAATCGGTTGTCATTATACCGAAGCGCGATGCCTCGGCAAGAGGCACGTCAAACACCGCGATGGTACAATCGGCGCCGTTCTTTTTATGGCTTTCGAGCATTTCGGCATAGTTCATTTTATAGATATGGTCGCCCGAGAGGATAACAACATAATCGGGATCGAATTTATCGATAAAATGAATGTTCTGATAAATTGCGTTTGCGGTGCCCTTATACCAATCGGCACGCTTTTGCGCCTGATAGGGCGGAAGGGTTCTTACACCGCCATAGGTACGGTCGAGATCCCAGGGCTGACCGTTGCCGATATATTCGTTGAGAGCGAGCGGCTGATACTGAGTCAATACACCGACCGTATCTATGCCGGAGTTAATGCAGTTGGAAAGAGGAAAATCGATGATGCGGTATTTGCCGCCAAACGGCACCGCGGGCTTTGCTATGCGTTCGGTGAGCAGGTGAAGACGGCTTCCCTGTCCGCCGGCGAGCAGCATGGCGACGGTTTCTTTCTTTTTGATCATGCCTTTCTGATCTCCTTTAACGTTTTTTTATGCAACACAAAACGCGGAAAGGTCGTTTCCGCCGAAAATTTTATGAGCGTTTTAAGGCTGTTTGCTTTCTTCTATGGCATAGATAGTATCGAAAGCATCACCATCCGAAGCATAGGGGAGCAGGCCCGAGCGGAACGCGAGAATAAACGCCGCCATAAGAGCGCAAAGCGCCACGGCAACGCCCGCACGAAGAAGCACACCCGAATATTCGGTTAGAAGTGAACGCTTTTTCATAACTAAGACACATTTCCTTAAAACTCTTTTATTATCTTATAATAACACCTTAAACACACAAAATCAAGGGGGCAGACCGAAAAAATCGATTTTCTACAATAATATATAATAATATACAAAAAAGATTGCGCATTTTTTTGAAAATATATCACAAAAAGACTTTACAAACCGAAATTTATGTGATAAAGTATACGGGAATGCGGATTTTTTCGCATACGGGGTCTGCCCGGTTTACAGGGCACACGGGATTTTTAATGCCCGACTTCACCAACCGTTTGCCAGGTTTACCCCGAAAAAATATTTTATTTTGAAAGGTGAAACACCATGATCGCAAAGGAAACCAAGCAGAACATCATCAAAGAGTATGCTGTTCACGAAGGCGACACCGGCTCGCCCGAAGTTCAGATTGCCATTCTCTCTAAGAGAATCGCTGAGCTCACCGAGCACCTTAGAAGCAATCCTAAGGACAACCACTCCCGCAGAGGTATGCAGCAGATGATCGGTAAGAGAAGAAAGTTCCTCAACTACCTTCTCAAGAACGACATTGAGCGTTACCGTTCCATCATCGAACGCCTCGGCATAAGAAAGTAAGTTTTCTTAACGAACAACACCTCGGAGCGCATTTGTCATTCCGAGGTGTTCGTCCGTTGGGAGCTTGAAACCATCCGTTAACCGAACGTATTGGGCGGTTTAGCAGTTAACTATCTCCCGAAAAAGCTTTCGAGGGTTAGTTAAGTGTTAAACTTTGCCCGGTACCTTTCGGAAAAAATATTTAATTACGAAAGGAAAATTGCCATGTTTGAGAATTTCAGAACATTCAGCTATGAGCTCGCAGGAAGACCTCTTGTTATCGAGACCGGCAAGCTTGCACAGTTGGCAGGCGGCTCCTGCCTTGTTCGCTACGGCGAAACCGCTGTTCTTGCGAACGCAACCATGTCTGCCGCACCCAGAGACGGAATCGATTTTCTTCCCCTCTCGGTAGATTATGAAGAAAGACTTTATTCCGCAGGTAAGATTCCCGGAAGCTGGAACAGACGCGAAGGCAGACCCACCGAGCACGCAATACTCGCATCGCGCGTTATTGACAGACCTATCCGTCCCCTCTTCCCGAAGGACCTTCGCAACGACGTTGTTCTTTCGCTTACCGTTATGTCGGTAGACCCCGATTGCTCGCCCGAGATCGCGGCTATGCTCGGCGCATCTATCGCAATCACCATTTCCAACATTCCTTGGAACGGCCCCATTGCAGGCGTTTTCGTCGGCCTTGTTGACGGCAAGATCGTTATCAACCCCACCGAAGCTCAGAGAGCAAAGAGCGATCTTGAGCTCACCGTTGCAGGCTCGAAGGAAAAGGTTGTTATGATCGAAGCAGGCGCGAACGAGGTTGACGACGAGACCATGTTCGAAGCCATTATGAAGGCTCACGACGAAATCAAGCCTCTTTGCGACTTTATCAACAGCATCAGAGCAGAGATCGGCAAGCCCAAGTTTGAATACCCCGCGTTTGAGCTCGACCACGATATGTTCGACAGAATCGAGGCTATGGTCGGCGAAGACGTTAAGAAAGCGCTTGACACCGACGACAAGAGAATTCGCGATGCCGCACTTCAACCCATTTACGAAAGAGTTTATGAAGAGCTCGCAGAGGATTATCCCGACAGCAAGAGCATGATCGACGAATGCATCTATAAGCTTCAGAAGCAGATCGTTCGCAGATGGCTTCTTGACGAGCGCAAGCGTGTTGACGGCAGAAGAATGGACGAGATCCGTCCTCTTGCCGCAGAGGTTTCGCTCCTTCCCAGAACCCACGGCTCAGGTCTTTTCACCAGAGGTCAAACTCAGGTTCTTACCGTTGCAACTCTTGCTCCCGTCAGCGAAGAGCAGCTTCTTGACGGCATTGACGGTCAGGAAACCAAGAGATATATGCACCACTACAACATGCCCGGCTATTCGGTTGGCGAAGCAAAAGCCGCAAGAAGCCCCGGCAGACGCGAGATCGGCCACGGCGCGCTCGCAGAGCGTTCGCTCGTTCCCGTTCTTCCCTCGGTTGAGGAATTCCCCTATGCTATCCGTTTGGTAAGTGAAGTCGTTTCCTCGAACGGCTCTACCTCGCAGGCTTCGGTTTGCGGCTCGACTCTTGCGCTTATGGACGCAGGCGTTCCCATAAAGGCTCCCGTTGCCGGTATTTCCTGCGGTCTTATCACCGAGGGCGACAGATGGGATACCATGATCGACATTCAGGGTCTTGAAGACTTCTTCGGCGACATGGACTTTAAGGTAGCAGGCACCAAGAAGGGTATTACATCGATTCAGATGGACCTTAAGATCGACGGTCTTACCCCCGAAATAATCAAAAACGCACTTGAGACCACCCACAAGGGCAGAAACTATATCCTCGACGAGGTTATCACCGCTTGCATCGCCGAGCCGAGAGACGACGTTTCCAAATATGCTCCCAAGATGATCTCCACCAAGATAGATCCCGACAAGATCCGCGAGGTTATCGGATCGGGCGGTAAGGTTATTCAGAAGATCTGTGCCGACACCGACTGTAAGATCGACATTGAGGACGACGGTTCGGTATTCATTGCCGCAGTTAACAAGGACAACGCATACAAGGCTCTTAAGATCATTGAAGCTATTGCCAAGGATCCCGAGCCCGGCGAAATCTTCTACGGCACTGTAACCAGACTTATGACCTTCGGCGCATTCGTCGAGATCGCTCCCGGCAAGGAAGGCCTCGTTCACATTTCTCAGCTCGACAAGAAGCGTGTTGCCAAGGTTGAAGACGTTGTAAGCGTCGGCGACACCATTAAGGTAATCGTTTCCGAGATCGACGAAAAGGGTCGTCTTAACCTTTCCCGCAAGGACGCTCTTGACGTTGTGGAGGATATGTAAGGCGCTTTGCGCTCGATGAAAATGGCAAGCATTTTCATCGGTTTTCGTGAGATTCGTTCGCTCGCGCAGAATTCGTGCGCGGCGTATACGCCTTGTCCGAATTCTCGAATCTCTTAGGTATATTTTTCAAGGCACATGTCCTTGAAAAATATGAGATTTAATTATATATTCCGTAATTGAAGCACTCTGTATAAAAACGGGGTGCTTCTTTTTTGCGCTTTGCGCTCGCCCGAAAAGATGCTTTTCGGGCGGTTTAAAGAACATTGTGCGCTCGCGCCTCGCGCCTCGCCGAAGCTTCGGCACTCGCAATGTTCATAGGTATAAAAATCGACGCACATGTCGCCGATTTTTATAGGATTTAATTATATATTCCGTGATTGAAGCACTCTGTATAAAAACGGGGTGCTTCTTTTTTGTGCTTTGCGCTCGATGAAAACGGCAGAATCGCAAAAGCAAGCGGAGTGCATTATATTCTTGACAAAGCGAAAGGATTTGGTATAATAAGAATGAATAGTTATATACGGAGGTGTTCGGATGTTTGACAGAGTTTTTCTCGTTGTGCTTGACAGCCTTGGGATCGGGCACGCGGCAGATGCCGCCGATTTCGGCGACGAGGGCGCAAACACGCTTAAAAGCGTTATGACAGCAGATCCGAAGCTTCCAAACCTCGAATCGCTTGGCCTTTTCAACATTAAAATAGCCGAGCTCGAGGCAGAGCCGTGTTCGGCGCCGAAGGGCATTTTCGGCTATGCCGAGGAGCTCAGCCGAGGAAAAGACACAACGGTCGGCCATTGGGAGATAGCCGGGCTTATTTCCGAAAAGCCGCTTCCCGCCTACCCCAACGGGTTTCCCGAAGAAGTGATCTCGGCGTTTTGCGAGGCAAACGGGGTTGAAATTCTTTGCAACAAGCCCTATTCGGGCACAGAGGTTATTAAGGATTACGGCGAAGAGCACGTTAAAACCGGCAAGCCTATAGTTTACACCTCTGCCGACAGCGTTTTTCAGATTGCGGCACACGAGAGCGTTATTCCCCTGCCCCGTCTTTATGAGCTTTGCGAAAGCGCAAGAAAAATTCTTTGCGGCGAGCACGCCGTCGGAAGAGTTATCGCAAGGCCGTTTTCCGACAAAAACGGTGAATTCTACCGAACCGGCGGGAGACACGATTATTCGCTTGAGCCAAGCGGCGAGACCATGCTCGACAAGTTGAAAAGCAATGGGTTTGACGTCATTTCGATCGGAAAGATAAACGATATCTTCGCAGGGCACGGCATTACCGAAAGCAACCCGACGAAAAACAACCAAGAGGGCGAAGCCCTGCTTCTCGAAATGCAAAAGCGCGAGTTTAAGGGTCTTTGCTTCGTTAACCTTGTTGATTTCGATATGGTGTACGGCCACAGAAACGATATTTCGGGCTATGCGAGAGCACTTGAGCATTTCGACGAAACGCTCGGTCGATTTTTAGGCGGCATGAAGGAAAGCGATCTTTTAATTATTACCGCCGACCACGGATGTGATCCCGGATTTAAAGGAACCGACCACACAAGAGAGAATATTCCTTTGATTATTTATTCTCCCAACTGCATCGCGCAGGACATCGGCGGTTTCGAAAGCTATGCCTGCATTGCCGAATCGGTGTGCCGAAATTTCGGCATAGCAAGCGATTTCAGCGATCAAAACTTTTTTGAACGGATAAAGAAATAACAGCACGAAAGCAATGACAAAGGAGGTCGAAGCTATGCTTAAAATGTATGACATTATTCGCAGAAAACAAGAGGGCTGTGAGCTTAGTGAAGAGGAAATAGCCTTTTTCGTTAAAGGTGCGACCGACGGGAGCATTCCCGATTATCAGCTTTCGGCTCTTATGATGGCGATATGGTTTCGAGGCATGAGCGAGGAAGAAACCGTTACGCTGACCGAATATATGACCGACAGCGGCGAGACCGCCGAGCTTTCGAAGGTTAAGGGCAAAAAGGTCGACAAGCACAGCACGGGCGGTGTGGGCGACAAGGTTTCGCTTATCGTCGGCCCGATGGTTGCCGCCGCAGACAAGGGCGTTTACGTGCCCAAAATGGCGGGCAGAGGACTTGGCTTTACGGGCGGAACGCTCGATAAGCTTGAATCCTGCAAGGGTGTTGACACCGAAATTTCAGCCGAAAGATTCGAGCAGATAGTTTCCGAGCTCGGTTTTTGCATTGCCGGCCAAAGCAAGCGTCTTGTTCCCGCAGATGCGAAGCTTTCGGCGCTTCGCGACGTTACCTGCACGGCAGACTGCATTCCGCTTGTTGCGGCAAGCGTTATGAGCAAAAAGCTTGCCTCGGGCAGTGAATGCATAGTTCTTGACGTTAAATGCGGAAGCGGCGGATTTTGCAGGACCCAGCGCGATGCCGAGGAGCTCGCAAGGCTTATGGTTCGCATCGGCGCGAAGGAAAACCGCAAGACCGTTGCGCTTATTACAGACATGTCGGCGCCGTTGGGCAGAGCAGTCGGAAACAGCGTTGAAATGATCGAAGCAATACGCGTGCTTGAAGGCAGAGGCGACGAGGAGCTTACCGAGCTTTGCATTACGGTTGCCGCAAACATGCTTTATTCGGCAAACGCCGCCGCAAGCTATGATGAATGCGTTGCGATAGCCGAAGAAACGATTTATAACGGAAAGGCCAAGGAAAAGCTTGCAGATCTTGTTGAAAGCCTTGGCGGAGACAGAAGATATATTTACGACACCTCGCTTTTCGAGGAAAGCAACGTTACGGCGATGCTTGCCGCAGACAGAAGCGGATATATAACCCGAATCGATGCGCTTGAGGTTGGAAAAGCAGCCGCTGTGCTCGGTGCGGGACGCGACGTTATCGGCGGAGATATCGACCACTCGGCAGGCATTATTCTTAACAAAAAGGTCGGCGACCGCATCGAAGAGGGCGAAGCGCTTGCAACGCTTCAGGGCGAGAGCCTGGAGCGTGCGCAGGCGGGCATGGAGCATCTTTTCAAGGCGGTTACGATAAGCGACTTCCCTCCCGAAAAGACAAAAACGATTATTAAATGCATCGGAGCAAACTATTAATATATGGAAGAATTTGTTTCATTCAGCGTTGCTGATACCGAAAAGTTCGCAGAAACGCTTGCAGAGCGCCTTAAAAACGGCGGTTATCTTGCGTTATTCGGCGGAATGGGTGCAGGCAAAACCACCTTTGTTCGCGGTCTTGTGAAGGCTTTGTGCCCCGAATGCCTCGAGCTTGTGCACTCGCCCACCTTTGCGATAGTTAACGAATACCGCGGAAGCAGCATTGATATTTTCCATTTCGACCTATACCGTCTTACCGACGAGGACGATCTCTACTCGACAGGCTTTTACGATTACGGCGAGCAGAAAAGCTTGATCATTACCGAATGGAGCGAGCTTTTTGAGGATATAATCCCCGAAAACGCAATAAGACTTAAGATAGAACATATTGGAGAAAACGGAAGGAGATTTACCGTATGCTGATAGCGGCACTTGACAGCACGGCTGTTACCGCAACCGCGGCGATCGCCGAAATAAACGACGGAAAGCTCGGCGGTTATGCGCTCTTTACCGTTAAAAACAAGCTTACACACAGCGAAACGCTTTTGCCGCTTCTTGAAAACGCGATGAAGCAATACGGTGTTTCGCCCTCTGACGTCGACCTTTACGCTGTCAGCGCGGGGCCCGGCTCGTTCACCGGAGTCCGCATCGGTGCGGCAACGGTTAAGGGGCTTGCCTTTACCGAAAAGAAGCCCTGCGTTTCGGTTTCGGCGCTTGAAGCCATGGCAAGAAGCGTCGGCAGAGGATATGTTTGTCCGGTTATGGACGCGCGACGCGATCAGTTTTATACCGCGCTGTTCAAAGACGGCAAGCGCATTACCGAGGACAGCGCGCTTGCGGCAGGCGATATTATTTCTATGCTTGACGGCAAGGGCGAGATAACGATCTGCGGCGACGGACGGGATAAATTCCTTTCGCTGTGCGAAAACACGGTTCACATCTTCCCTGCTTCCGACGCGGCAACCGATCAAAACGCGTTATCGGTCGCGTTGTGCGGCTATGACGCTTTCGTTTCGGGCGGCGCGATCGCACCCGAGGAGCTCAAGCCCGTTTATCTGCGCATGCCTCAGGCAGAACGGGAAAGAATAGAGCGCGAGGGGCGCGGTTGATCGTTTTTTCCGAGAGAACTCCTTTTGTGTTTTCCCGAGAGAACCCCTTTTTGAAAAAAGGTGTTCGCTCAGACTCTCTCCCCAAAAACTTTTAAAATAATTATATAATTTAACGAAAGGAAAGCCTACGAAATGGTTTTGACTGACACCCTCGCGGGTAGCGCGCTGAAAACAGGTTGAACTTTTATTGCGGGCACTAAAAACGCCTACAAAACAGCAACACCTTACACCCTCGCGGGCAAGAGCGCTGAAAACAGGTTGAACTTTTATCGCGGGCACTAAAAAAATGATAGCATTGGGTTGCGATCACGGCGGATTCAACGGGCTAACGCCCGCGGCTGAAAACCACGCTTTTCAGCCGGATTTTTGAGTTTCGTTCGCTCGCGCCGAGTTTGTGCATAAATGTCCAAACTCGCGAAACCCTAAGGTATATTTTTCGAGGCGCATGTCCCCGAAAAATATGAATTTATTGTATATAAAAGAAAGGAAACATAAAAATGGTAGCGATAGGTTGCGATCACGGCGGATTGGAGATCAAGAACGCCATTATTGAAGAGCTTAAAAAGAACGGGGTTGAATATATCGACCTCGGCACCAACACCACCGATTCGGTGGATTATCCCGTTTATGCGAAGGCGGTTTGCGCCGAGGTTGTAAGCGGCAGATGCGAAAAGGGTATTCTTTGCTGCGGAACCGGCATCGGAATGTCGATTGCCGCAAACAAGGTTAAGGGCATTCGTGCCGCCGTGCTTTCGGATGCATTTTCCGCTGAAATGACACGCAAGCACAACAATTCGAACGTGCTTTGCCTTGGCGGAAGAGTTATCGACAGCGCAAAAGCCGTTGAGCTTGCAAACATTTTCCTCAACACCGAATTCGAAGGTGGAAGACACGAAAAGAGAGTTGCGATGCTTGAAGGCTGACGCCTCGCTTAAAGGCTGACGCCTTGCTCGAAAACACACGGTTTTCGAGCGGTTTTGATGCCCGTTCGCTCGCGCCTCGCGCCTTGATATGCTTTGCATATCTGCGACACTCGCGGTCATCTTTGGTATAAAAACCGAGGCGCATGTCCTCGGTTTTTATGATATTTTTATTGTATTTTGTATTTCGCGTTCTTCTTTTTTCGCCTTCAAAGGCGGAAGACACGAAAAGAGAGTTGCGATGCTTGAAGGCTGACGCCTCGCTTGTAGGCTGACGCCTCGCTCTAAAACACACGGTTTTCGAGCGGTTTTGATGCCCGTTCGCTCGCGCCTCGCGCCTTGATATGCTTTGCATATCTGCGACACTCGCGGTCATCTTTGGTAAAAATCCCCGAAAACCGCTAAAAAACAGCATATATAAGTTAAAAAGGTCTTGACACAGAGGGCAGAATCTGTTACAATGGATTCACCTCTGTTGTTCGGGGTCTTTTTGTTATGCAATGGGTTTTCGATTTCCACCCGATGCGGACAAGGGCTCACGGCGTATTCAGAGGGAGGTAACATTTATATGGAGGTGCCGAAAAAATGGCGGGTAAAGAAAAAAGAGTCAAAGTAACTCTCGTTTGCAGCGAATGCAAGCAAAGAAACTATGACACGGCAAAGAACAAGAGCAATACTCCCGACCGTCTCGAAATGAACAAGTATTGCCGTTTCTGCCGCAAGCACACTCTTCACAAGGAAAGCAAATAAGGAGGCGCGATATGACAAGATTTAACAAAGCGCTTTCCGCGATTCTCGCGATATTGCTCGCGATGACCCTTTCCTTCGCGGTTCTTGCAGAAGATTCCTCGGTTGCCGACGAATCTGCGATCGAAGAGACCTCGGCTGAGGTTTCCGATACTTCCGCAGAAGAATCCACCGAAGCTTCCGCTGACGAATCCAAAGAAGAGTCTAAAGAAGAATCCAAAGATGAATCTAAGGAAGAATCCAAAGAAGAATCCAAATCGGAATCTTCCGTTTCTTCCGAAGCCGAAGACCACGACCACGATCACGACCACGATCACAGCGCAGACAACTCTGCTTCCACCGGAAGCAAGTTCCCCTGGGCAAGAGTTATTACCCTTGCGGTAATCGTTATTCTCATCGTTGTTGCTATCGTTCTTGCTAAGACCAACACTGCTATCGGTCAGAAGATCAACAAGTTCTTTAAGGAATATTGGAGTGAGATCAAGAAGGTTTCTTGGTCGTCGCCCAAGGATACCCTTAAGGCAACCGGCGTTGTTCTTGTTTTCCTTATAGTTGCAGCATTGGTTATCGGTCTTCTCGACCTTGGCTTCACCAGACTTATTTGGTGGATAGCCGACATTTTCAACTAATTTACAAAGGAACGGTTTATTATGAGTTTACCCCAGGAAAGCACACCGCTTTGGTATGTTGTTCATACTTATTCGGGTTATGAAAACAAGGTTGCAACAAACATTGAAAAAATCGTTGAGAACCGCGGACTCGAAAACCTGATTCTCGCGGTAAACGTCCCTGTCGAAAAGGTTGTTGAAACCGGCGAGAAGGGCGAAAAGGAAATCGAAAGAAAACTGTTCCCCAGTTACGTTCTGGTCAAAATGGTCATGAACGACGAGACCTGGCACATTATTCGCAACACCACCGGCGTTACCGGCTTTGTCGGTCCCGGATCGCGCCCCGTTCCTCTTACCGATGAAGAGGTCGAGCACATTGGTGTTGAGGTTAAGACGATCGAAATCAAATTTGCCGTCGGCGACAGCGTTCGCATTACCGATGGTCCCCTTTCGGGCTTTATCGGTTTGGTTGAAGAGATCTCGCCCGATTTGAAGAAGGTTAAGGTTTCCGCTTCCCTCTTCGGCAGAGAGACAAAGGTTGAGCTTAACAGCAATCAGGTCGCAGCATTGGATGATTAACTTTCGCGTTATTTGGTGATTGCCAACCCAAAAGCGCAAAACCGCATTTTGCGGACAAAAAGTGGGAGGGACTCGATCCCGAAATCAAAATTACCACAACGGAGGTATTATCAGCATGGCAAAGAAAGTTGTAGGCTATATAAAGCTTCAGATTCCCGCAGGCAAAGCTACTCCCCAGCCCCCTATCGGTCCGGCTCTCGGTCAGTATGGCGTTGCCATTCCTATGTTCACTAAAGAATTCAACGAGCGTACCAAGAATGACATCGGTCTTATCATCCCCGTTGTTATCACCGTTTACGCTGACAGAACCTTTAGCTTCATCACAAAGACTCCCCCCGCAGCTGTTCTTATTAAGAAGGCTTGCGGCATCGACAAGGGTTCGGGCGTTCCTCAGTCCAACAAGGTTGCTAAGATAACCAAGGAACAGGTTCGCAAGATCGCCGAAACCAAAATGCCCGACCTCAACGCAGCAAGCATCGAAGCAGCCATGAGCATGGTTGCCGGCACTGCACGCAGCATGGGCGTTGAAGTTGTTGACTAAGGAGGGGTTTCAAGATGAAAAGAGGAAAGAATTATAACGCAGCTGTTGCTGCTATCGACAAGGCAAAGCTCTATGACAGCGCCGAAGCTCTCGGCATGGTTTGCGAGCTTTCCAAAGCAAAATTCGACGAAACCGTTGAAGTTCACGTTCGTCTCGGCGTTGACTCCCGCCACGCTGACCAGCAGGTTAGAGGTGCGGTAGTTCTCCCCAACGGTACCGGTAAGACCGTTCGTACCCTCGTTATCGCGAAGGGCGACAAGGCTGATGCCGCTACCGCTGCAGGCGCAGACTACGTTGGCGCAGAAGAATATATCCAGAAGATCCAGCAGGAAAACTGGTTTGACTTCGACGTTATCATCACTTCCCCCGATATGATGGGCCTTGTCGGCCGTCTCGGTAAGCTCCTTGGTCCTAAGGGCTTGATGCCTAACCCCAAGGCAGGTACCGTTACCCCCGACGTTGCAAAGGCTGTTACCGAAGCTAAAGCCGGTAAGATCGAGTACAGACTCGATAAGACCAACATTATTCACTGCCCTATCGGCAAGGTAAGCTTCGGCGCAGAAAAGCTTTCCGAGAACTTCAACACTCTTCTCGGCGCTATCATCAAGGCAAAGCCTGCTGCAGCTAAAGGTCAGTATATCAAATCTTGCGTTATCGCTTCTACCATGGGCCCCGGCCTTAAGATCAACGCAGCTAAGATTTCCGACTAAGACAAAAAAGCAAGAACGGGAATTTTCCCATTCTTGCTTTTTTTATTTAAAAAATGTCTACAAAAATCGAGCGCACTATTGACAAAGCAATCTTATTCTGTTAGAATATTATTGGGAGGGCGGAAAACCAAGGAGTTAATTCACACCATCGATATAAACAATTGTATTATAATGAGATAACAAAACGCTTAAAACAAAAAGAAATGTAACAATCCATGTTTGCTATGTTCGTTATAATAAAAGGGGGCATATTATGAAACAGATACTTTCCGCAATAATACTTTTGTCGCTCATCGTGTGCCTGTTTTGCGCCTGCTCTGAACACGAAAGCACAAGTTCAACCCCTATTTCCGAAAGCAGCGAAGCAACCACAAGCTCCGAACAAGTTTCCGAAACCGTTTCCAACCCCATCGTCGACGATTACGATGACAGATTCGAGCATAATGGAGTTACCTACACAAGGCTTTCGGGCAAGGTTTTTGCGGCCATCACGCAAGACGGCGTGAAAATGTGGAGCTCGGATAACGAGCTCGGAAACTTTTTCGCAAGAACTTTCAGCGGAATAGAAATAGTTTCCGAAAACCGTTTTTTAGCGCACAGCAAACAGGGCGAATCGCCGTTTTCGGTTTGGATACTCAACGAAAAAGGAACTTCCTTAGCCACGCTTAACGATGTTTGCGATTTTGAAATTAAAAAAGATCATATTTTGATAAGCTATCCTCTTAAAGACAGTCTATTTTCGAAAAAACGCACCGCGATTTTCGATACAGAGGGCAAAGCTTGCAGCGAGCTTTATTGGGAACTGCTTTCCGAAACCGTTCCCGAGGGAAAAGATTGCGATTACCTCGGTCTGCGCGAATCGCGTATATATGAAATTAAATTAGAAAACGGAAAAGCCACCGAAAAAGAGATTACGCCTTTATCCGAAACCGTTGAAACTGTTTATGAAACCGAAGTTACGATACGCAAATACGAACCTCTTTTAACCGAAAGCGGAATGTTTTGCGGCGGTTATTGGGTTTATTTGAACGGCGAATACGATTATTACGGCTCTTCTCTGTACCGACATTATACGTCCGAGGAGCCCATTTTTACAAACGGTTTTCTTTTGCTTGAATATGATTCCGAACCCAAAGTATACTTTGCACGCTCTTTAACCAAATTGGGACGTTGGGACACAGAAATTTGCTCCACAATCTTTATATCGGTTCAGTTTAGAGAAGGAAGCGAATATATGATCGCCGAAGACGGCGGGCTTGCGATTGAGCCGTGGGTTATAATCGACAAAAACGGAAATGAGGTTTACCGCGAAGAATTTAAAGAAATTCCGGATGAAAACGGCGAATATTCTATAGTTCAAATAAAATCGATCGTATTCGATACCCAATCTGACAACCCGAATGCAATTATAATAACCGACTATGACGGTGAAATCACAAAAACCACAATTGAAAAGCTTATAAACTAAATCACGCAAAAATAAAGACGGTTCGTTTGAACCGTCTTTATTTTTTGCGTTTTTAATCATCACTCTATTCAACGATAACGAAATAAACGCCGTTCAGAGCCGAAACCGATGATTTGACAGAATCAACGTCCTTCAGCATTGAGGTTATAACCAAAACGCCGAGGTGGCCCGCCATACCGCTTTTTGCCGAAACGAGCTCGACGTGGGAATCATCGGGGATAAGCGTTTTGATATCGTCGGTTATTCTTCCGAGAGAATGCAGATCGTCGATTTCTATGTAGATGCAGGTAGCTTTTTTGCGTTTTCTTTCAAGCCTTGTTAAGAATGCGGCAGTGAAAACGCAGGCGAGCATTGCAATCAGCGCGCCGCTGTAAAAGCCGACGCCGACGGCAACGCCGATTATGGCTGTTGTCCACATTATTGCGGCTGTGGTTAAACCGGTTATCATCTTATCGCTTTTAACGATTATCATACCTGCGCCGAGAAAGCCGATGCCCGAAACGACTTGAGCCGAGATTCGAAGGGGATCGCTGTCGTAGCCGAGAATCTGTGTGCAATAAACGCCGAGCAGAGACGTTAGCGCACCACCGAGGCAGACGAGAATATGGGTTCGCATTCCCGCCTGACTGCCATGACGCCCGCGTTCGAGCCCGATTATACCGCCGACAATAACGGCGAGAACTATTCGCAAGGCAACCGTAAGCAGATTGATTTCCTTTTCGAAAGCAACAATGCTGTTAAAGAATTCGGTCATATTATCACCTCATTTATATTATATCATATAAGTCAGCCTTTGGCAACAGAATGTTTTTTGCAACTTGCGTTGATTAATTTGCAAGAGACGAAATAACGGTTGAAAAACAAAAATTGACGGTATATTATATTGGCAAAGGAGGATGAGCATGAAACTTAACATCAAACACGATCCAAACATATCGGAGACCGAGATCACCGTTAATTACGGTTTTCTTGATGAAGAATTGGAAGAGATTCTGGCGTTTCTGAGCCTTGCCGACAACCGCATGACAGGAAGCCTGAACGGAGAAACGCATTTTGTTAGGCTTTCGGATATTCTGTATTTCGAATCGGTAGACAGGCGTTGCTTCTTTTATACCGCAAACAAAGCATTCGAAACGAAAATCAAAATGTATGAGCTTGAAGCCAAACTTGCCCACACGCCGTTTTCGCGTATTTCAAAATCGGTTATAGTCAATTTGAAAATGGTAAAATCAATAAGCAACGAAAAATACAGCAGGCTTTGCGCAACGCTTATCAATGGCGAAAAGGTAATAGTATCTCGTCAGTATCTTAATTGCGTGAGAGAAAAATTGGGGGTTTAGATATGAAGATACAAAATGGATTTTATCGGTTTATTATCAGCTATTTAACCGGAGTCGGCGGTTTTTCGGTTTGTTTATCGTTCTTTAAGTTCGCGCTCGGAGAAGCGTTGGCGAATGAAACATTCATAAAAGCGATAAGCTCGGCATCAATTTCGTTTATTCCGGTTGCCGCGTTTGCGGTTTTTATAATAAGAACCGGAGTTGACAGCTTTGAATTATGGGTAAGACGAATTATAAACGCGTTTTTCTCTATAACCTGCATAACGCTGTTTTTTGTAGCTTTCGGTGTTTTGGACAGCGGACTTAAGGTTGCGGTAGCTTTT
The DNA here is from genome assembly GCA_017434845.1 of Clostridia bacterium. GTDB lineage: Bacteria > Bacillota > Clostridia > Oscillospirales > CAG-382 > Coliplasma. The sequence goes on from JAFSGD010000017.1 coordinate 59,620, forward strand.
TCGATAGGAATTATCGGTAATTTATCTATAATAATACCGCTTTTTATAGTGCTTGACCGCAGAGAAAAAAGAAAGCTGACGGAAATTAACAAAAAGCTTAACGAAAATCGCGAAAACAGCGAAACTTTTTAGAAAAATCTATTGACAAACGGGTTTAAATGTGGTATTATCACAAGGTCGAATTTCCAAAGACAGTAGGTATGAAAATGTAAAGGCTTTAAGCCGCCTGCCGAGGAGAGCGAAAGATATAGTAACATAACTATGCTTTTTCTATGCTCCGAAGCGGTTGCTTTCGGAGCATTTTTATTTCTACGGAATAAATCAGGAGGTATACAATTGGCTAACGCAAACATTCTCGAGCAAAAGAAAGCGCTTGTCGCAGAGCTCGCTGAAAGAATGAAGAACGCACAGGGCGGCGTTATCGTTAACTATCAGGGTATTCCCGTTGCTGACGATACCAAGCTCAGAAGCGAGCTTCGTGCCGCAGGTGTTGAATACACGGTTGTTAAGAACACTCTTACTTCCAAGGCTTGCGATATTATCGGTTTTGAAGGTCTTAAGGATCAGCTTACCGGCATGACCGCACTTGCTACCTGCGAAAGCGATCCTATCGCTCCCGCTAAGATCCTTGCTAAATATGCTAAGGACCACGAAAACTTCGTTCTTAAAGCAGGCTTCGTTGACGGCGAACTGCTCGACGCAAACGGTGTGAAGGAACTCGCCGATACTCCTTCCAAAGAAGTCCTCATCGGCAGACTTATGGGCTCTCTCCAGTCCGGCCTCTACGGTTTCGCTTATGCTATTCAGGCGATCATCGACAAGGCAGAGGGCGGCGAAGCTACCGAAGCTGCTGCTGAATAATTTCGGCAAAAAAATCTCTTAAATTTTAAAAAAACACTATTACACGGAGGATTATATCACAATGGAAAAAATCAATCAGATTCTTGAACTTGTAGACTCTCTTTCTATTCTTGAACTCAAAGACCTCGTTAGCGCTCTTGAAGAAAAATACGGCGTTTCCGCTGCTCCCGTAGCTGTTGCAGGCGTTGCTGCAGTTGCTGCTCCCGCAGAAGAAGAAAAGACCGAATTCGACGTAGAACTCACCTCCTTTGATGAAGCTGCTAAGCTCAAGGTTATCAAGGCTGTTAAGGAAATTACCGGCCTCGGCCTCGGCGAAGCTAAGGAAATCGTTGTTGGTGCTCCCAAGATGGTTAAGACCGGCGTTTCCAAGGAAGAAGCTGAATCCCTTAAGACCCAGCTCGAAGAAGCCGGCGCAAAGATCACCATTAAATAAGATCTTTACATTAAAAGCCGTTGTGAAAACAACGGCTTTTTGTTTTGCTTATTTTAACAGAAAACCACCGAATCTGTGTTCGGTGGTTTTTATTGATTATTTTAAGCCCAGGGCTTTTTTAACAACGGGGAAAATGGTTTCTGCCATGCAGAACTGGCCGAGATCGTTGGGATGGAGATAATCGACAGCGTAAAGGTCGCGCATTTCGGGAGTGAAGAATTCGGTGCTGTCGACGAAATAAACGTTTTTATCGCCTGCGGCGAGAGCGTTTTCGTAGGTCTTTTTAACGATATCAATGCGTTTTTGATCGAATTCGGTCTTTTCGGCATAGAAAGGATGGGTTACGAAAACAACGGGAAGCTCGGGATTGCGCTCGCGGATATGCTTGAAGAAGGGCTCGTGGGTGGATTCAAGGTGCTCGTGCGAGGGAGCGTTATAATCATAATCCATTACGAAGCAGGCGAGATCGCGCGATGCAATATGATCGGCGACCGAAAGCTCGCCCATTGCACTGCCCGAAAAGCCATAGTTGACGCAATCGGAATCGAGCGCACGGCAGATTATTGAGCAATAGGAGTTTGCGGGACGCGAAACGCAGCCGCCCTGAGTTATGGAAGAGCCATAGAACGCAACGGCGCCGTTGGTTCGATTTGTGGGAGCGCCCACTCTTGCGCCCTTTGGGAATCCGATCTCAAGCTTTTCAACACCCGCATAAAGAGGAAGGTTAACGCAAACCTCCTTTACCCCATCGGGAAGCTCGAGCGTGCCTGTATTTACATCGTGATTATCGGCAAAGGTTTGCATCATTTTACCGACATAACGGCGATCGCTGCCGGTGCCGACGTAAGCATCAACACCGTAAACGCCGCGGTCGCAGAAATGGTGCATTCCGAACGCGCCGTGGTGAATGGTTATTCTGAGAGAAATCTCCTTTGCGTCGGTCGAAAATCTTACGGTTCCGCCCGCGGTTTGATAAGCGAGCTCGCGGTTTGCACCCGAATAGCTTTCCTGCTTATCGGGATCGAGGCGGTAGAAGATGCCCTTATTATCATTGGGATGAAGCAGACCGCCGATAACGAAAGGATCGTTTACCGCATTCAGATATGCAAAACCGTCTGCCTCGGGCTTGGATGCGCCGAGCGACAAAAGGCTTTTAAGATCTTTTTTATAAAGCTTTTCCCTCGAGCTTTTTGCTTTGCCGAAAACAAACTTTGCCATATTTTCACATTCCTTCATTTATTTTTTGCGATTATAACACATTTCGAAAATTATTGCAATATATTAAGCGACATGTTATAATAAATAAAATAAATTATAAGAAAGGCAATGCTATGACAGATACAGTTTGGCTCGATGAAGAAAACGACCTTTTAATGTATATAGATCAAACCCGTTTGCCGCAAGAAACCAAGATCTGCTCCTGCAAGGATATGGTTGAGCTTTTTGATATTATAAAAAGGCTTTCGATCCGCGGTGCGCCCGCAATAGGCGTTGGCGCCGCAATCGGTCTTTACGCCGCGGCTTCGCGGTTTGAAGACGAAAGCGAGGACGGCTTTTTATATTCGCTTCGCAGGAGCGCGCAATATATTAACAGCTCGCGTCCGACGGCAGTTAATCTTGCCTGGGCATTAAAGCGAATGGTCAAGCGCGCCGAAGCCGAAGCGGGCAAGGGCGTTGACGGCATAAAAGCCGCGCTCAAGCAGGAAGCGAAGGCGATTTATGAGGAAGACATTGAAACCTGCAGAAAGATAGGCGAATTCGGCGAGCCGCTGATCAAGGACGGCGCAACGGTGCTTACACACTGCAACGCCGGCTCGCTTGCGGCTGTCAGATACGGAACAGCGCTTGCGCCTATTTACGTTGCAACCGAAAGAGGCAAAAGGGTTTCGGTTTATTCCGACGAGACACGACCGCTTCTTCAGGGTGCAAGGCTTACCGTTTACGAGCTGGCGGAAAGCGGCATTCCGGTTACGCTTCAATGCGACAACATGGCGGCTTCGATCATGGCGACGGGAAAGATCGATGCGGTTTTCGTGGGTGCCGACAGAATAGCCAAAAACGGCGATGCGGCAAACAAGATAGGAACGCTCGGTGTTGCTATAATCGCAAAGCATTTCGGGATTCCCTTTTACGTTTGCGCACCGATTTCTACGGTTGATTTCGAATGCGAAAGCGGCAAAAAAATCGTTATCGAGCAGAGAAACGAACGCGAGGTTACCGAGATGCATTACAAGAGCAGAATGACGCATCCGGACGCAAAGGTGTATAATCCCGCATTTGACGTTACCCCTGCCGAGCTTATTACCGCAATTATTACCGAAAAGGGCGTTTTTAAGCCCGATGAACTGCATCAGATAGAAAATAATGCTTGACTTATTTGCCGAATATATGTATAATTGGAATGTTAGCAAATCAACAATTTATCCGGAGGTATTTTGCAGATGAATTACTCACGCGCTGCAAGCGTATCGCGTTTTGTATTGCTGTTTCTCGCAATCGTGCTTATTTGCTCGGTTACGGTTTGCGGCGTTTACTTTAACGAAGATACCCAGCTAAAAGGAATATTTGAGGACGGCACCATTCGTTTGGGTCTTGACCTGGCGGGCGGTTCTGTTATTACTTATCAGGCTATCACCGATGACACCGGCGATGCTCTCGAAAACGGTATGGAATCTATCCAAACCATTATGAGAGACAGACTTGACAATCAGGGTCTTACCGAAGCGCTTTGCTATATTGCGGGCGACGATATGATCACCATTGAGATCCCCGACGTTGACGATCCCAACGAAGCTATTGCAAACTTCATGCAGACCGCAAAGCTCACCTTTAAGGATTCCGACGGCAAGGTCATTCTCGAAGGCTCTGACGTTGCAAACGCAGAAGCAGGCTATTATCAGACCGAAAGCGGAACCACCGAATATTGCGTTAACCTTGAGCTTACCGCTGCAGGTGAATCAAAGTTCGCGGAAGCAACCAAGAAGGCTGCCGCAAACAAGACCAATATCGGTATTTATATGGACGACGTGCTTATCTCTAACCCCAGCGTTTCTTCGGAATACGCTTCTACCGGTATTACCGGCGGCAAGGCAATGATAAGCGGCTCGTTCACCTCTATCGCTGAAGCAGATTACCTTGCAGGTAACATCAATGCAGGTGCACTCAGCTATGAGCTTAAGGTTGTTGAGCAGAGAACCGTCGGCGCAACCCTCGGTGCAAACTCGCTTTCCACCTCGCTTATCGCAGGCGCGATCGGTCTCGCACTCGTTATCGTCTTCATGTGCATCTATTATAAGGTTCCCGGCGTTATGGCTTCGATCTCGCTCGCTGCTTACATCGGAATCTTCGGTCTCGTTCTTATCTTCACCCAAGCTAACCTTACCCTCGCGGGTATTGCGGGTATCGTTCTTTCGATAGGTATGGCGGTTGACGCAAACGTTGTTATCTTCGAGAGAATGAAGGAAGAGCTTGCGCTCGGCAAGAGCGTTAAGGCCGCTATTAAGGCAGGCTACAGCAGAGCTTTCGCCGCAATTCTCGACTCGAACGTTACAACCATTATTGCTTGTGCCGTTCTTTACTTCCTCGGCTCGGGCACCATTAAGGGCTTTGCCACCACCCTCTTCATCGGTGTTGTTATCTCGCTTATAACCGCACTTCTTATTACCAGAGGCTTGCTTTACTGCTGTGTCGGTATGGGTATTACCGATCCCGCAAAATACAAGGCATTCGGTTCGAGCAAGAAGGAAGGCAAATTCCACTTTATCAAGAACAAAAAGGTTACCCTTTCGGTTATTGCAGTTGTTGTTGTTCTTGCAATCGCTTCTTTCTCGATTTTAGGTTTCAACATTGATATCGACTTCTCCGGCGGTACCGAAATCGTTCTTGATCTCGGCACCGAGGTTACCGATGACGTTTGCGAAGATATCGAAAGCCTTATCAAGGGCCACGAAAAGCTCGGACACGATTATTTCTCTTCTGCAGCCAAATCTACCGCAAACTCCAACACCGTTATTATTCGTACCGGCACCGCACCCTTGACACTTGAACAGCAGGAGGCTCTCGAAGCCGCTCTCGTTGAAAACTATGAGAACGCAGACCTCAAGAACATTCAGGTAACCACCATTCAGCCCACCATCGGCTCTGATCTCACCAAGAAGGCAATTCTTGCGGTTGCTATCGCAGTTGTCCTTATGCTTATCTACATTTGGATCAGATTCGAGCTCAACTCGGGCATCGCGGCGGTTTGCTGTCTTACGCACGACCTTTTGGTCATGCTCGTTCTCTATTCGGTGCTCGGCATCGCTGTAAACACCAACATCATCGCCGCACTTCTTACAATTCTCGGTTATTCTATCAACGCAACCATCGTTGTGTTTGACAGAATCCGTGAAAACAAGAAGAAAGCAGACGGTGTTGAATTCGGTGAGACTGTTAACTTCAGCATACACGAAACTCTCGGAAGAAGCATTAACACCACCATAACTACCCTTCTCACCATCGGCATGATCTACATCTTCGGCGTTGATTCCATCAAAAACTTCGCACTTCCTCTTATTATCGGTATCGTTGCAGGTCTCTTCTCTTCGGTATTTATGTCCGGTATGCTTTGGAATGCGCTTAACAAGGTTATCAAGCCCAGAAGCAAGAAAGACAAAGCCGCTAAAAAGGCTTAAAACAGCATAAGTTAAAGGGCGATGAAAACATCGCCCTTTTTCAAAAAGCAACTTCATATTCCATATAAAAGGAACACGCAAAATGGCAGAAATAGAAAAAATCAGGAATTTTTCAATAATTGCTCATATCGACCACGGTAAAAGCACGCTTGCCGACCGCTTGCTTGAATATACGGGCGCGGTTGATAAGCGCGAGCTCGACGAGCAGATGCTTGACAACATGGAGCTTGAACGCGAGCGCGGAATTACCATTAAGGCACGTGCCGTTCGCTTTAATTACAAAGCCGACGACGGCAACGAATATGCGCTTAATCTTATTGACACTCCGGGCCACGTTGACTTTGGATATGAGGTCTCACGTTCTCTTGCCGCATGCGAGGGCGCTGTGCTTATCGTTGATTCAACGCAGGGTATTCAGGCGCAAACGCTTGCAAATGCTTATCTTGCCGTTGACCACGATCTTGAAATATTGCCGGTTATCAACAAAATCGATCTGCCCAGCGCAGATCCCGAAATGGCAAAGCGCGAGATCGAAGATATTATCGGCATTCCCGCAGAGGATGCGCCCTGCATAAGCGCAAAAATGGGAATCGGCATTAAAGACGTTCTTGAGCGTATTGTTAAGGATATCCCCGCGCCCAAGGGCGACAAGAGCAAGCCACTCGAGGCTTTGATATTTGACAGCTATTATGACCCATACAAAGGCGTTGTGGTATATATTCGCGTTAAAAACGGCAGTGTTTCGGTTGGCGACAGAGTGCGCATGATGCACACGGGCGCCGAATTTGAGATCGTTGAGCTCGGCACGCTTTCGACATTTGCGCTTGACAAGAAGGAAAAGCTTGAAGCGGGCGAGGTTGGTTATTTCACGGCGAGCATAAAGAACATTGCCGACACCGACGTCGGCGACACGGTTACGCTTGTTGACAACCCCTGCGAGAAGCCTCTTCCCGGCTTTAAGAAATCGCAGCCGATGGTTTATGCGGGCATTTATCCTGCCGACGGTTCGAAATACGGCGATTTGAAGGACGCGCTTGACAAGCTGAGATTGAACGATTCTTCGTTCACCTATGAGCTCGAGACCTCGGTTGCGCTCGGATTCGGTTTCCGATGCGGTTTCCTCGGATTGCTTCACATGGAAATAATCGAGGAGCGCTTAGAGCGCGAATTTATGCTGGATCTTATTACCACCGCACCGAGCGTTATTTATGAGATCCACAAAACAAACGGCGAAACCGTTTATATCGACAACCCGACAAACTACCCCGACCCCGCAACAATCGAAACTGCTTGTGAGCCATTTGTTAAAGCAACGGTTATTACGCCGACGGAATACGTTGGAACGATAATGCAGCTTTGCAACGACAGGCGCGGCGAATATGTTGATATGAAATATATTGATACGAACCGCGCGGAATTGCACTATCTGCTTCCGCTTAACGAGATAATTTATGACTTTTTCGATTCGCTGAAATCAAAAAGCAAGGGCTATGCCTCGCTTGACTATGAATTCAAGGATTACCGTCCCTCGAAGCTTTCGAAACTTGATATCCTGCTTAACGGCGACGTTGTGGATGCACTTTCGTTTATCGTTCATTCCGACAGAGCCTACCCGAGAGCGAGAAGGATCTGTGAGAAGCTTAAGGATAATATTCCGCGTCAGCTGTTTGAAATACCCGTTCAAGCGGCTATCGGCGGCAAGATAATCGCCAGAGAGACGGTTAAGGCAATGAGAAAAGACGTTCTTGCCAAATGCTACGGCGGCGACATAACGCGAAAGAAGAAGCTTCTTGAAAAGCAGAAGGAAGGCAAAAAGCGCATGAGAACGCTTGGAACCGTTGAGGTTCCGCAGGAAGCATTCATGGCGGTTCTTAAATACGATGACGAATAATTCGGTATCGTTTTACTTTCATATTCCCTTTTGCGCAAAAAAATGCGATTACTGTGCATTCTTTTCGCTTGCAAAGCAAAGCGAAGAGCTTAAGCAACGTTATTTTGAAGCTCTGCTTCGGCAGATAGACTTCTTCCCTACCGACAGAAAGGTAAAGACGGTCTATTTCGGCGGCGGAACTCCTCCATTGCTCGGTGTTCACAGATTATGTAAACTTATCGAGGCAATCAACGGCAGGTTCGTTCTGAGCGATGAATGTGAAATAACGGTTGAGGTCAACCCCGGTACAGTTGATTTTGATGCGCTTTGCAAGCTTAGAAGCGCGGGCGCGAACCGTCTTTCCATCGGTGTTCAATCGGCAAACGACCGAGTTCTTATGTCTATCGGCAGAATTCACACCTTCGAGCAGGCGCGCGAATGCATTGAAAACGCACGCAAGGCGGGGTTTGAAAACATCAGTGCCGATCTTATATTTGCGCTTCCCTCTCAGAGCGATGAGGAATTCGCAAAAGGTCTTGAAATGATTATGTCAACCGAGATCGACCACCTTTCGATATATTCGCTTCAGCTTGAAGAGGGCACGCCGTTATTTGCACGCAAAAACGAGCTTTGCTTTCCCGATGAGGACAGCGAAGAACGGCAATACGACACGATATGCGCAACACTTGCGGCAAACGGGTTTGAGCATTATGAGGTTTCTTCGTTTGCCAAGCCGAATTACCGTTCGAAGCACAATTTGAATTATTGGAGCCGAGGCGAATATTTCGGATTTGGTGCGGGCGCACACTCATACTGCTTCGGCAAGCGATTCTGCGCGCCGAACGACGTTGAGGCTTATATTCAAAACAGCCGCACTTCCCTGCTTGCGCCGACCGATTTTGATGATGCGCCTTTTGTTTCGGAAACGGAAGCTGAAGAAGAGCGCATTATGCTTGGGCTCAGAACCGCTGACGGCGCAATTATTCCCGAAGCCTCGTTCGATAATGCAAAAAGAATTGCCGCGCTTGGCTACGGAAGCTTTGAAAACGGTGTTTTAAGGCTTAACGGCAAGGGCTTTCGCGTTTCGAACAGCATTATTGCTAACATTTTAATATAAAAAATTTAATATAAAAAATGCTTCTTAACCGTTTGGTCAAGAAGCATTTTTCGTTATTGATTTGATTATCTGAAGAAGCTTGCGGCAGCAAAGATTGCGGCAACGCGGGTTTGCGAGTTGATAGCCGCGGTGTTTTCCTGAATAGCGTTGAGGTATTCGACGTATTCGGCATCATTCGCATCTTGAATAAGCAGGTTGATGGCTTCTTTAATGGTATCTGCTCTGCCCGACTGAAGAGTTTCCATTATGAGTGCAAGAATATCGGGGTTTGCATATTCGGGGCCGACGGGGCATTCGGGATAGCTCATATAGAAATTATAAAGCTCTTGAGAAAGAACGGCATATCTGTCTTGATAATAGTTGAATTTCTTGCGGTTGTTGATCTTCATCAGAATACCGCCCGTTATCATGGCAAGACCCGGAACTATCATCGCAAGCAGGAAAACAACGAAGGTTGAAAAACCGCTCTCGATTGCGGAAAGCGAAGCGAGGAAGCCGAACGAGGTGATTATTGCGCCCCAAACGATGAGCGCGCTTTTTGCACCGCGGGCATAGTGGTTAACGAGGTTGCAAACGTTATCGTATTCCTCGAAAACGTCGCGCTTTTGAGAGAAATAACGAAGAGCCTGATCGAGTGCGCTGATCTCGCTCTGACGAACGGCGTTCTTTTGCATTTGGAACTGTTGCATCTGCATTTGCTGTTGCATCATATATTGCTGCTGCATTTGCTGTTGCTGATACTGATAATCGTTAACTACCGTTTGCGCGGGAGCCTGATTTGCCGAAAGGTTGTTACCGCAGGAGCTGCAGAATGCCGCACCGTCGGGAACGTTATTACCGCAATAGGGACAAAACATGGATATGCCTCCTTGAATTTTATTGACAGTATTATATCACATCCGACACGGTTTAGCAATATTTGTTAACAAATTCATTATAGTTTTTTATTAATCTTACTCTTCTAACCCTTTAAGCGAGTTTTGCGCCAAATGCGTTATTGTTTTTATCTATAATAACGGCTATAATGTAGGCAAGAAAACAACGGAGGGCTTTGCATGAACAAAATCGGCGAAAGAATTGCTGTATACAGAAAGACCAACGGTATGACACAAGACCAGCTTGCGAACGTTTTGGGTGTTTCGCCCCAAACGGTTTCGAAATGGGAAACGGGAACGACCATGCCCGATATTATGCTTTTACCCGTTATTGCAGAGGTTTTCGAAATAAGCGTCGATTCGCTTTTCGGAAGCAACAAAAAAGCAGAGTGCAAAAGCTTTAGCACGCAGAATATTTCGGATGAAATGCTTGATGAGTTTTTCAAAAGCATGTCTTGCTTTTGGTTGGGTTTCGAGCAAAACGTTAGCATTACCCCCGAAGAACGAGCAAACGAAACAAGAGAATTTTTGAAAGCCCATAAGAACACCCAAATGCTCGTTATGTGCAGCAGCGACGGCAACGGCGTTTACGGCGACAGCGACATGGCGCTTACGTTTAACAAAAGCAAGGAGGACATTGATGCGCTTTTGCAGGGCGATGACGCCTGGACCGTTCTTAAGCGCTTTGCCGACGGCGAATTCTTTTTCGGCGATAAATTTATTGAGTTTATAAAGCAAAACGCGCATTCAACCGATATTTGAGAAGAGGGCAACCAACGGTTTATTGACTGTTGACGGTATTTGTTTTATAATTACCGCATAATTGTTCGGGAGGCTATTATGAAAAAAACATTTGACAGATATTTCGGAAAAAACATCGTCAGCAAGATCTATGCCGCAGGTATCGTTCTTATTGCAATAGGCGTGGTTGTCGCCTTTGCTTATTCGGCATTTTACGGAATACCGGTTGCCGCTTTGGGTGTTTTGCTGTTCTTTATCACCTCGGCATTTAAGGTTTCGGACAGCGATCTTGACGAATTCGTTGCCAAGCGCACCGAAGAATATGCCGAGCAGAAGATAGAGGGCAAGGCGTTCGGCAAAAAGACGCTTGAAGCGAAGGATTTTTCGGTGTTTAACGGATTTTTTTGCGATTCCAACGACGTTAAATTCAAGTCAGGAAGAGACGGAAAGGTGAGAACGAGCAGGTTCTTTATAACCGCCGTTTCGGTTTCAAAGGGAGAAGCACATATCTTTTCAACCGATTATGAGCTTTTGAGCGACAGCGAAATTAGGTTTTCGGAGATCCACTTAAGCAAAGACGATGAAATAACGGTTAAAAAGGTTGAAAGTGAATTTCCGCGCGGAATATTTGCGATAACTATTAATACAAGCGATAATGTCGTTAGCTTTTACCTGCCCGACGATGCTTTGGCGGATCAGCTGATTTCGGATATCGAAAGAATGAATTAAGCAAATTAAAGGAAGGAACTGCCGTTGTGCAATTCCTTCTTTTTGTCGCTCATGGTTCTATATATTGTGCTTCCGAACCATCGAAAACCGCAATATATTCCGAAAAGAAAATATGTTCGATAGCATATGGTGTTATTGCACAAGCAAATTTTAGTAAGATTTACGCAATATTGTCGAAATTATGAATTGCCAAACAAGAGCGCTTGGGGAAAATAATATATATTATTTTATCATGGGGTTACTGTAATGAAGCTTCTTGAAGACAAGATAAGAAAAGACGGAAAGATCGGAGCGGGAAACGTTTTAAAGGTTGACAGCTTTCTTAACCATCAAATAGACGTTGGCTTTCTTTGCGAGCTCGGTAAGGAGTTCCACCGCAGATTCGGCGATTTGGGTGTTAACAAGATACTGACCATTGAGGCATCGGGAATCGGCATTGCCTGCATTACCGCACAGTTTTTCGGTTGCCCCGTTGTTTTTGCAAAAAAGACCAAAACCAACAACATATATTCGGACGTTTATACCGGAAAGGTAGATTCATATACTCACGGAATCACATACGACATCGTTGTTTCGAAGCAGTTCCTTAACAAAGGCGACAGAGTTTTGGTTATTGACGATTTCCTTGCGAAAGGAAGTGCACTTAAAGGCCTTTTGAAGCTTATTGAGGATGCAGGCGCAGAGGTTGTCGGCGCAGGCATAGTTATCGAAAAGGCTTATCAAGAGGGCGGTTCGCTTATCAGAGGCATGGGCGTTCGCGTTGAATCGCTTGCAAGAATCAGCGCAATGAGCGTTGAAAACGGCGTTGAATTTATTGAAGAAGTATAAAATGCGGCGAATGTCCGCTTTTATAAAAATTATTATTTACGGAGGACATTAAAAATGTCTAAGAAGATCTATGCGCTCCTTTTGGCAGCCGTTATGGTTCTTTCTGTTTTTGCTTTTGCAGGCTGTAATGAAACCACCGAAAACAGCAGCGAAGCAGGCGGAGAAGAAACTAACGACTTCAAGGTAGGTTTCATCTTCCTTCACGATGAAAACTCCACCTACGACAAGAACTTTATGGATGCTGCTCGCGAGGCTCAGACCGCTCTCGGTCTTACCGACGAACAGGTTATCTTTAAAGTAAACATTCCCGAGTCCAGCGCTTGCTATGATGCTGCTTGCGAGCTTGTTGACGAAGGTTGCGATCTCATTTTCGCCGACAGCTTCGGCCACGAGGCTTTCATTTTCCAGGCTGCTCAGGAATTCCCCGAGGTTCAGTTCTGCCATGCAACCGGCACCTCTGCTCACGTTAAGAAGCTTGCTAACTTCCACAACGCTTTCGCTTCCATCTACGAAGGCCGTTACGTTGCAGGTATCGCTGCAGGTATGAAGCTTAACGAAATGATCGCTGCAGGCAAGATCACCGCTGAACAGGCTGTTATCGGCTACGTTGGCGCGTTTGACTATGCAGAAGTTGTTTCCGGTATGACCTCCTTCTTCCTCGGCGCTCGCTCTGTTTGCGAAAGCGCTACCATGAAGGTTAAGTACACCAACTCTTGGTTTGACATCGCTCTTGAAAGAGAAGCTGCTCTTGCTCTTATCGACAGCGGTTGCGTTCTTATCAGCCAGCACGCTGACTCCGAAGGCGCTCCCAAGGCTTGCGAAGAAAGAAAGATCCCCAACGTTGCTTACAACATAAGCACCATTTCGATGGGCCCCACCACCGCTATCATTTCTTCCAAGATCGATTGGACTCCTTACTTCAAGCTTATCATCGAGAAGACCAAGTCCGGCAAGGGCAACGAAATTCCCTTTGACTGGTGCGGCGGCTTCAACGAAGGCTCTGTTAAGGTTACCGAGCTCAACACCGCTGTTGCGGCTGAAGGCACTCAGGCAGCTCTTGACAAGGCTATCGCTGATTTCAAGGCAGGCACTCTTAAGGTATTCGATACTTCTAAGTTCACCGTTAACGGCGAAACCCTTACCGAATATCTCGCAGACGTAGACGGCGACTTCACCGGCGAAACCAACGTTATTCACGACGGCTTCTTCGATGAATCCGCTAAGGATCAGAGATCTGCTCCTTACTTCGATATCAAGTACATCGACGGTATCAGCGCTCTTTAATCTGTTGCATTAACGCGGGGACGCCGCAAGGCGTCCCCACATTTAATTAGAAGATGAACGCGTTTTGACAGTTGCATTTGCCGAAGTGCGTTTGTTTTTTAAAGAAAGGCGATTAATATGAAAAAGATTGCTATTGAATTAAAGAATATTACAAAACGGTTTGGTGCGGTTACCGCAAACAGAGACGTTTGCCTTACGGTTTATAACGGCGAGATACTTTCGCTTCTTGGCGAAAACGGAAGCGGTAAGACCACGCTTATGAACATGATCGCAGGCATTTACTACCCCGACGAGGGCTCGATCTTCATTAACGGTAACGAGGCGATTATCAGCTCGCCGAAGGATTCGTTTAAATACGGAATCGGCATGATACATCAGCACTTTAAGCTTGTTAACGTTTTTTCTGCAACCGAAAACATTATTCTCGGCCTTGATGACGGCTCTTCGTTCGACCTCGAAAAATCGGCGAAGAAGGTTAAGGAGATCGCCGACAAATACGGCTTCGACATCGACCCCGCAAAGAAGATCTACGAAATGTCGGTTTCGGAAAAGCAAACGGTTGAGATAATTAAGGATCTTTACCGCGGCGCCGATATTTTGATTCTTGACGAGCCCACCGCGGTGCTTACGCCGCAGGAAAGCGACAAGCTTTTTGCGGTGCTTCGCAGAATGCGCGATGACGGCAAGGCAATCATTATTATCACCCACAAGCTTCACGAGGTTCTTTCCCTCTCGGACAGAGTTTCGGTTCTTCGCAAGGGTGAATACATCGGAACGGTTAACACCGCCGAAACGAACGAATCGGAGCTTACCGAAATGATGGTGGGCGAAAAGACGGCGCTTAATATCTATCGCGGTGAGCCCAAGAATTCGGAGCTTAGGCTTTCGGTTAAGAACATTAGCTGTAAGAGCCGCGAGGGTGTTAAGCTTCTTGACAACGTTTCGTTTGAGGCAATGTCGGGCGAGATACTCGGCATTGCGGGCATTGCGGGCTCGGGTCAGCGCGAGCTTCTTGAAGCGATCGCGGGCTTACAATCGCTTGACAGCGGCGAAATAACCTATTATACCCCCGAGACAAACATGGAAGAGAATCTGCGCGACAAAACACCGATGCAGATTCGCGAGCTTGGTGTTCGCCTTTCGTTTGTTCCCGAAGACAGACTCGGCATGGGTCTTGTCGGCAATATGGACATTATCGATAACATGATGCTGAGAAGCTACAGCAAGGGTAAGGGCGTTTTCCTTCAGCGCAAGGAGCCCAAGGACCTTGCGGAAAAGATAATCGAGCAGCTTAAGGTTGTCACCCCCAATGCAAACACACCCGTTCGCAGACTTTCGGGCGGTAACGTTCAGAAGGTGCTTGTAGGCAGAGAGATCGCCGCGGCGCCGACGGTTCTTATGGCGGCTTACCCTGTTCGCGGTCTTGACATTAACGCTTCTTATGCGATATACGACCTTTTGAATCAGCAAAAGGAAAGCGGTGTTGCGGTTATATTCGTTGGCGAGGACCTCGACGTTCTCATCGAGCTTTGCGACAGAATCGTTGTTATCGGCGGCGGACAGATTACCGGAACGGTTGACGCAAGATGTGCCACAAAGGAAGAGATAGGTCTTCTTATGACTAAATCCAACGGAGGTGCGAAAGAATGAGCAATCAAATAAAAGCTTCGCACGAGCCTTTGATTCACGTTACCAAGCGCGATGCGATGGTTTGGTGGAAATCTTGGCTCATACGCATTATTGCGGTTATCGCCGCGATGATGGTTGGCACCGCGTTTACTTGGATCCTTACGGGCGTTTCTCCCATCGAGATAGTTAAAACCATGTTCGAGGGGAGCTTCGGCACCGAAAGAAAGATTTGGATATTCTTAAAAGACAGCGCAATGTTGCTTGGCATTTCGCTTGCGGTTACACCTGCGTTTAAAATGCGTTTTTGGAATACGGGCGCAGAAGGTCAGGTTCTTATCGGTGCTTTGGCAAGCGTTACCTGCATGTTCTATCTCGGAGACAAGCTTTCAAACGTTGTAACGCTTCTTATAATGCTTGCCGCCAGCATTGTTGCAGGCGCGATTTGGGCAGGCGTTGCGGGCTTCTTTAAAGCGAAATGGAACACCAACGAAACGTTGTTTACCCTTATGATGAACTACGTTGCGATGCAGTTGGTTGCATTTTGCATTATGAAATGGGTTCCCAGCGGCTCGATGGTGCTTTCACCACTTAACAGCACCACCCAAACGGGTTGGTTGCCCTCTGTCTTCGGACAGAAATATCTTCTTAACATTGCGATCGTTCTCGTTATAACCGTTATCATGTTCGTTTATCTTAAATTCAGCAAGCACGGATATGAGATCTCGGTTGTCGGCGAAAGCGAAAACACCGCAAGATACATTGGCATCAACGTTAAAAAGGTTATTTTAAGAACCGTTATTATCTCGGGTGCGCTTTGCGGTATTATGGGTTGGCTTTACGTTGCGGGACTTGACCATTCGATCGAGACCGGAACGGTTGGCGGCAACGGATTTACCGCTATTATGGTTTCGTGGCTTGCCAAGTTCCACCCCTTGTTTATGGTGGTTGCTTCCCTGCTTATCTGCTTCTTGCAGATCGGCTCGGGCGCGCTTGCTTCAAACCCCTCGCTTAAGCTCAACTCGAGCCTCGGCGACATTATCACCGGCATTATCATTCTCTTTATTATCGGCAGCGAATTCTTTATCAGATATAAAGTGAATTTCAGAAAAAAGCACAAGGAGGAGGCTAACAAGAATGCTTGACACGATCATTTCTTACGTTTCGGCGGCTATTATTCAGGCTATTCCTCTTCTTTACGGTGCAACGGGCGAGATAATCACCGAAAAATCGGGCAACCTTAACCTCGGCATACCCGGTATTATGTATATGGGCGGTATTTCGGGCGTTGTGGGCGCTTATTTATACGAGCACTTCTGTGCAGAGCCCAACACCGTGCTTTTGGTGCTTATTCCTCTGCTTTCCGCACTTCTCGGCTCGGCGTTGCTTTCGCTTATTTATTCGTTCCTTACGGTAACGCTTAAAGCGAACCAGAACGTTACCGGTCTTGCGTTAACGACCTTCGGTGTTGGTATCGGTAACTTTTTCGGCGGTTCGATCGTTGGTCTTCTCGGCGAAAGCGGTTCGGTTCAGCTTCCCGCGACCGCGGCGGTTTATAAAACCACCTTCCCGTTCATGAAGCATTTCGGCGACCTTGCCAACACGGGCTTCCTTCTCTATCTTGCAATTATCATCGCCATTGCGGCTTTGATATTCCTTAACAAAACAAAGACAGGCTTGAACCTCAGAGCCGTCGGAGAGGCGCCTGCAACCGCCGACGCCGCAGGAATTAACGTCGACCGCTACAAGTACCTTTCCACCTGCATTGGCGGCGCTATCGCGGGATTAGGCGGCTTGTACTTCGTTATGGACTATACGGGCGGCAGCTGGACCAACAACGGCTTCGGCGACAGAGGCTGGCTTGCTATTGCGATCGTTATTTTCGCGCTTTGGAAGCCGAGCATGGCGATCTTGAGCTCGTTTGTTTTCGGTGCGCTTTACATTGCCTGCGTTAAGCTTCCCGGACTTTCGGGCAGCGATAAGGAGCTTATCAAGATGCTTCCTTATATCGTTACCATTGTTGTTCTTATTATCACCAGCGCAAGAAAGAAGCGCGAGAATCAGCCACCCGAATCGTTGGGCTTATCTTATTTCCGCGAAGAGCGATAGAAAACAATATTAAACCCCGCCGCGGCGGCGGGGTTTTCTTATACAAAAAATCCCTCGGAGCTTTCCGAGGGATTTTTATCAGCTTTTATTCTTTGTTAGCCTGCTCGATGAGCGCATCGAGTGCGGTCTGATATGCGCCGCTGTATTTTTCGTATTCAGAAACGATAGCATTGGACTTAGCACCGAGAAGGTTGGTGTAGAAGTAGAGGGTGCCGTTGCCGCCGCCGGTATCACCAAAGTTAAAGATACCGCCAAGGTCATAGGTTCTGTTGCGGAAGATGAGGTCGAGCATGTCACGCGATTCATCATCCTGGAAGCGCTTGTAGGTAAGGGTACGATCGTAGTACTCGGGAGTTACGAGCTTCTTGCCATAGAATGCCATAGCTTCGAGAGCATAGCAGGTAGCATCAAGCTTTTCAACATTGGAGAGAGGAATCGAGAATACAGAGCACCAGTAAACGGTAACAGAAGTGGTGTAGTCATCCTGAAGATCGCTGCGCTTGGGCATGGGAAGGATACCGTATTTGATCTCTGCGTTACGCATTACTTCTTCGCTGACGGTAGAGATAGCACCGGGCATGAAAAGAGCGTTGCCGTTTGCAAAGATCTGGGTCTTCTGACCGTAAACACCGCTATTCCAAGAGCCGAAGAAGTCGGCAACACCGGTGTTCTTATCATCGAGCATAATGTCATAAACGGTATAGAAGGTGTTGTAGTTTTCTTCTTCGTCAACACGGAGACGGGGCTCATCGCCGGTGTTATCAACCATAGGCTGATCGCCGCCGAGCATGAATGCATAATAGTCATAGGACTGTGCAAGAAGGCCCCAAACGTCGCCTACATCGGGATCGTAGGACTTGGTCGAGCCGTTCTGCTTGTGAACCTTGGACGCAAGCTCATGCATCTTATCAAGAGTCCATGCGCCGTCACGAACGAGCTGGTAGGGATCTTCGAGGTCATAGGACTTGATGAGTTCCTTATTGAAATAGATTGCCCAAGTGGATTCATCGTCTTCAACAAGAGCATCGCCGCTGAGGAACCATATCTTATCGTTGATAGAGATATCCTGCATGATGGTCTGATCCCACCACTCTTTATCAAGGTGGAGATAGCCGTTATCGATGCTGTTGAAATCATAGAGGAAGCCTTCGACACCGAGGGGTGCCATGTATACGATACCCGTAACGACTGCCTGATACTCATCGAGATTACTCTGGCAGTTGAGGCGAATGGTATCGGCGATAGTGTTTTGATCGTCTTCGGTCTCAACCTCGATCTTGATGCCATAGTTTTCTTCAATGATAGCATTTCTTTCATAGAAAGCATCGCTGACCGCTTCGTCAACGAGTTCTTCGGGAGCTATCTGGCAGGTACTGAAATTACGGTTTGCATAAGTAAGAATCTTGATGGTCTCGCCACCAAAATCTTTCTTCTCGTTGAGGAAGCCGGCAGTATCGCCAACCTCAGAAGCGGTTCCGGAGCTTTCTTCTTCTTCACCGTTACAGGATACGAGAAGAACAGAGGAAAAAGCCATTATCACAACAAGAAGGAGAGATAAAATGCGTTTTGTCATGTAAACACTCCTTATTAGTTTTTTGGCGTTAAAAAAACGCCATAATATAAGACAATATATTATACTATATCTTTCAGAAATTGTCAACTGTCAGTTGTTAACAATAAATCTTTTGTTTATAGTTTTTATAGGGGAAGCGCACAGTACAGCAAAATGCGACATTGCTTTTTGATAGAATAAGTATAAAAAGCGAAAGGAATTTTTAACTTGGAGATCAAATATGAAAAGTACGGCGAAGAAACCGTTGCCTTCGTTATCGGCGAGATAGACCACCACAACGCGAAAGCCGCGCGCGAGCGATTGGACGGCATTATCGACCGGGAGTGCCCTGTTCGTTTTGCGCTTGACCTTTCGGGAGTTTCGTTTTGCGATTCTTCGGGGTTAGGACTGGTTATGGGCAGAATGAAGAAATGCAACAGCACCGGCTGCTCGATGGTGATCTTGAATCCCTCGAATGCGGCTTTCAAAATTCTTGAAATTGCGGGAATGGACAAAATTATCAAAATCGAAAGAGGAAAGCAAAATGGCTGAAAAAATCATTAATTCCATGAAGACCGAATTTTCGGCAAAAAGTGTTAACGAAGCGTTCGCGCGAACGGCTGTCGCTTCGTTCGCGGCGCAGTTTGACCCGAGCATCGCGGTCATCGCAGACATTAAAACGGTTATAAGCGAAGCGGTTACAAACGCTATCGTTCACGGTTATGCCGGGCGCGAGGACAGAGAGGCATGTCCCGTTTACATACAATGCAAGATAACCGAAAGCGGCAAGCTGACCGTTAGAATAAAGGACAAGGGCCGCGGCATCGAAGACGTCGAGACGGCGATGCAACCGCTTTACACAACCGACTCGGAAGGTGAACGCAGCGGCATGGGATTTACAATTATGCAAAGCTTTACCGATGGGATAAAGGTTAGTTCGAAGCTTGGCAAGGGCACCGCAGTCACGCTCGAAAAGAGGTTGACGGGCAGGTGAACAACTGCAAAATCGCTTTAATTGAGCGTGCAAAAAACGGCGACAAGGATGCTTTAGAGGAGCTTGTCGAGGAGAATACGGGATTGGTTCGTTCGATTGCCGTGAGGTTTACGGGCAGAGGTGTTGATTTTGATGATCTTTGCCAAATCGGACACATTGGCATGATAAAGGCGATAAGAAACTTTGATCTCGAGCGTGGAACTGCTTTTTCTACCTACGCTGTTCCGTTGATCATCGGTGAGATAAAGCGATTTTTGCGCGATGACGGCGAGATAAAGATCGGAAGAGAGCTAAAAAGAAAAGCCGCCATCGTTATGGCGGCAAGAGAGAAATTCATCAGCGCAAATTCGAAAGAGCCAAGCGTTTCGGAGCTTGCCGCCGCGAGCGGATTAAGCGAAGAAGAAACCGTTGAATGTATTGCCGCTTCTTCGGCTACGATATCGCTTTCGGAGCAGATCGGCGAGGATTCGACGCTTGAGGACCTTTTAGGTAATGATTTCACACCAGAGCTTAATGAAAAAATCGCACTAAAGCAGGCCCTTGAATCACTTCCCTTTTGCGAACGCAAGATCATATATTTGCGGTATTACAAAGGTATGACGCAAAGCGAAACGGGCAAAGCTCTCGGAATGACGCAGGTTACCGTTTCGAGACGCGAAGCCAAGGCACTTCTTATGCTTAAAGCCGAATTAAAATAAAGAAACCGTTACAAGTTTTGTAACGGTTTCTTATTATTTACTTAAGCGTAAAGATCGTAGGTCTTGAGCTTATGACGCTTGATGAGCGCATAGTCATTGATGTCAACCACGCCGTTGCCGTTAACATCTGCAAGCTTGAACTGTTCATCGGTGAGAGTGAGAGTCTTGAGGCATGCACGCTTTGCAAGTGAATAGTCCTGAACATCAATCTCGCCGTTCATATTAACATCGCCTATTCTATAAGTGAGAGCAGGAATGCTTTCGGTTGCGATAACCTCGCCGCAAACGGTACAGGTCATTTCTTTCTTACCTTCAACGCCGTATTCCGGCTCGGTAACGGTTACCCATTCACCTTCGGTATGGCCGAGTGCTTCAACCTTGGTATCAACATAGCTGTCGCCGCAACGTGCACAAGTGTGGGTAGTATAACCCTCTTCGGTGCAGGTAGGTTCGGTTACAACGGATTCATAGTCATGTCCGAGAGCCGCAACGAGAACCTCGCCGCATACGGTGCAGGTCTGATCTTCGGTGCAGGTTGCTTCCGCGCCTGCAGTGTGGCCGAGAGCATCTACGTATGCGTCAACATAAGTGTCTTCGCAACGAGCGCAAACGTGGGTTGTATAGCCCTGCTCGGTGCAGGTAGGCTCAGTTACGGTATCACGGTAGTAGTGTCCGAGCTTTTCGGTGAGAACTTCGCCGCAGATATTGCAAATCTGATCATCTATACAGGTTGCTTCATCACCGGCGGTATGACCGAATGCTTCTTCAAGAACTACGCCGCAAACGGTGCAGATCTGATCTTCGGTGCAGGTTGCTTCTGCGCCTGCGGTGTGGCCGAGAGCTTCAACCTCTGAATCAACGACAACGTCGCCGCAAACCTTGCAGGTATGGGTTGTATAGCCGCCCTCGGTGCAGGTGGGATCGGTTACTACAGACTCGTAATCATGGCCAAGAGCCTCAACGAGAACTTCGCCGCAAACAAGGCAGGTCTGATCATTAACACAATCAGCTTCTTTGCCGGGGATGTGACCGGTGGATGCGTTGAGAATCTCACCGCATACGATACAGGTCTGATCCTCGGTGCAGGTTGCATCCGGGCCGAGAACGTGGCCGAGAGCTTCAACCTCGGAATCAACATAGCTGTCTTCGCAACGCGAGCAGGTATGAGTGGTATAGCCGATTTCGGTGCAAGTAGGATCGGTTACAACGGGAACATAATCATGGCCGAGAGCCGCAACGGTGTTGCCCTTAACTGCTTCGCCGCAAGCGGAGCAGGTGTAGGTGGTGTAGCCTTCATCAAGGCAGGTAGGATCGGTTACAACGCCTTCTTCAGCGTTAACTGCATGAAGGTCGATGGAAAGACCGTTTGCTTCGAACGGAACTTCTTCATGACCGGAAGTGCCGACATATTTGATACAGTTCTTGGAACCGTTGGTATCAACGGTGATTTCGAAATTGCCGCAGAAGGTTTCTTTAGCCTTGAAGTTGATAACTGCGAGAGTTCCGACAGCATCGGAGGGTTCATCGTTGAGTGTTACAACATACTTAAGCTTACCAACGGATTCTTTAGCATCGAAAATTTTAAGAGAATCGGAAACGCCGAAGAGCTTTTCGGATTTGTGATCTACATATTCGAAAGCATCGGCATTGTAATAAACAAAGAAGGAAAGGAAGTTAACGCCAGTGTTTTCTTCAATGCTGATTCTGACAGAAATCTCTTCGCCCTGAGCGATAACAACGGGCGAAACGGAAATGGGAGCGGCGGACTCCGCCACCACTCCCACCTTGAGTATTTCATTTTCTTCTGCGAAAACCGCGAAAGCGGATGCAGAAAGCGTCAGAGCAGCAGCCAAAAGGATCGCAAGGATTCTTTTAAGTTGCATCTCTTATACCTCCCGATTAGATTTCGAGGTAGGTGTAGTCACGAACGATTGCGCCGCGGAGGAGAGCAAAGTCTTCGCCGTCGATAACGCCATCCTTGTTCATGTCAAAAATAGTTGCATAGTCGTCTTCGTCAGCTTCTGCGAACCACTTGGAAAGTTCCATAGAGTCGATAGCATTGAGGACGCCGTCGCCGTTTGCGTCGCCGAGCATATCAATGTGAATTTCAACGCCGGTGCCGAAATCAACGATGAGTTCGTTAGCGAAATCACGAGCGATTACGCTGTCGTCAACAACTACATCGAAGGAAGGATCTTCATAGTAGAAGTCGTTGTCAACTCTGAATACGAGAGTAGCGAAGAGGTATTCGCCCTTTTCAAAGGTCTTAGCTTCGCTGAAGCCCATGTCCTGAGTGATCTTAACGTTGTTATCGATGTTAGCGATATCAACGGGAGTGTAGCGGGTCTGTTCAAAGATGCAGCCGTCAACAGAGATGAGTTCGAGAGCATCGTTGAAGTTGAGCGAGTTATCGATACCCCAGATACGTGCGATATCGGAAAGAACGTTCATGTAAACCTTAACGGTTATGTAACCGGAGTTAACAGCAGATTCAACACCGTTGATGCCTTCAGCAACATAGGTGAATTCGATCTGTTCGGAAAGCATGGGGATGATTTCCTGAATGTCGGCAGTGAAGCAGACAGAGCAGTATTTTCCTTCGGTAAGACCGGTGGAATCATAGGTAGGTTCAATACCGGGAACTACAACGTAGTCGTGACCGAGTGCTTCTTCAAGAACTTCGCCGCAAACCTGGCAAAGCTGAGCTTCGGTGCAGGTGGGACCTTCGCCGGGAACGTGACCCATAGCGGGATCAACAACGAGATCACGGGTGAGTTCGCCGCATCTTTCGCAGTAAACGACCTCTTCGTGAGAACCGTCTTCGGTGCAGGTTGCATCGATGATGTTTTCGATAACCATATCCATAGGAGCATGGCCGAGAGCAGGATCGATCATTTCGTTACGAACGAGTTCGATTCCGCAGGTTACACAGTAGATAACTTCATCGTGAGAACCGTCTTCGGTGCAGGTTGCATCGATTACGTTTTCATACTGAACGTCGGATTCGGTATGACCGAATGCAGGAGCCTCTTCATCTTCGATAGTGCCGATATAGCCGCAAATGGTGCATTCGAAAATGGTATAAGCGCCGGTGGTGCAGGTAGCTTCAACGTATCCGATGGTTTCCCAAGTCGAATGGTCGAATTTTTCTTCGAGAATTTCGCCGCAGCGAGAACATACAGAATCGGTGTAACAGTCAGCTTTGTTAGCATCGTGGCCGAGAGGACGAACGATGTTATCAGTATAGCTGTAACCGCATTCGCAATCGGTGCAAATGCAGGTATAGGTGGTGTAACCTTCTTCGGTGCAGGTGGGCTCGGTTACAACGCCGTTGTCATAGGTGTGGCCGTGTGCCTGAACAAGAATTGCATCGCATTCTTCGCAAACCTGGTTTTCGGTGCAGGTTGCATCAGCGCCGGGAGTGTGAGCTTCGGGATCAACGGGAACTTCCTTCTGTTCTGCAAGAACGAGACCGCAGAATTCGCAAACGAGCTCAGCGGTAAGACCGGTCTGAGTGCAGGTAGGAGCTACAGCGGGCTTGGTAACGATTGCAGGGTGAGAAAGAGGATCGATAGGAACAATGTCACCTATGTAGCTGTCGCCGCAACGGGTACAAGTGTAAACGGTGTAGCCTTCGTTGCTGCAGTTAGGAGCTACGGTTTCGGAAGCAACATAATCGTGGCCGAGAGCATCAACAAGAAGTTTATCGCAAACTTCACAGTACTGAGCTTCGGTGCAGGTTGCTTCAGCGCCGGGGGTGTGGCCATTAGGCTCGCCTACGGGGTTGTTGATGATGAAGCCGCAACGGGTACATTCGTGAATTTCGATAGCGCACTCGGTGCAGGTTGCTTCGATAACGTCGATAACAACATAGTCATGTTCGCCGGGGCAAACGATGGTCTCTTCTTTGGTTTCGCCGCAAACAGAGCATTCATAGTAGATAACTCCGTTATTTACGCAGTCAGCTTCAACTCTGTCGATTTCAACAAAGTCGTGGCCGGGAGCGTCTTCGACGATAGTTTCACGGGAAAGTTCTTCGCCGCAAACTTCACAGTAGATAACACTGTCATAAGATGCAGGAGTTTCGCAATCGCCGGAAACTTCGTTTTCTTTAACTGCGTCTGCTTCAACGTGGCCTTCGGGATCAACGTTGATAGTTTCGCGGGAAAGTTCTTTGCCGCAAACTTCACAGTAAACAACGCTGTCATAGGAGCCTGCATCTACACAGCCGGCAGGAACATCGTTTTCGGTAACAGCATCAGCTTCAGTGTGACCGGTAGCAGGGATTTCGGCATATGTAGTGTACTTACATCCGGTGCAGTATTCATATGCATCCCAACCGATTTCTTCGCAGGTTGCTTCCTGAGCGTCAACGGACACGATATCGTGATTGCCGGTGGGCTCAGCGGTAAGAATTGCATAGTTGCCGCCGCAAGCATCGCAAACGTAGAGATCGTAGCCGAAGTCGCCGCAGGTGGGCTGGTAGCTTCCGATACATACGCCCTCACGAGTTGCAGCATCACAGATGCAGTCGTATGCTTCGGTAGTTGCAAATGCGGGGAGCAACAACTGAGTTGCGGACATTGCAATAACGAGAAGCATCACAAGGGTTCTTGAAAGATACTTTTTCATTTTGTCCTCCAAAGTGTTTTGTTGTATTTATATTTTTTATTTCAAAATTAAATACCACAAGATATAGTTATTGACAATTATTCATTATCGGAAAGATTTTAACACATTCTTTTATAAATTGCAACCCCTTTTGGCAAAAATTATTATATTTTTGTTAGACTTTTCCTTTTCTGAGAAAATAAAGCAAAGTCTGCGCAGAAAAACCGCACAGACTTCGCATATTTTATGCTGAAAATTCGCTTATATATAATAAGGAAGAAATTTTACGAAAGCTCGACCCAATGAGTTGTGCCGCCGTTTGAGTTACCGAGGATCACATAATCGATGCTGATGCGCTCGACCGTGTTGGGTGCAACGGTTATTTTTATTACCTCGGAGCGCTCGTCGATGACGTCGCAATAGGGACGGCCATCGGCAACCTTAAACCAAAGCCTGCCGTTTTTGGGCATGAGAAGGCTTTTATCGACGCCTGCGAATATTTCCGCCTCGCTTCCGAAGCTGTAAGGACCGGTTAGCGCCTTTGCGGAAAGGATGTTACCCTCTTCGTCGCGAGCCATGGTGAACAGCACGCCGTTATTGCCGCGCTTGAAGAACGTGAAGGTCTTTTCCTCGCTGCCCGCGTTAACGAGCGTGAAATTATCGGTATACTGAACCATCCAGTTGCCGATGTTTGCGGGCTCGCCGCTTGAGTCGGCATGCTCAGTATCGATAACGACGGGGTTGCCATCGGTATCGACGCATTGGAAGATCATCATATCGGTACCGATTGCCGAATCGACGCCGTTGGGGTTGAGCGCGGTTACCCATTGATCGGAATAAATAACCTTTTCGCGAAGCTCATATTCGGCATATGGTTCTTTTTTCAAGCTATAGAGCGGATCGTGATATTTTGTATACGTTACGGGGAGCTTGCCGTTGGGGGTTAAGTCATCAACAACGAAGGTTATGTTGGATTCGATCAGGCCTGCGGTTGGATCAACTCCCTTATACTGCTTGCTGTAATCGGTGAGCTTACCGGTTGCGCTGTTGAAGCGCTCGGTTATAAAGCCCTGCTCTTCGGGATTCGCCTTGACCTGTGCGGGATCGGTGTAAACATAGAAGGTTCCGGTTACGCTTCCGCCCGAAACGTTGAATTTAACAACGGCGTTGGAGCACTTGCCCTTATGAATATAGGTATCTGCCGTTCCGAAAATATTGGTGTTGTTATATGCATCGGAGGAGGTTCCGCCGAGAACGTAGATATATTCGCCTGCGGGAACGGTTACGGTTACGGGCTCGCGCTTTGTGGGAGTGTAATCTACGTAATCACAGCCGATATAGATGGGGTTGACGGTTCCGTTTGCGTTAAAATAATCTTCGGGAAGCTCGAAGCGATAATTAAAATAATCGCTCCACGAGCGCTGACCGAGCCATTCTCCGTCGACCTGAAAGCCTAGGTTTGTTACGGTTACGGTTACGTCGGTGTCGCCGTCGTTTTTAAGCTGATAGCCGAAATAAACGGGAACGCCCGTGTGATTGGAATGCTCGTAGGTGAAGATGCAATCGCCCGAAAGATCCTTTGTGCGAAGAATTGCCTTTCCGATATCCTCCGGGGCAAGCATTTCGGGGTTGTTGCTGTAAATATAGGTTCCGCCCTCGCGCTTGGTATATTCAACGGTTGCGCGGCGAGAAACGGCGGTGTTGTTTATCTCGATCGTTTTTTTGCCGGTATAGAAGCGGTTATCGAACGGCTGACCGTTTTCGTTATACGCTTTTTCGGCAAATTCGAGATCGAGTATATAGCCCTTTTCGGTTTCGGTCTTTTTCATAATATATCCATCCTTTTCGAGAGCGATCTGATCGGGGTTAGGCGATTCGGGTGTGCTTTCGCCGATCTCGGTTTGGGCAGTGCAGGCACAAAGCAA
Source organism: Clostridia bacterium (assembly GCA_017434845.1). Taxonomy (GTDB): domain Bacteria; phylum Bacillota; class Clostridia; order Oscillospirales; family CAG-382; genus Coliplasma. The sequence goes on from JAFSGD010000017.1 coordinate 86,546, forward strand.
GCAGCAAAGCGAAAGCAAAAGAATAAATTTAGACGCCCGCGTATGCATAATACCACCTCATTCCGCATTTTACCGTTAGATAGGTTCGGGTTTTTGAAGAGTTGCCGTCGTTAACCGTCATTTTAACGATAGCGAGCTTATCTACCTCTTCCCTATCAGCCTTTTCGGAATATTTTTCGATATATTCCTCAAACTTGGGCTCGCCCGATTCATATTCGACAACAGAGATGAGTTCAAACTTTACTTCCGAATCCTTATATTGAGATTCGGGCTGTTCGGCATACGCCTTTTCGAGATAGGAGCGAAGCAGGCGGTCGCTTGTTTCGCGGTTGCCGTAAAGCACGACCTTGTTATATTGAGAGGATTGGCGGATCATTCCGTCGACATCATATTTAAGCGAAGCACGGGTATATTCGGCAACAGCTTCCTCGGGCGAGGAAGAGCCTGTGAAAATGACCTTATAGGAATAGATCGCACCCGCGGCAAAAGCGATGCCTATTACAACGCAAAGCAAATATATCAAAACCTTTTTCGCTTTTTTGTTTTTTGGCTTTATCGGCTTATTCACGCCCGCAGGATCAAACATTTCGGGTTCGTAATTCAAAACGGGACCTCCGTTCATTTATTTTCTTTTGATAACGAGAAGGAATATGATCATCGCAACGGGAATGGCAACAGCCGCGATAATGGCAATGATAACGGGAAGCGAGAGGCCTTTGCTTTCCTCGGCGGCGTCGGGAGAAGCAGCCTCGGTTTCGGTTTCGCTTTCGGGAACGGGCTCGGAGGATTCCTCTGTGGGATAGCGATCGGAAAGCTTGCATTCGAGAAGCTTTTCAAGCAGACCTTCGGTTTTGAAGGCATCGTTCCAGATGCCGTGGCCTGCGCCTTTATATTCAACGTATTCAACGAGGGTTCCGCCGGCATTCTTAATTGCCTGAACGGTATCGCGAGAGCCCGTTACGGGAACAGCGGTATCGGCATCGCCATGGAAGACGAAAAGCGGGGTATCCTTAAGAAGCTCGCCCTTGGAAACGTCGCCGCCGCCGCAAACGGCAATGCCCGCGGCGAAGATATCGTTATGACGCATCATAACGTCCCAAACGCCGAAGCCGCCCATGGAAATGCCCGAAGCATAGATGCGGTCGGTATCGACGGAATATTTGCCCTTGAGCTCTTCCAAAAGCTCGATAACGGCTTTCATTTCGTTGGATTCAGGAACGTTATCGACAGAATAAGCACCTTTTACCCAAGGAGTGTCGACCCACTGATTATTAAGGGGGCACTGAGGCGCAACTATAATACATTCGGGGAGCTGATCGGCAAGATATTGAACGCAATGGAAAAACTGAAGCTTATTATCGTTGCCTCTTTCGCCTGCGCCGTGGAAGAAGAAAATAAGCGGATAGGTCTTTTCGGCATCGTAACCTTCGGGAAGAATGAGACGGTAAGGAAGGACCGTATCTTTGTTTTCATAGGTGCAGAACTCGGCGGTTTGGTTGATATCGCCCGCCGCAAGAGAGTTTAACGGAAGAGAAAGGGTTAGCATAGCCATGATAAATATTAACAGCCTTTTCATTTTTTTCTCCTTAACGGTTTTGTTTTGGTTCTGCTTCAATATTAACATATTTAAATCTTATTTGCAATAAAAAATGTGCGCGATTTTATAAGTCGCGCACAAAATCAACCACATTATAATCACACGAATACGTAAAACGGAAAGATCTGACTATACCTTCCGCATCTTCTATAAGCGGATCTAATAAATCATATCGACGATTATTTTTGTTGTCGTATAAAAACAGCTTACCCAATACAACACCATCGCGAAAAGCTAATTTCTTCAGCATATTATAAACCGCAAAAATATCGTTGTTAATACCAAACTTGTAACACGCTGTTTCTCTGTTTCTTTTTTTACGCACCGTTTTTTTGAATTCGGGCGGAATAAATGCACCTATATCTCTGTATCCGTTGTTTGCTTTTATTACGATCAGAGAAAAATCCAATCTGCCGTCTATAAGCGTGTATACTCCCTCATCATTTAAAAATGCTTTCGTTATTTGTCGATCCGGCTTTTCGAGCATTAAATCTGCAGATTCCTTTATATCAACCATATTTTCCCTACCGATAAATAAAAAGTGCGCAGCTTCGAAAAGCCACGCACAAAAAACACAGCCCTCCGAATTGTTGCGACACAATTATCGAATCCGTTTTGCAGGAACACGAAAAGAGGGAATATGTTTTTATCAAAACATACTATTCCCACAAAACAGATATATATAACTGTGTCGCACAGATAGTATATCACACTTTCTTCAGACGGTCAAGAAAAAAGTCTGTTGTGCAAAAAGCAAACACAACAGACCCTTTTTATTCAAACGTATGCTCACCGATTATTTCGTTCTTGAGCATTCTGCTTGAATTAAGATATTCGTTATATGCCCTCTCCGCCTCGGCGAGCTCGGCATCGGTTCCGACGCCGCGCGAACGGCGAAGCATTGCAAACAGAAGTGCCGAAAGGCGTTCTTCGCCCTCAAGGCGCATTATCTCAAGCTTTAATCGCTCGGTGCGGCGCTGCTCGGCATCGTTGCGCACCTTTTTGAACACAACCGTCATTATGGCGGCAAAAACGCTTCCAGTTACTCCGGCGGAAGAAAGAACGAGCGGCAAGAGCTCGCCCAAAAGCTCAAAGCCCATTAAGGCTCGAACAGCAGATAATAGATGCAATCGGCATAAAACGAAATGAATCTAACTATCGCCGTTATCAACGTTTTCATTATCTTCTTCCTTTGAATCGTTATTTTTTAACTGCTTTACTATGTTGTTTGCATAAACGCTTGCCGCCGCGCAAAGTATGCCCTGAGAAACAGATGCGATGCAAAACTTTAATATCTCTGCACTGTCTGAGGGAACGCCCGCGGCGAGCTTATATGAAATCGCAAAGCAGATGCCCGCGCCGCCGAGAATCAGCGGGATCCACTTATCGTTTATACTGCTTTTTTTCAAGAGCATTCCGATAACGTAAAGCAGAGGCACGATCGCATAGAGCTCGGGATCGATATATGCGGAAAAATCCATTCACTTTCCTCCTTTTCGGTTTGGTAATCAGCGGTAATCCCACGAATTGTTGGAATGGATAACGTCGCCTGCCTTATAAGGCTTTCTGCCAGTATATTCCTTTTTGTCCGCGGTGGTTTTGGGCTTGGCGTAATCGCTTTCAAGAAATTCGCCGATTTCTTTGGGCGGAATGCCGACTGTCAGGCAGCATTTTCTGAATTCCTCTACCGTTTTGCAACGATCATAGGTGTATTCGAGCATTCTGAGCTTTGCGGTCTTATCTGCCTGCAGGCGCGCCGAATTGTCGGTCATGCCGAATAGAATAAATTGGTCGTAATAATCGTTATAGCGTTTATTATAATATTCTTCGGCATCAACGGTTATTACCGAAACGCGCTTATCGCTTTCATCGCCCGCCTCATAGCCATATCCCTCAAGCGCAAAAACAAGGTCGTTGTAATAATCCTCGTTGATGTTATAAATGCTTTTGAGCTCGAGAAGATATTTATCGATGCGGTGTCTGTCGGTTTCGGTGGTTATATATCTTTCGTCGTATGCCGCGCTTTTTATAAGCTGCTTTGCGAGCTCGCTTGCGCTGACCTCGGGAACATAGCCCACGACCGTTTCGGCTTCGTCGGAAGGCGCTTCTTCTTTATCGCCCGAAGAAGTGCCGTTTTTATCCGAAGTGTTTTTAGATGCTTCGAGATAGTCGTATTTTGCTTTAAGCTCGTTTGCCGCTGTTTCGCGGTCGAGCTCGATTTCCGCGATATCAGAGGCAAGCCGGTTCTTCTTTTCGCCGAGCTCGCCTCTCTTTTGCGCTTCTTCCTTTAAAAGCTCGGTTTTCGTGCTCGAAAGACCAAGTTCTAAATCGAGAACCGAATCATTCTTGCTTCTTGCCAAAGCGCCGAGACGGTTTGCGAGAACAACGTTTGAATTCAGCTTTGCCTGAGCCGCCTCGCCCGAAGAGCCGAGTCCTCTTTGCGAAAGGCGGTTGAACAGATTGCGTTCCTCGCGCGCGGTATCCGAATAAGCGGTGTTTCGGTCGGAGGAATATTGCTTTTCTATGCGCTCAAGCGATGCCGCATGTTGTTTTTCGGCATCTTCAACAGCCGTTTTATAAAGCGATGCCAGCTTTTCCTCTTCGGCGGAATAGCCCTTTAACGCATCCTTAAGTTTTTTAATTGCATCAGAGTATGCCACGTCTGCTGCTCCTTTCTTTAGATCTTGTAATTACTGAAATATTATGGAAAACACAGCTTCCCTTTCCGCTTTCGGTAAGCCTTATGCGAAACGGCATAACACGCTTTAAGGCGGGACGGAAGCTTAGCCTGTGAAATCGGTTTTCGGTAAACGGAAAATCAAAGCTTCGCGATACCTTTCTGCCGCTTCCGCTTTCTTCGAGCTCGACGCAAACGGTTACCGGCCCTTGAATGAAGGCATCGAGCTCGCATCCGACGGCATCAACAGCGCCTTTGTCTGCGCCCGCGGTTATAAAACAGCTTTCCCAAATGTCGGTTCGGTCTTCGCCCGAGCCCGCCTCGTTGCCGAACCAATAAAGCTTGCTTCCGTTTGCGAAATACATCTTAGTTCCGTATACAAAGCAACAATCATCGGCAAAGCCGTTGAAAAGATACCATGCGCCCAGCCCGTAATTATAAACGTAGGCTATCGAGCCGTTTATAAGATAAAGCTCGCGGTTTGCCTGAAAATCCATGAGCTTCATTTTGCTTAAATCGTCGTTTATAAGATTTCTGAACGCGCCCGAAAATTCGCGCGAGATGCACACGGCATTCTTTTCGTTTTCGATATCAGTCGATTCCCAAAGGTTTATACCATCGACGCAGAGAGTTACGGGACGGTTATCGATAACACATCCGTTGGTTCGGAAAAGGCACCCCTTTGAGCCGTTGAGCGAAAACACGGGGAACGATGAATAAAGGTTGCCGAGCATATCCTCGCGAAGCTCGCAAAAGGAATAATACGCCTTATCCTTTGTGAAGATAAGCTGGCGGTCATATTGCTGAACGATGCAGGTTATTTCGCTGTTGCCGATGACCGTGTAGTTATTAACCGGAAAATATTCGGCACTCGGAACGCCTTCCGCAAGCTCGGAATGGAAGCGGTAGTTGGGCAGACCGTTATGCCCCCACAAAAAGATTCTGCCATCGGAATTTCCACCGAACAGCATCAGGTTTCGACAACCGAGAAAACGCCATTTTTGGCTTACCGAATCTGCCATTATATAGCATATTTCGAGATTGTTGAGCCCTGCGGGAGGCGGTTCGGAAAAGGTTACCGTTTTTTCCTCGGCATCGAACGTATAATCTGCATCGTAGGCCTCGCCGTTAAGCATGAAATGCCTGATACCGATAACGCCGTCCTCGATTATTTTATAGATCGTCGAAACGCCGTCCGCCGAATAACGTATTCTGCGCTTGTTGCAAATAAGGTTGATCGGCTCGTAAAGTTCGCCCTCACCCTCGGGCGAGCACCCTATTGCAACTATCGGAACATAGCCGTCGACGTTTGAAAAAACGGTTCCGTTATATTTCACGTAGTTGGTAACGGTTTTAATATAAACGAAGCCATCGAACTCGAATATATTGCATTCGCCCATGCCGACATATCCGACATAAACGGGAGATATCGTTTCAAGATTCGGGTCGGCGCGGTAAAGCGAGGTTCCGCCGACGAGAAGAAGCGTATCGGTTCCGTTTAAGCTCCCGCGCCAAACACCCCTTATGGTTTCGTCAGGCAAATCGCAGCAATAAACCGCATCGGGACGCTTTTGCAACGAGCCCGATTCGGTTATGCGAAAATTTCTCATTGCAGAGGCATATCGGGGCGAATTTTGAAGTGAAACGCGTTCATCTACGCCGCTGAAGCCCTTTTGCGAGGTTATTCTCATTTATAAACCTCCGCTATCGGCTCTACCTTGGGCTTACCGAAGCCGAGTGCCTCGGCGCGCGCCTCGTTATAAAGGCGGTTCATATCCGAAGCGAGATTATCGTCCTCTCCGAGAAGAAGAAGCCTTGCAAGTCCATAAGGCAAAACTCGGTTTTGTACTATATCGCAAAGCGGAACAGCCTGGGAAAGCGACGTTATCGAATAAACCTCGTGCTTCTTTTTGCCGATGCGGCAATCGAGGATCGAGTTTTCGGCAAGCAGTATATTGATCAGCGAAAGGGCGCGCTGTTCAAGGTCGGAAACGTCGTTGGGAAGTTTTCCGTCGGTCTTTCTGAGGCCGCAAAGGTCAAGCGCGGATTCAAACAGTTCTTTACCTGTCATTCTTTCTCCTTTCTTTAAAAAAGGAGGGAAAGAAAGCTTTCCCTCCCGAAAATATTTATTAGTGGTTTACGACAGGGGTGTATCTGATAAAGGTGATTTTGATGTTGTGAGAGGCAAGGCCATCCATGCTGTCGGTTGAAATAAAGAATTTTGCGGTGCCGTCGGCGCGCTGGTAGCAATGCGTATCCATATGGATAACGTTCAGCTTGCCGTTTACGAGGCGCACCTCTTGTTTGCGGTCGACATTTTCCTCGTTGCCGAGGAAAGAGAACATTATTTTACCGGTTACGCTTGAAGGGACATCTATAAGTGCAACCACGCTATCCTTGCAATCGGAAATATCGGCAACAAGAGTTGCATAAACCGAGGTGGCACTAACCTTCTGAAGCGCAACACCGGTGGGCTTCAAGAGCCCGTCTGCTTTATAGGTTGTTATGATCTGATCTGCCATTATTGTTTATTCCTTTCTTATTTTATCAGATTTCGTTTTCGCCATCGGAAACGGCACAGCAAACAAGCTCGTTGGGCTTGATTACCTTTGCACCGAAAACAAGTCTGCCGCGAACCGCCTTATCGAAGGAGTTTTCGAGACGGTCAAGCACCTGTGTTTCGAGAACCTGCTCGGCATAGGCGATAGCCGAATAAGAGCCTGCGAGCATAATCGTTTCACCCGAGTTGTTTTTTGCAAGCTGATTGGATACATAGATATCACAGCCGAGCTCATCGGTGAATGCAACCGCACCGGTGCCGTTAACGCCGTTGTTGATCTGGAACTTGATGCCGGCAAGCATGAGCTTGGTTTTAACAAACGGAGGAACGACTATCCAGGTTCTTCCGTCGGGAACGTTTGCTTCCTCGAGCACCTGCTTCATATAGGCAATGGTCGAGAGAACGTTCGACGGTGTTACCTCTATCGAGCCCGCATCGTTGCCCGCTTCCTTATAAAGTGAGAAAACGTAGCTGTCTACCTCGTTTTTAAGAAGATAGCTAGCGCGCTTGGTTTGGCTGTCCTCTAAGCCGATAGATGAACGAAGCGCTTCGATATCCTTGATCTTGAAGGAAAACGCCTTATCCTGATCGATAAGAAGCTGAAGCGAGGAATCGTCGATATCCTCATAGGTAACGGTGCCCTCGTAATCATATACGGTGGGGTCGTTAAGACCGACGAATACAACGCTGTCGCCGCGGTTTTTAATATCGCCGCAAAAGCTTGTGTTGCAAACGGTGTTCGCAAGCAGGTTATCTTCGTTGGTTCGAAGAATTTCTGCGCTTATGATCTTTTCAATACTGTTGTAGTTTGCCAAGTGTGATTACCTCCTTAATTAAATCTCCAGCTTTTCATTGCGCGGAGAATGCCTTTATAGTTGTTTTTTACGTCCTTGCCGTTCATTTTTTCAACCTGCTCCTTGGTGAATATCGGCTCGGTCGAGCCCTCGGAGGAGGCGGCGGCGCTCTTTTTTGAATTGCGCTCGTTTACGTCGGCGGCGCGCTTGTTCAAAAGCTCGTTTTCGACAGAATAGAGTGCAAATGCATGAGCGAGCGTTGCGCCCGAGGCAACGTCATCCCAAACCTCGTCGGGAATATCGTCTGCCGAAACCTCGGGAAACAGCTCACGGAAGCGTTTTATTTCAGCTGAAGCTTCTTCGCTGCTTTTCGCCATGCGGTTTTTGCGGCGTTCTTCTTTCTTTGCCTCTCTTGCGGCATAAAGCTCTTCGGCAATTTCCTCGGGAATGCCCTCGGGCAACGGCGTTTCTGCGCCAAAGCGTTCCTCAAGCGTTTCGAGAAATTCATCGATCCTCATACCCGCCGCCGAAGCAATATCGTAAACGGTATCGAGGACCTGATCGTTATTGATCCTTTTCAAGATCGTTCATCTCCCTTCTTTCTTCTTTTGCGGCGGAAGCCGCCTTTATTTCATCGATAAGTCTTTCTTTATCGGAGATAAGTCCATCGGGCAGGCGTTCGAGATACTGCACCGTCGAGATCCTTCCGAGCTTTAAAAGATTATCGAGCGTGTTGAGCGAGGAGATCTCGCTCCAATAGCTGCTTGCACCTACGTCTACGCGGCAATCGAACAGCCCGTTGCGGAACTGCGACATCGAAAAGCTTTCGAAGCGCTCGGTTCCGTTTTCAAAGATTCCCACCAACCGCATATCATCGTAATACGAGAACATAAAATCAAGCCAGATCAGGCCGATATCCTCAACAAACTGATAAAGGTTGCGCTTGACGTTTTCAAGCGGAACAGCCGATGCGTTTTGCAACGCGAGGATCGCGCTTGTGTTGTTCGGGGCTACGTCGCCGAGCGCGGCATCGGTTGCACCGAGAAACTCCTTGGTGTTCGCGATCGCCATGGAAAGCACCTCTAACATTCCCGATTGCATCTGACCGGGCGAGATAACCTTCGCAACGCTGTCGACAGGACCGTTTACGGCAATGGCTTCACCAACGCGGTCGGACCAGCCGTCGAGAAGCGTTGAATCGTAAACCACCTTTGAGAACGCGGTATCCATCATGTGCTTCATCACCATGGCGAAGCCCTTGTTGATGAATATTTGGTTATCAACAAGTCCGGTTCCGACAGCCTGACCGTGCCAGCTGTTTTTTACGGAATTCCAGTTAAAGAAGGCAACGGGATAAAGCGTAAGCATGGTTTCGGTGGTATCCTTGATAACGGCATTCTTCACCGATTTTCTGTAAAGCACCCTTCCGTTTTCGTCCTTCCAAAGCTTGATAAGCGAAATGCACTTTGTGTTTTCAAGCTCCAGGCGCGCCATATCGCCCGATTGCTCGGCGGTTTCGCTGTCGGGAACGATCTTTTCGATTTCTTCCTCGGAAACGCCGTTGCGCTTTGCCTGTGCGATAAGATCGCAAACCGTTTCGCGCTGAGCGATAAGAATATAAGGCTGTTTCTGAAGGTTTTTAGAGTTGGGATCGCCGAAAAACACGTTTGTGTTATCGATAAGAACGGTTCTAAAATCGCCCGTGAACGCTTGGCCGGTTCTTATATCCGAATCCCAATAGGTGTAGCAGACAGCATCGCCCGAAACGGCAGCATCGGTCAGCGCCGAGGCAAGCAGGTCGTTCATTTTGTTTTTCTCCCAACGCATATCTGCAATGCGGTTGAGCTTTTCAGAGGCGAGGCCCGCCTCTTGCGCGCTTTGACCTGAGCCGCCGCTTGGGTTGCTGAGTAAATAGCGCATTTTGATCGGCGTTTGCATTATGCTGCTTGTGAAATAGCCGATAATGCGCTTAAAGATATTGAACACCGGGGTGGGCAGACCGCCCGAATTAAGATTATCCCATTGATCGCCTCTGAAAAATCTTTCGTTGGTGTTCACCGTTTCATAAAGATTGATCGAGTAATTATACTCCTTTCCCTTCTCGTAGAGCTCCCACTCCTCCGTGAAGGGTTTTTGCTTGCGGTTTTTCATTATTCACCTCTTTTTCAATAAGCAAGAAATTCTGCGAAATCGTCGGTTCGGCTTTGCTTGTGTTCGTCAAATGCATAGGCGCTACCGATAAATCGTTGCTTTTGCGGTTTTGCGGGGCGGGGCTGACGCGACATTAACGCATATCGCAGTGCCTCGGGCGCGTGGGTTATCTCGTGGGGAGAATCCGCGGCATCCTCCCTTATTTTTTCATCGAACCTAAGCAACGGCAGACAGCGAATAAGATTTTTGCAGTTATCGGCTATCTTAAGCTTCGGCTCGGACGCGAGATCAACGCTTTTGAGGTATTCGCGAACGACACGCCACCCCGCAATTCTTGAATTATCAGCCTTTATCATATTTCGCAGACCGCTTCCGCTCATAATGTCAAATCCGCTCTTGCCGCTTTCCTGTCGGCGATTCCAAAGATCGGGCGAAGCGACGGTATACCGTATACGTTCATTTTTGGGGGTTGCCGAAAGAATATGCTCGGCAGCCTCCGAAAGAAGAAGTCCGCTTTTATAAAGCTCGCGATAAACGATTATGCTTCCGTCTCCGCAGGCGGCGCACCAAAGGCAGGCTGTCATATCCAAGCCGTAATCGAGCGCCCTGAACCTGACCGCACCCTCGGGAATTGCAATGCTTGACGAAACGACATGCCTTTTATGTTCGAATTCGGGGAAAAAGGCTCCTTCAAAGGCATCCCAATCGCCGAAAAGCATCGCTTTTCTTCTTGTTTCGGGCAGGTTCATCAGGGTATCTACGTAGCCGGGATCGTTTTCCATAATATAGCGGTTATCGAACACAAGGCTTTTTATAAAGCGATAATCATCCGGTTTCTCACTCCCGCGGAAATCACGGTCTATGAATCTTCGCTTTACCCAGCCGTGCCCGACACCGCCGGGGTTGCAGGTGAAATACATTCTCGGCACAAAGCTTTGCTTCATATTGCCCGAGGCACGATTGCTTTCGGTTAGCGCAAGGAACTGAAATTCGGTGAAATGCGTTGCCTCTTCGAGACCTATCACCTCATAAGCCTGCCCTTGAAACTGAAGCACGTCGTTTTCGCTGTCGCAATAGCCCAGCTTTATTCTCGAGCCGTTCGGGAAGCGGAATTCCTTTTCGCCTGCCGAATAGGTTGCCGCCCCCTTCAGCAAGGACATCATTGGCAAGAGGTGGTTTTCACGCAGTTCCGCAAGCGTTCTTCTGAGCAGAAGGATTTGAATTCCCTGATAGTTCAACGCCAGCAAAATAAGCTTTGTTCGCATCGCCCAGCTTTTTCCGCCGCCACGCGCTCCTCCGTAGGCGGTGTATTTTGCGGTTGATTCGAAAAACTCTATCTGCTTCGCGTTGGGTGTGAATTCAATTTCTCTCATTGAGCCCAATCGGCTGTTTTTCCTTTAAAAACGACCTGCTCTCCGCAAGCCTCGTTGTCATCGGGCTTATCACGGTAGCCGTGGTTGTTTTTCAGGTCGAAGGAAAGAACCGCCGCAGGTATCTTTCCGCCGAACGCGAGCTGTTTTTTGATTTTTGCAATGCGGTTCCTTGCCAATTTTAAGGTTTTACCGAAGCGCTTGTCATTTAACAGCGACATTATCTCGTCTCGAGTTGTTCCGAGATAATCGGCAAGCGATTCGATATCGGCAACCTCACCGCTTTCGGGAAGATAGGTTGCAAAATAATCGTTAACCATTTTCTCGCATTCTTTTTGGTTTTTAAACGCGGCATTCTTTATTTGCCGCGCGGTTTGCTTCGCCGTTTTGATCAATCCTCCTTTTCGGCGGCGCGATGTGCATCTGACGGCTTTAAGTCTATCATCCTTTTTATCAATTTTCATCCCGAATAAATCCCGCCGAATTCGCATGAGTTTCTCATCGGTTTCTCAAAAAAATCGCAACAAAAAAAGACCTGTGTTACAGGTCTTTTTTCGGATGCGGCATTTTGGGAGAAAAGTGAAGAACGAAAATAGAAAAGCGAAGAGAACAAAAAAAACGACAATCTTCTTTCGAAAATTGTCGTTTCATTTTGGAGCGGATTACGGGGTTCGAACCCGCTACCTCCACCTTGGCAAGGTGGCGCTCTACCAAATGAGCTAAATCCGCTGGTGCCTCCGATCGGAATTGAACCAATGACACGGAGATTTTCAGTCTCCTGCTCTACCAACTGAGCTACAGAGGCATATCACTCCCCCGCTATTGCAGGAAAGCGATGGCGATTCGGATGGGACTCGAACCCACGACCTCCGCCGTGACAGGGCGGCGTTCTAACCAACTGAACTACCGAACCATTTTTGGAGCTGATGATGAGATTCGAACTCATGACCTCATCCTTACCAAGGATGTGCGCTACCGCCTGTGCCACATCAGCATCAAAAAGGAATATATAAATATTAAGTTATAGGCGTTGTGGAGGCGCCACCCAGAATCGAACTGGGGAATAAAGGTTTTGCAGACCTCTGCCTTACCGCTTGGCTATGGCGCCGTACCCGACCGCTATGGACTAAGCGGAAGGTTTTGGAGCGGATTACGGGGTTCGAACCCGCTACCTCCA